>MNYN01000015.1 GCA_001873105.1 Flavobacteriaceae bacterium CG2_30_34_30 | reverse complement strand
ATGGACACTAAACGGATATACAAATATTTTTTTATTATTTTAATTGTTTGACAGTGAAAGGCTGTTATATAAAATATGAATCCATTTATCAACTAAAAAATCAATATTATGAGAACTTTTAAAAGTCATTTTGTAGAAGCCACTTCTATTGGCATGCTACTACTAGTTTCAGTAAGTCTATTGTATTTACAATCCTGTAAAGATGATAAAAAAGAAACGCTACCGGAAAGTGTTGAAATTGAAAACCAGAATGTTATTGAGATTGTAACAGCAAATATGGATTTTCAAATGCCAGATACGATTCCGTCTGGATGGAATACTTTTCGTTACAAGAATCTTTCCCCACAAACACATTTTTTTCTTATCGATAAGTACCCGGAAGGAAAGACTTCAGAAGACGCAGAAAAAATAGTAGCTCCGGTTTTTGACAGTGCTATGAAACTTATTATGGAAGGAAAATCGGAGGAAGGTTATGCCGAGTTTGCAAAACTTCCTAAGTGGTTTAGTGAAGTGGTATTTGTTGGTGGTTCAGGTCTACTATCTCCAAACCAAGTAGGAGAAACGACACTACATTTAAAACCTGGTAAATACATACTAGAATGTTATGTAAAAATGAGCAATGGCGTATTCCACACATCTATGGGAATGACAAAAGATATAGTAGTGACACCTACTGATTCGGGTAATTATGAATGGATTTCAGATATCGACATTACTATTTCTAGTACCGACGGAATTGTTTTTAATGACACTATCAGTGCAGGAAAACAAGTCTTTTCAGTATTCTATAAAGATCAAATCGTATATGAAAATTTTGTTGGTCACGATATAAACCTTGTCAAAATGGATGAACATACAAATCTCAATGAGTTGGAAAATTGGATGAATTGGGCAGATCCAAAAGGTTTAATAGAACCTGCACCTAAGGGTTTCACTTTTATGGGTGGTGTAAATGATATGCCGGAAGGTTCCATTGGCTTTTTTTCAGCAACCTTAGAGCCGGGTAATTATGCTTTAATATCAGAAGTTCCGAATTCTTTAAGTAAAAACTTGCTAAAAACATTTGTCATACCTAAATAGTAAAGTGTAGAAATTAGTTATACCACACAGCATATAGATTCTCGGGTTGAACAACTCACTCGTGTTTGTTTATACTTTTCACCTTTGAAGTGTATTAGAAAAAGAGATCTTGAAAAATGTGAATTCAAAGTATTCTGGGGGTTTAGAAGTAGGACATTTATTTATTGGAATCCCATAAAAAAAACAAAAAAATGTATCTTTTATCTTTTTTTTCGGTCAACAGATGGAACAATAAAATTTTAAAGTTATGAATACATGTATATGTACCAATTGTGAATGTACGGAATGTAATTGCAAAAATTGCTTAAAAAAGGATTGCCCATGTTCTAAGTGCGAATGTGACCAATGTAATTGTTGTTAATTTTAACAAAGGTTAGTTTACAAGCTAACCTTTGTTTATTTTTGGATATGGATACTCAAAAAATATGGAATAACTTCAATGAGGTACTTTATTTATTCATTCTTAAAAGAGTGAAAAATAAAAATACTACAAATGATATTTTTCAAAATACATTCTTGAAAATTCATAAAAATCTGTCTAAACTTAAAAAGGAAGAAAAAATAAAAGCTTGGATTTTTCAGATAGCAAGAAATGAAATAATCAATCACTTTAATAATGAATCTATTTATGAAGAGCAATTCAGCGATAAAAAAGATATTTTTCAACAAAAATACCAACAAATATGTTGTTTTGATAAGTTCATAAACGATTTACCAAAAATTTACAGAGAAGTCATTGAGCTGGTTTATATTAAAGGACAAAAACAAAAAGATGTAGCAAAAATATTAGAAATAAGTCTTGAAAATGTAAAAGCAAGAATAAGGAGAGCAAAAGATATATTAAAGAAAAATTTTAACGAATGCTGTAAATATGAATTGGATACTAATGGTAATTTAACTGGAGAATCAAATTGTTCTATTTGTAGGATATAAATAAAATAAGCTTGCCAGCAGCCGAAGTAATTCTTTCACATTTACGATTCATCATAAACTTAATGCACATATTACCGTTTTTGAATATAGAGATTCACAGAAATGGATTATCTTTGAGCAACCCACTACAATAAAATAGGTCAGTAATAATTTGTATTTTATATACCTATGGATGCAATAATTCTAACGATCGCAAAATACATTGTTTTTTTGTTTGGAATCTTCATTTTTTTAGTTGGACTTCTAATGCTTTTAACACCCAAAAAAGCAAGGAAAACTTTACAACTAGCCGGTAGCACCAATGTTATAAATTATACTGAAATCACAATCCGATTTATCATTGCCCTAGCACTCATTTTTTATGCTGATTTTTCAAAAATACCGGAAGCTTTTTCAATTCTGGGATGGTTTATGCTTGTAACGTCACTAATACTATATGGCGTACCTAGAAAACTACATCATCAATTTTCATTAAAAAGTGCAGAGAAACTCAAACCCCTTTATTTTAAATGGATATCGCCATTTGCATTTGCCTTTGGGAGCTTTATAATTTATAATACGCTCTGATTTTTTATTGATAATAATACCTACACTTTCGTTAATTTATTAAATGAACCCAAAGCATTTTTAATAGTAACATGCGTAAAGGCTTTCAGGTGCATCGATTACTGATGGCAATGGTGGAGCAAACTACAACATCACTTATGTAACAGATTTAACGGGAGAGATTACCATCAGAGACCTAACAGTAACAGCAATAGGTATTGACAAAGTTTATGATGGAAACACTACTGCAACAGTAGATTTATCAACTGATAAAGTAAGTGGTGATGATGTTTAAGCATCATATTCAAATGCAACTTTTGCAAATGCAACAGTTGGATCTTGGTCTGTAACTGTTACGGGAATTAGTATAAGTGGCGCGGATGCAAGTAACTACAACTTACTAAACATATCTGCAACAACAACAGCAGAAATTACTGCTCTTCCTGTAACTTCATCTGTAACTGTTAGTCCAACTTCTGTCCAATACAGCGATCAGGTGACCTTTACTGCAACTATAGTGGGTGGAGCACCTTTGGTAGCCAACGGGCCTCAGGCAGCACAGTCTGCTACATTTAAAGTAGACAACCTAGTAATGGGTACTGCAAACTTTATTGTCTCTGGAGCTGATTTGATTGCTGAACTTGAAGATGTGGCTATGCTTGAGACTTCACTTGGAGAAGGGACGATGGTTCCAGGTATAAAAACAGTTACTGCTGAGATCAATAATGTTGATGGTAATTACAATGTAAATCCAAATCCTGTTACAACAGAGTTGACGATTTCACAGGAAGACGCAAACATTCAATACAATGGTATGCAATTGATTGCAGCTGATAATCAAGGAAACGCTACTGTTAATTTGATTGCGGTAATTCAGGACATAGTGGATGGTTATCCGGGAGATATCAGGAATGCAAAGGTTCGGATTAAAATTTATAATGCCGACTCTAATCTATACCCATTATTGCATGATTCTAATGAAATTACTGTTACAGACCTTCTTAACCCTAATGATGAAACTATTGGAATTGTAAGTTGGCAGCAAACGCTATTTATCGGAAATGACGATTCCAGATCCTTTGGTGTCGAAATTGTAGTTAGTAACTATTACACCAGAAAAATTGAAAAAGAAGCTGATGGCTACATTATACAAACCCCAAGGCGACTTTATCACCGGTGGTGGATTTATCATCCCTGAAAACTCAAACCCAACAGTTGAATTGTATCCTTCAGACGAAGGGACACGTACCAACTTCGGGTTTAATGCGAAGTTTAATGCTAACGGTAAAAACCTCAAAGGGCGTCTAAACTTTATCTGGCGCACCGAAAACGGTCGTATTTTCCAAGCGCGTTCCAATGCCATTCAGTCTTTGGGAGTGGATATAGCGGATGAAGAAAATAAAATAGCCGTTTTTGAGGCAAAATGTAATGTGAGAGATCTTTCTCCAATTAGCCTGCCAATACCCAATTCCGGTAATGTTACTATGTATGTAACCATGGTTGACAGAGGAGAACCGGGTGATCAGGATGTTATAGGATTTACACTCTGGAATGGTAACGAACTGTGGTATTCCAGCAACTGGGGCGGACTTGGTACTGAGCAACTTAATCTTTACGGTGGAAATCTGATTGTTCACAGTGGATTTAACTCCGGTACCACCAATCAATCCACTTCACAAACACAAGATGACAACTTCCTGGAAGTAAATAGCTGGCCAAACCCGTCGAATAATCTGTTTTCTATTTTGGTGAGCTCAACCAATACCACTGAGCCCATTCATTATACTGTGTTTGACATTGCCGGACGCTTTATAGAGGAGTCCATAGGCAGTGTGGGTGAAACCTTTAAGATAGGAGACCAATACCCCTCTGGTGTGTATGTGGTGAAAGTGTCACAAGCTGGCGCTGCCAAGTTTATCAAACTGGTGAAGAAATAATACAATAACCAACCAAACCCTGAAAAGGCTTTTAACTCCGGTTAAAAGCTTTTTCTTTTATAGTTAATACAAGATTCCAATTAAAATATAATGCGGAAATCTAGGGGTGTTTTTACTAAAAACTTTGACATTAAATCCTTAAAACAACAACAAAAGAAGTAATGGTTAAGGTCTAAACTCCAAACGTTTTTATTGAATTTTAGTGTCTTGTAATTGGTGAAGTACTTGCATTAATAACCGGTTAGCCACTAAAAATTACAAAATCTCTAACAAACGTTCTAACGCCATACCTCGTGATCCTTTTATCAAAATGGAACAATTGCTAAATTTTTGATTGGATAAGTATTTTGTTGCTTCTTCAAAACTTTCAAATTTTGTTGCATTTAGGCTAGCAACATTTGTTTTAAAAAAGTTTTTTCCTATAAAATAAACTTCTTCAAAGTTTTTACCGGAAATTAAATCTACAATACTTTGATGCTCTTTTTCAGCATCTTTGCCCAACTCAAACATATCGCCTATAAGCAATACTTTTTTTACTGCATCTAATTGATTGAAATTTTCTATAGCAGCTTTCATACTGCTTGGATTGGCATTGTAGGCGTCTAGGAGTATGGTATTGCTATTTTTGTTAATTATCTGGGATCTATTGTTGCTTGGGGTGTAGTTTTCTATTCCTTTTTTAATGGCTTCTTTAGGCACTTTAAAATAGGTACCAATGGCAATTGCTGCTGCGATATTTATAAAATTATAGGTTCCGATAAGGTGGCTTTCTATGACTATTTCAGAAAATTTTAATTTTACAAAAGGATTTGCATCTACAAAGTCTATAACTACATCACTTTTTACATTTTTAGTGCCAAAGGAAAAGGATTGGATAGATGTTGCTTTTTCCATTTGAATAGCATCATTAGCATTAATAAAAACCATTTTGTGGTTTCCTTTTATAAAGCGATAAAGTTCTGTTTTTGCTTCAACCACACCTTTGATACTTCCAAAACCTTCAAGATGCGCTTTGCCAAAATTAGTTATGTAACCAAAATCGGGATTTGCAATTTGGCATAAAAAATCAATTTCGCCAGGATGATTTGCGCCCATTTCAACGATACCAATCTCTGTTTCGGAACCCATAGATAGCAAAGTTAGTGGCACGCCTATATGGTTGTTTAAATTGCCAACGGTTGCATTAGTTTTGTATTTTTCTGAAAGTACCGCATGAATTAATTCCTTCGTGGTGGTTTTGCCATTACTGCCTGTTAGAGCAATGATGGGAATGCCTAAATAGTTTCTGTGAAACTTTGCTAATTCTTGTAACGTTTTTAAAGTATCCTCCACAAGAATTGTTTTTTTGTTGCTCAAGTCAAATGCAGCGTTATCGATTATTGCAATCGAGGCACCTTGCTCTAATGCTTTTGAGGCAAAGGCATTGCCGTCAAATGTATCTCCTTTTAAGGAAAAAAAGAGATCTCCTTTCTTCACTTTTCTAGTGTCTGTGCTTATATTAGGATGTTTTAAAAAAAGCGTATGTAGTTGTTCTATGGTCATAAAATAAAGGTATAAAAAAACCCCAAAATTTTGGGGTTTTTATCATATCAAAAAAAATTAGTTTTAGTTTCTAGGTTTTTTACCGGTTTTAGATTTGGAACCAACACGGGACATAGCATTTCTAAATCCAATATAGTCTGTAGCCATTTCTTGCGGAAAGTAACGTCTTTGTGCCGGATCAAGCCAGTAATTTCTATCTCTCCAAGAACCGCCTTTATATACTCTTACTTTGTCGTTTATTAAGGTTGTTCGGTTGTTTGCTTGGTCATACTGGCGGTCTAAATTTCCTATACTATCAGTTTCTACTGAATGTACCGGTGAATTATACATTTTACTAGTAGAAGATTCTTCTTCTTCTTCTTCAAATTCATTAAAAGATTGGAATGTTCTTGTCGATCTTTTATCTCCATCTCTATAGTTTCTATTGTCACTTTCGGAAAAATTGGTTCTTAAATAGGTATCTTCATCGTCAACAGGTACTTGAAGGATTTCACCCGGAAGGTTTCTTGCTACAATTTTACCATTACTTAAGGTGTCATAAACGATGTCTTCAGAAGTAACAATTTGTACTTTTCCGTCTTCTCCTATGGAGTTTTTAGTGTAAATATTTCCTCGGAAATAATTAAAATCATTGAATTGGTCATCAATAATAGGTCTATAAACATCAGCTACCCATTCGGCTACATTGCCTGCCATATCGTATAAACCAAAATCATTTGGTTCGTATGATTTTACTTCAGCTGTAATATCTGCGCCGTCATCGCTCCATCCTGCTATTCCTCCATAATCTCCTTTTCCTTGTTTGAAGTTAGCCATTTGATCTCCCCTAGTTTTCCGTTTTCCGGAACGGGTGTATTGACCATCCCAAGGATATTTTTTCTTACCTCTATATACGTTATAACTCCTTAAACTTCCAAGACCAAGAGCAGCATATTCCCATTCTGCTTCTGTAGGTAGGCGATAATCAGGCAGTAATAGACCATCTTTTAATTGTACGTACAATCCGGTGCTATCACGACCTACTTTTCTTTCTGAAGTTTTTCCGCCTTGGGTAATTTCAGCATTTCCACCATAGGCATTTTCGGGAGTGTTTAAATAGGTATAGGTGTTAAAAGTGGTATTAGCATCAACATCGGAAATACGTGCACCTCTTTTTGTAAAGCCTTCTGTTTCAAGTATAATTTCATTTACTCTATCTGTTCGCCATTTAGAAAATTCCACGGCTTGAATCCAACTTACGCCTACAACAGGATATAGTGCATACGCGGGATGACGAAGGTAATTGTTTGTCATTACTTCATTAAAACCTAGTCTATTTCTCCAAACAAGGGTGTCTGGTAAAACGCCTTCATATATTTTTCGATAGTTTTCATTTTCAACGGGGAAAACTTTTTTTGTCCAATCTAGGTATTCTAAATACATTAGGTTAGTAACTTCCGTTTCATCCATGTAAAAGGATTGAACGTGTTGTTGGGTTGGGGTATTGTTCCAATCGCGCATCGGGTCGTCTTGTACGCGTCCCATTGTGTAAGTTCCTCCTTCTACAAATACAAGTCCCGGACCGGTTTCTTGCTCTTTAGCTTGAGGATTGTATTGAAATCCACCATCTTTGTCGTTTAGTTTCCATCCGGTGGCTCTAGAACTATCTTTGTAATCTCTAGATTTATTACAACTAAAAAAAGAAGTGCTTATCACAGCTACTACTAGTAATCTTATTACTAAGGTTTTTTTCATATTCATGGCTTCTGTTAAGAAAATGTTGGGCTTGCAATATAGTAATTAACGATAAAATTGCAATAATATTTTAGCTATTATATGTTACGTTAAAAGTTTGCCTTCAAACTTTTGCAAATTAACGTAAAATTTATTTTATTATTACATAAAAAATTTTAGCAAAAGTGAAATGATTTTTATAATAAGTGAACTAATGTCACGTTAAAACAAAACAATGATGAGAAATTTTTTACTTTACATTTTTTTATTTTCTTTTTTGTTTGTTTCCGGCCAAACGAGGCATGTGCAATTGAATTGGGGAACTACTTCCCAAAAATCGACCTCTATAACATCTTCCCAAAAACCAAATACGCTAGAATCTAATTTGTTTTTTAATGTAGAAGAAAATAAATATGTAGAACAATGGGTAGATAATAGTTTTGCAAATCCCTCCTCCATAACGCTTTCTAATATTGTTTTTGAAACGATTTCGGCAAATGATATTCAAGGAATAGATATTTCCTTGATACCCAATGAAGTAAAATATACGATTTCCAGTAATTTAGGAAGAGATATTATTTATACATCATTTAGTTTTACACCAGTTATTTTACAAAACGGGATATACAAAAAAGTGCTTTCCTTAGATATTGCATACACAAAAGCACCACAAAATAATTATAATAGCATTGGTCTTACTAATTCCGTTTTAGCCTCTGGAAATTGGTATCGTTTTAAAGTGGAGAAAACGGGCATTCACCGAATAGATAAAAATTTTTTAAACAGTTTGGGGATGAACACGAACAATTTAGAACCCAGAAAAATTAAAATTTATGGTAATGGAGGTAATATGCTTCCACTTCGAAATAGTGAAAACTCTGAATTTGACCCTACAGAAAATGCAATACAAGTAATAGGCGAGCAAGACGGGTCATTTGATTCGGGCGATTTTATTCTTTTTTATGGGGAGACACAGCAATTTAATGAAGATAGCAACACGCATATAAACCTATACGATGATAATGCTTACTATTATATTACAGCAGACGGTCAAAACGGCTTGCGAATTAATCTTTATAATGAACCGTCAGGTGTTGCAACTACCACAATAACCCAATTTAACGACTACCAATTTCATGAAATTGACGATGCAAATCCAGCTTTGGTAGGAAGAAGATGGTTTGGCAATCGGTTTGATATCAATAATCAACAAACTTTTGAGTTTTCTTTTCCAAATATTATTTCCGGGCAACCTATGCAGTTTAAGATTTTTGCAATTGCAGCATCTGAAATTGCAACCTCGATGACGGTGTCTGTGAACGGTCAATTGCAAATTTTCCCTAATTTTGCCGCTTCCA
>MNYN01000032.1 GCA_001873105.1 Flavobacteriaceae bacterium CG2_30_34_30 | reverse complement strand
ATCTGCTATTACAGCACTTAAACCAAAGGCTTCATTAAGGATTCCTGCACTTTTTGATATATCTGTAAATTTATTATTGGTGTTTATATATAGTCTGTCCGACACAAATTCAAATGAAGTTGGGGTAGCTAATCCTAGTTCACCATCCTTATTTTGTGTTATTTTAATGGTATTAGATTCTCTAAAATTTCCGGGATGGTTTAGTATATATACATCTAAATCGCCATCGCCGTCCATATCAAAAAAGTAGGCTTGAACAGAATATCCCGGGTCGTCAAGCCCATATTCAGCAGCATTTTCAGTAAATGTAAGGTCACCATTGTTTATGTAAAGTAAATTTCGGCGAAGATCTGGGTTTTGCAAGGCAGATTTAGAAACATATATATCCAGCAAGCCGTCGTTATTAACATCAGCCATAGTAACCCCTGTTTTAAACCCTTGTCCACCGTTTACTTTGGCACTTTCGGTGATGTCTTTAAACTTAAAGTTGCCTTCGTTTAAATACAATTTGTTTGAAACCGTGTTTCCGGAAAAATAAAGATCTTGTAATCCGTCATTATTAATATCACCTATGGCAACTCCTCCTCCATTATAAAGATATTCATAAAGCAAAAAATTAAATTGCTCATTTTCGGTAATTGTATTTGCAAAATCAATCCCTGTATCGCTTTTGTTTAAATATTCAAATAAAGGAATTGTTGTTTTAGTAGCTTCAAGTGTGTTTGTTGCTTTTTTATTCTCTTTATTACATTGAATAAAAAGAGAACAAAAAACAACTTGTAGAATTAATAACTTAAATTTTTTCAACCTAATGTATATTTATTTATTCAGTTTTTCTAAAACGATATTAGCTACAAAATATCCCTGTTTTGATCCTTCATTTACTCCTTGCATATAGTGAATACCGCCATAAAATCTGCTAAAATCTACTTGTCTGGCAGCCTCTTTAAAGGAGTTAAAGGAGCGACTCTCTAGGTCAAAACGTAATTGTGTATTATCTTCAAAAAAATAATTTTCACCAAAAATAGCGGTAAGAACGCCCGCTGCAGAAGCAGATGTAGCACTATGGCCACTAGTATATTCAGGAAAAGGAGGTGTTTGTAAAACAGGCAACCAATGAGGGTCAAAATATTCTTGAATGTAGGTAACAGGTCTTACTAAATCTGTTTTATATTTTATGTGCCAGGCCGCTATAACGGCGTCAAACATGGCTATAGAAGTAAAGGTATATGCTTTAGCTGCTTTAAAATAATTGGTGTTTTCTTTTTCAGTAATTTGATCAATGATATGCATCCAATGTCCTGCAGGAGCAAATTTATGGATGGTTTGGATCATGTGTCCTTTATGGATGGTAAGTATAGGATTGCAATCCCAAAACCAAGCTATTTTTTGTTTTTCTTCCGTGGTGTTTTTTGATTCATCATAAACTTCCAGCACCATTTTATAGAAATCAGATTCTTTGGCGGTGTCATATTTTGGTAAAGGTGCAGGAATGTACACAGAAGGACTGTCAATTACTAGGGTTCTTAATTTATCCCAATATGGTTCTAATGCAGTTTCATAATCGGGGGGTGTTTCTCTCCAGTTTTCAGGTTTTTTGGTGCTTGTAAATCTATCATAGGTTCGGGTTTCAATGTACATGTCTTTATCAATCCAGTTACTTAGGTGTCCAGCAATGGTTGCTGCGTAACTTTCCGATGCTTGGATAGTTGTTTCAGATAATTTATTTTCTTTTGCCTTATCTTTTATATTTTGTGTTAAGGAATCTATAAGGTGTTCCGAAAAAATTAGTTTTTTAGCTGTTTTTGAAAAAGCCAATAACGCAGCTAATTCCGCATTTACGTTTTCCTTACTAGGTTTCGGTAAGGCGGAAAGATCATTTAATTTATTGGATATATCCACAAGACTATCCGGATAAAAACTTTGAAGGGTTACATAATGTGCAATATGGGAATAGGCATAAATTCTTGTGGCAACGGGTGGAGTAAATGCGTCATCCATCACTGCTTCTAATAACGCAAGATTGGCGTGATTAAGATCTTGTGTGTTAAAAACTTGCCTGTTTGTGGTTTCACTATTTTTACAGGAAAAAAGAAAAAAAAGACTAAGGGTAAGGGAAAAATATATAGCTCTCATTTGGTGTGGTTTAAAACTCAAATGTAGTTAAACTTTTCTTAAAATTTTTATCTGGTTTAAAAAAATATATCTATACCCCTGGAAACGCTGCCTTTCTTTTTTCTAAAAATGCGGAGGTTCCTTCTTTAAAATCTGCCGTGCCAAAACAACTGCCAAATTCTTTTATTTCTGTGTGAAATCCATTTACACTATCTTCAAAATTTGCATTTATGGCTTTGATGGCTGAAGCAATTGCAACAGGTGAATTTTTCATAATTTTTTGTGCAATGGTTTCGGCAAATGAGAGTAATTCTTCTTGGGAAGTAACATGATTTACTAAGCCGTATTCTAAAGCTTTTTGTGCATCAATCATTCCTGCGGTCATTATCATTTCCATAGCACGTCCTTTACCAACAAGTTGTGGAAGGCGTTGTGTGCCTCCATAACCGGGTATTACTCCAAGGGAAACCTCCGGCAAACCCATTTTGGCATTATCACTGGCTATTCTAAAATGTGCTGCCATGGCTAATTCTAAACCTCCTCCTAGTGCAAAACCGTTTACAGCTGCAATCACAGGTGTGGATAAATTAGCAATAAAATCAAAAAGAAGTGTTTGACCTTCGGCTGCTAGTTTAGATCCTTCTTCTGTACTAAAATTAGCAAATTCTTGAATATCTGCTCCTGCCACGAAGGCTTTTTCTCCGCTTCCGGTAATAAGGATTACTTTGGTATTTTTATCGGTATCTGCTTGCTCAAATGCACTTCGCAACTCTTTAATTGTTGCACGATTTAGCGCATTTAATTTGGTTGGTCTGTTTATGGTAATTGTAGTGATGTTGTTTGTTGTTTTTACCAAAAGGTTTTCAAAAATCATGAGTTGTTGTTTTTAGGTTAGTAACATCTGCTAAAATAGGAAAGGTAACGGTAAAGGTGGTTCCTTTTCCTTCAGTGGAAGTAAAGGTAATACTGCCGCCATAGGTTTCAACTATATTTTTAACCATTGCTAGACCAAGTCCCATGCCGCTGCTTTTTGTGGTGAATTTAGGTTCAAATATTTTTAATTTGTTTTCTTTTGAAATGCCAATGCCATTATCTGACACGGTTATTAAAGCTTGATTTTCTTTAGTGAACACGAACACTTTAACCGAAGGATTTGCTACTTCTGATACCGACTGTATAGCGTTTTTAACTAAGTTAGTGATGATTCGAATGAGTTGTGTACGGTCTAATTTTACCGTGATGTCTTTTTCTTCTGATGAAAATTGAATGAATTCTTCATTAAAAATATCTAATGCAAGCTTAGTAATTTTTACAACGTTCAAGGTTTCCTCTTTTTGCGCAGGCATATTAGCATAGGTTGAAAATGCAGAGGCAATAGAACCCATCGTGTCAATTTGCTGAATCATCGTGGCACTAAATTCTTTTATTTTTTCATGAATATCCGGATCCTCAGGATTGAATTTTCTTTCAAAACTTTGTACGGTTAACCGCATAGGGGTTAATGGATTTTTAATTTCATGCGCCACCTGTTTTGCCATTTCACGCCATGCAGACTCTCGCTCATTTGCAGCTAAAGCAGCCGCACTATTTTCTAACTCGTCAATCATATTGTTGTAGGCGGTTACTACGGTTGCTATTTCCTCGCTAGCATTTTGAATGTCAATTTTTTTATTTGCCTTGTCTAACCGCGTATTCTTGATTTTTTCGCTAATGGCATGTAAGGACTTGGTGATATGTTTTGACAAAAAGTAAGAAAGAATGATTGCTATTAAAATCATAAAGAGATAGACTTCTCCCAATTTCATTAAAAAATCGGTTAACTCTCGGGTAATAAAATCATCATCTTCAATATAGGGTAAATTAAGAATTGCTATTGGCTTGAAATAATTATCGGTTATATAGGAATAGGAAGAAAGATAGTTTTGATTATTCTCTTTAAAACGTTCTACATATTTCTTATTAATGGAATATTTTAACCCTTCTAAAACATGTTCGGGAATTTTGTTCGAAGGCTCCTCAAAAAAGGATGCTTTTGATGATTTTAAAAGGGTTCCTTCTAAATCAAAAAGGATTACTTCCAAGTTGTGAATATCCTGAATTTCATATATTTTATCTCTAAAAATCAACGGTATATTTTTGGTAATTACCTCAAAAGAAGTTTGTCGTAACTCATAGTTTATGCTTGCTCTTATAGCATCTTCTTTACGTTCTAAGCGTTCTCTGTGGTAGTTTACTGCTTCCTCTCTATACTGATAAATGGTGACTGCGGCAATAAGTATTGAAGCCCCCAAAACCAGAAAAATCATGGAGAAGAAAATTCTTATTCGTAAAGAAAATTTGCCTTTTATCATATCAATATTGCTTTGTAAGCAAAAAATTTATGCGTTTTTCATTTTTTGGATGATTCCTATAACGAATGTTATTTATTGCCTTCGCGAATTCGTTTATACAATTTAACTCCCAACATGATTACAACCGAAAATAAAATAATGCCGATAGTGCCATAAATCCAATCGATAGAATTTTTTAAAATTACTAAAAATACTACGGCAAATAACACGATAGTAGCGCCTTCATTAAAAATACGCATATAATTTGAACTATGTTTAACAATTCCCTTTTGTAATTGTTTAAAATATATATGGCATTTTATATGATAAAAGATAAGAAAAACAACAAAAACCAATTTTACCTGCATCCAAGCATCGGTAATAAAAAAAAGTCGGAGTGCCAAAACCCATATGCCAAAAACTAATGCTAGAATCATCGAAGGCCAAGAGATGATATACCACAGACGTTTTGCCATAATCTTTAATTGTTCGCCAATTATTTCTTTATCAGGTGAAGGTTTTTTAGATGCCTCAATTTGGTAAACAAAAAGCCGTACAATATAAAACAATCCGGCAAACCAAGTTATGACAAAAATAAGATGAAGCGATTTTATATAATTATATTCCATTGGAAAGTGTCGATTATTATTTATGATTAAAAATACGCATTCTATGTTATACTGGAGTTTGTTGCTTCAACTTTAAGCGAATTTCGCGATTTAAAAAATATCCTGTTACAATAGTAGAAGCAAGGTCGGCTATCGGAAAAGAAATCCAAACGCCAAGTTCTCCAAAATATGTCGGTAAAATTAATACTAATGGTATAAAGAAAAACCCTTGCCGCGTAAGGGTCAAAAGTAATGCAGGAATCGCTTTTCCAATTGCCTGAAAATAAGCGGCTCCTATCAATTGAATGGCTATGATAGGAATTGCGGCAAAAACCCAACGCATCGCATTTGGAGTGTCAGCAAGTATCCGAGAATCTGTAGTAAAAACCGAAACAATTTCTTCGGCAAAAAACATGATAAACCCAAAAACAAATAGCGCCACAAAGGAAGCATACATTATGGCTTTATTGATACTCTCGCGCACACGAGGATGTAAATTGGCGCCATAATTATAGCCGGCTATTGGTAAAAATCCTTGCGTAACTCCAAGCACTGGAAATAATGCAAACATCAACATTCTGCCGATAATGGCATACACTGCTACTGAAGATTCGCCTCCCAAATCAAACAAAATATTGTTCATTAAAAGATAGGTAATACTCACTACTGCCTGTCTTGCCAATGTTACAAAACCTAAGGAACTTATTTCTTTTAATATAGAAAAATCGATGCCAAAATGAGAGCTATTCAATTTTAATTCCGAATTTTTTGAAAGAAAAAACCAAAGTACATAGCTAAAACACATGCCATAAGAAATGGTAGTTGCCCATGCTGCACCTGCCATACCCATATCAAAAACGTTGATTAGCAAATAATCTAACACTAAATTTCCTACGGAAGGAATAATCATGGCAATCATAGCAAATTTTGGCTTGCCTTCTGCCCGAATTACGGTATTTCCCATCATGCAAAGTGCTAAAAGTGGCACGCCATACAGGACAATTCTATAGTAAATTTTTGCGGGTTCAAAAATTTCGCCTTTCCCTCCAAAAGCAGGAATTAAATCGTTTATATAAATCAAACCTACCACTACCAAAAGGGTACAAAGAAACACGGTAATTGTAATTTGATTTCCGAAGGTTTTTAATGCTTTTTCTTGATTTTTAGAACCTAATGCTCTAGAGATTATAGACGAACCCCCAATCCCAATAGACATGCCAAGTGCTGCAATAAAAAAAGAAACCGGAAGCACAACATTAATGGCGGCAATGGCAATCGAGCCAATCCAGTTTCCAACAAAAATGGTATCAATCAGGATGTTTAGCGACATCACTAAGATACCTATAGATGCAGGTAAAGCCTGTTGTAGTAATAGTTTTCCTATGGGTTTTGTACCAAGATTTTCTGAACGAGAGATTTTCATCAAGCTATTGCTGTTTCTGTATCCACTAATGCCCAATGGTCTATCCAACCACTAAGAACCCGAACCCAATCCTCGCGTGTGTTTATGCAGGGAATTGTAGTAAATTCTTTTCCGCCCACTTCATAAAATAATGCGGCGCCTTCCATGGCTATTTCTTCTAAAGTTTCTAAACAATCGCTTACAAATGCTGGAGTAACAATAGCCATTTTTTTAATTCCTTCTAAACCAAGTCGTTCAATAGTTCTATCGGTATATGGCTGTAACCAAGGATCAAACCCCAATCTGGATTGAAAGGAGGTGCTGAATGAGCCTTCCTTTAATCCTAATTTTTCTGCTACCAACCGTGTGGTTTCATAACATTGATGGCGATAACAAAACGGATGTGCCGGCGAAGCACTTTGGCAGCATTGCCCATCTATTTTACAATGCGACTTTGTTATATCACTTTTTCGTATATGCCGTTCCGGAACACCGTGATAACTAAACAAAAGATGCTCTTGACCTAATCCTTCCAGTTTTTCGGCTATACTATTAGAAAGTACTTCTATGTATTCCGGCTTGTTGTAAAAAGCAGGAATAGAAGAAAGTTTCATTTCCGGAAAATATTTTTCTCGCAACTCTTCGGCTAAAACTAATATGGTTTCAGTGGTTGCCATGGCAAATTGTGGATACAACGGCACAACAAGAACTTCTGTTATGCCTTGGTCATAAAGTTTTTGTAATCCGTTTTTTATGGTTATGCTACCGTAACGCATGGCTAAAGCCACGGGTACACTAGTGTGTGCGTCCACTTTTTCCTGAAGTCGTTCTGAAAGTACAATAAGTGGAGATCCTTCCTTCCACCAAATTTTTTTGTAAGCAGCCGCTGATTTTTTTGGTCGTGTATTTAAAATAATTCCTTTTACAAGAAAAGCACGAAACCAATACGGAACATCAATTACCCGTTCATCCATCAAAAATTCACCGAGATATTTTTTTACATCTTTAGGGTCTGTACTGTCTGGAGAGCCCAAGTTTACAAGAAGGACGCCTTTATTGCTCATAAGTTGTTTGCTTTTAATAGTACAAAAGTACACTATTGTAATGTGGAGATGTTTTAAAAATGTATAAAATAAATGAATAGCAATATAAGAAGTATTACCCTTTTTGTAATTTTAGTACTTTGGTGTTTTTAGGTTCCACCTCATCTAATTCTTTGTTTTGCGTATTTCCGGGAAATATAAGATTGGTGCTACTATATATGGTGCCAAAAGTTTCGGCTGCATAAAACACTTGTGATATGGCATCAATAATTTGATTTTCTGTTAATTCTTTTAAAGGATGAATAAATACCGACCAAAGTATTTCGTTGGAAATGGCATATTTAACATCAAGTGCGGTATGAAAATTTGCGGTTAATGCATTTTTAAGATCTTCTTCTGAAAGATTTTCAACTTCCGTAATGGGCGTCATAATTCGCATTCTGTTATTGTTTTGGTCTGTTAAACACAAAAAGGTGCGTTCTTCGATGACAAATTGCCAACGACCGTCCTCTCCTTGGGTTTCCTCAGAAACTTTTTGTATTATTTCTCCTAATATTTGGTTGGTGGTATTTTGGCTTATAGCTATAAAACTTATAAATAGTACTACAAAAGGGAGTGTCTTTTTCATGATTGGTTTTTTATATAAAGTGTGTACAAATTAGTTGATAAAGAATACAATAGTCTTAAAAAATAATAAAAACATACATTATAAGCTATTAAAAATACAAAAAGCAAACCTAATTAAAATTAGATTTGCTTTAAAAAATAAAAGGTTTTTATATTGAAGTCGTTTATTTTTTAATAAACTTATATCTTTCAATAGTATTATTTGAAAATACAAACTCCATTATATACATCCCGGGAAGTAAACCAGATATGTCAATCTCATTACTACCCTGCCTCCACTCATGCTGAATAGGCTGACCTAAAAGTGTGAAAATTTTAACTAGGGTAGGTGGTTCTTTTACATTGAAATTTAGGGTATCATCAACTGGATTAGGATATATAAAAAAAGGCTGTTTACTTAAATCGTTTATAGACAACAAACTGTTTTCATACCATAAAATAGTTCTGTTTATTTGAGATGCTGTTACAGCATCAACCCATCCATCGCTATTGATGTCTGTTGCTTCAATAGTTATTGCGGAAGGTAAGCTATCTGTAATTAAAATTGCTTCACCATAGGTACCTAAACCATCCAGATTTTCATACCAACGCATAAAACCGGGTGACAAGGTAAACAAGTCTATGTCGCCGTCATTGTCAATATCTGCCGGGTAAACGCCTGTAATTAAATTTTCCAATTCAATAAAATTTTCTAAACTAAAATTGCCTAACCCATCTAGATTTTCCCACCAAGCGAATGCTTGAGTTAAGCCAGAACTACCCACAACATCCAAATCGCCATCGCCGTCAATATCTACAAGGTGCAAGCGCTGGACATTAAAACCGGGATTGCCCGAAGAACCAATTGGTCTAGGCCCACCAAAAGTACCTTGTCCGTCAAGGTTTTCAAACCAGGACATCACGCCGGTATTTGAAGTGCCGGAAACAATATCTAAATCGTTATCACCATCTATATCCCCGACAGCTATCCCAGTACCATTTGAAAAATTGGTAACCACTACATTGCCTGCTGAAAAAATACCATTTCCTAAATTGCGATACCAGTTAATACCTCCATCGCTAGATGGTGTTGCGCTAACAACAATATCTAACATACCGTCAGTATCCATATCAGCTAAAATAATTGATTGAGCTAGAGTATTTGAGTTTTCAGGTATTAAGTGCGGGGATGAAAAAGTACCGTTTCCATCAAGATGTTCCATCCATCTCAAAGAAGTTCCGGGGAAAGTTACATCTGGTGCTGAAATAACAACATCCTTAAAACCATTGCCTGTAAGATCCCCCACCGCAAGCCCTCTTAAATTAAACTGATTCTGGACTATTAAATTTGGTGGACCAAAATTGCCTGCAGCATCTATTTTTTTCAACCAATAAACTCTATCATGACTTCGAAAATAAATTATATCTTTTTTACCATCATTATCTAAATCCGCTAAAATCAACTTTTGGGTTGAATAAATATCATTATCAATAATTAGATGTTCTCCCCATTGCGCATTTAAAAGATGTAAATTACATAAAAAAACAAATAAAAGTAATCTATTAAACATTACTCATTGTCTTTATAGATTACCTGTTGGTTTACAGCACCATCTTCATAATTTTTTTCTATTTTATACAAACCTTGGTCGAGTTGTAGTAACAAATTAGGATTATTAATAGAGGTAGAATCCTGAGGTGTTATGGTTACATTGGCATTAAAAATACCATCGTTAAACTTAGTTACACTACCCCCAATAGGTGCTCTGTTCCAATTGTCATAACATTTTCGGGTGTTTTGACCATACGTTTCTGGTAACGATGTTTGAAACATAATTTGTATGGCGGTATGATTGGGGTGTGTAATACTATTAAAATTTGTTTCATTTGGCTCGATGGTTAACACAGTAGTGCTTCCTACCCCCCCCCAGGGTTTTAAGAAAAATAGAGATTTTTTCATAATTTTAAAGGTTTTAAATTAATAATTGTTAATCAAATTTAACATTGTTTTTCAAAGTAACAATTATGAATTAGTATTTATTATTTATTTTTTTGATGTGTGTTGTTATCTTAAAAAAAATTAAATCAGGACATCAAACAAGGAAGAAAAAATACTGTTATAATAAAATTTAATTGGCGCTTCGCAAGGTCATCAGATATTTTTTAGGCGTTATTCCAAACTTCTTTTTAAATGCCGAAATAAAATGACTGGAGGTGCTGTAGCCCACTTTTAATCCCACTTCATTCACGTTGTGCGAACCTGTTTCTAATAGTTTTCTGGCATATTCCATTTTATAATCAAACAAAAAACCAAAAACAGTATCGCCATAAATTTCTTTAAATCCTTCTTTCAATTTCTTTAAACTTAAACCAATAGCATCTGCTAACTCCTGCAAGCTTGGTGGTTCTGCAATTTGATGAATAATAATTTCTTTGGCATTTCTAATTTTCCGAACATTGTCTTCATCTATCAAAAAAGGACATTGTTCCACATCTACTTCATTGGGTCTGTTAAAATACAATCCCATTAGCTCATAAGCTTTACCTTTTAAATAAATTCTTTTTACCGACGGATTTAAATTAAAATTTAAAATCTGCGTTAAAACAACGGCCATGGAAGGAGTAATGGTGCCGTCTTGATAGTATTTTTTATCGCTATTATCCTCCTTTAAAAAGTCAATATAACTGGCCTCTTCTGAAAAAAGCGAGTGAAACTTATTTATAGAAACTAAAAACGAAACCAACCATGATTTAGGGGCAACCACAAGATTTAAAGGAAGTTCTTTTTGTGGATTGTACAACAACAATGATTTTTCATCCTCAATGGGCAATATGTATCTTCCCTCATTAAAAATAAAAGACGCATTTCCTTTGATACAAAAGTGAAACTGTATGCAATTAGCTTCCACATCTCGCACAACTTTCTGATTTTCATCGGTTTCATTTTGTATAGTAAGAATGGAAAATCCATCTTCTATTGAAATTACTTTTTCTGAACCTTCAGCGTTACTTTTTTCCATAAACTATGATATTTATCATCTTTTTGCTATTTAGAATCAATCTAAAGAAAGCATTCTAAAAGGCTTGATTTTGTTATAAAAGTAGTCATTTTAATGAAATAAAGAAAGCTTTTATCCATTTTAACAACGAACGTTATAAAAAGTACTTTCAGCGATACTTTTATTCAAATTAGCGAAGTACATTTGTAGTCAAATAGCAAAAATCATTTCATGACCCCTACAACAATTTCAAAACATACTTCCTTTTATGCCATAGGACTAAGTTATAAAAAAGCAGATGCAGATATACGAGGGAAATTTAGTCTGGACGAAAACGCAAAACAACTATTACTACATCAGGCTAAACAAGATGGCATAGAGGCTTTACTAGTTACTTCAACGTGTAACCGCACCGAGCTTTATGGTTTTGCCGAACATCCTTACCAACTCATTAAACTATTGTGTGCTAATACAACCGGCACTGTTGAAGAATTTGAAAAAGTAGCTTACGTTTTTAAAAATAAAGAGGCCATCTCTTTTCTTTTTCAAGTAGGAACCGGATTAGACAGCCAAATATTAGGTGACTTTGAAATTATTAGTCAACTTAAAAATTCGTTTATTCGTTCAAAAGCTTTAGAAATGACCAATCCTTTTTTAGAACGATTAATAAATTCTGTCATTCAAGCTAGTAAAAGAATAAAAACCGAAACAGAAATATCTTCCGGCGCTACCTCCGTTAGTTTTGCCTCCGTGCAATACATCATGAAAAATGTAGAAAATGTTTCTGAAAAAAACATCCTTCTTTTTGGCACTGGAAAAATTGGTAGAAATACGTGTGAAAACCTTATAAAACACACTAAAAACAATCAAATAACCTTAATTAATCGCACCAAAGACAAAGCAGAAAAAATTGCCGGAAAATTTAATTTGATTGTTAAAGACTATGCCGATTTACAAGCTGAAATAAGAAATACCGATATTTTAATTGTGGCAACCGGCTCACAAAACCCCACCATTTCAGACGAGTTAATTTACTCTAAGAAAAAATTACTCATTTTAGACCTTTCCATTCCAAAAAACGTGTCTGAAAGTGTTGCAGCTCTTCCTAATGTGGAAGTGATTCATTTAGATCACCTTTCGCAAATGACAGATGATACTTTAGAAAGAAGAAAAGCATTTATTCCGGAAGCAAAAATAATTATTGAAGAAGTTAAAATGGAATTTAACGAATGGCTAGAATCCAGAAAATTTGCTCCCACCATTCATGCTTTGAAAAAGAAATTAAAATCCATCCAAGATGCTGAAATGGATTTTCAACGAAAAAAACATACCGCATTTGATGAAGATCAAACGGAAATAATTACCAACAGAATTATCCAAAAAATCACCACTCATGTTGCCAATCATCTTAAAGAAAGCAACGATGATGCTGATGAAAGCCTGCTGCTAATTCAAAAAATATTTCAATTAGACACTTCCGTAACCTTTCCAAAAGCAACAGCCATAAAAGACAATAAACCCTCAAAAGTGTTGGAGCTGTAATGAAAAAACCCATACGAATTGGCACCAGAGATAGCGAATTGGCTCTTTGGCAAGCCACTACAGTACAAAAAAAACTAGAAGCTTTAGGACACACCACAGAGTTAGTATCTGTAAAATCAACTGGTGACCTCAACTTAAGCCAGCCCTTATACGAAATGGGAATTACAGGAATCTTCACCAAAACATTAGATATCGCTATGTTAGCTGGAAAAATTGATGTCGCAGTGCATTCTATGAAAGATGTTCCCACCTCCTTACCCAAAGGCATGATTGAAGCCGCCATTTTAAAACGCGCTTCCCCAAAAGACATTTTAGTGCATAAAGGACTAGACTTTTTAAACAAGCAAGGCATCATAGCCTCTGGAAGCTTGCGCAGAAAAGCACAATGGCTCAACAAATATCCAAAGCATACCGTTGTTGATTTACGTGGAAACGTTAACACAAGAATGCAAAAACTACAAGACAATAACTGGAATGGTGCCATCTTTGCCGAAGCTGGTTTAGACCGAATCCTTCTTAAACCTGAAAACTTTTTAGTGTTGGACTGGATGATTCCCGCTCCGGCACAAGGAGCAATGCTAGTAGTAGCTATGGAGAACGACCCCTATTTGCGCCAAGCGCTGACCTCCTTAAATCATAAAGACACTGAAATTTGCGTACAAATGGAACGCCAATTTTTAAAAACACTAGAAGGCGGATGTACTGCACCAATTGGTGCTTTAGCCACTATTTCAGAAAAAACAATAACCTTTACCGGTGTTTTGTTCAGTTTAGATGGCGTTCAAAAAATGGAAATTAATAAAACTATTCCCTTCCTAAAAGCTAAAGATTTTGGCAAACATTGTGCAGAAGAAATTTTAAACCAAGGTGGAGCAGCACTAATGAGTGAAATTAAAGCAGAAATAGGCAAAGAATGAGCGCAACCGTTTTAACTACTAAAAAACTTTTACCCAATCAAAAAAAAACAATACGCGATTCCGGAATTGCTTTAGTAGAATATAACGCCATAAAAATAGAATTGTTAGATACAATACAAGTAAATAACCCCATTAAAAACGCTATAATTACAAGCCAAAATGCTGTAAAAGCTCTTTTAAAAAATAAAATTGCCATTCAAAACTGTTTTTGTGTTGGCAAAAAAACAAAAGACCAATTAGAAAAAAATCATTACCAAGTTAAAGAAATTGCAAATTATGGAAAAGAATTAGCTAAAATAATAACCCAAAAATACAAAGAAGAAACCTTTACCTTCTTCTGCGGAAACATAAGAAGCGAGGACATTCCTAATGCTTTAAAAAAATATAATATTATTTTTGAAGAAATTGTGGTGTACAAAACCACATTACAACCAAAAAAGTTTAAGCAATCATTTGATGGTGTTCTGTTTTTTAGTCCAAGTGCCGTACAAAGTTTTACGATGAAAAATAAACTAGAAAATGGCATTGCATTTTGTATCGGAATTTCCACTGCTGAGGAAGCAAAAAAGTACATAAAAAATATAATTATCGCCAATACAACTAGTGTAGAAAGTGTTTTGGAGCAAGTTGTTAAAAAATTAAAAAAGGATGAATAGTATAAAAAAGGACAAAACCACAAAGTTGCATACCATAAAAAATGATCTCTTTTTAAGAGCATTAAAAGGGGAAACCGTGGATCGACCTCCCGTTTGGATGATGCGTCAAGCCGGTAGATTTTTGCCGGAATTTAGAGCAATAAAAGAAAAATATGATTTCTTTACCCGATGCCAAACCCCGGAACTTGCCTCTGAAATAACCGTGCAACCCATAAGAAGGCTGGGAATGGATGCCGCTATATTATTTAGTGATATTTTAGTAATACCGCAAGCAATGCTTATTGAAGTGGAAATGAAACCGGGACTTGGTCCATGGCTACCAAACCCAATTCGTTCCCAAAAAGATGTAGATAGAGTGATTGTTCCGGATATTAACGAATCCTTGGGCTATGTGATGGAAGCTATAAAAATGGCAAAAGAAAAACTAAATAACGAAATTCCTCTAATAGGTTTCGCGGGTTCACCGTGGACCATTTTATGTTACTGCGTGCAAGGTCAAGGCTCAAAAAACTTTGATATTGCAAAAGAATTTTGCTTTACCCATCCTCTTGCCGCTCATGATTTATTGCAAAAAATAACCGATACAACCATTGCCTACTTAAAAGAAAAAGTAAAAGCAGGTGTTGATGCCGTTCAAGTTTTTGATAGTTGGGGAGGCATGCTTTCTCCTACAGATTACCAAGAGTTTTCTTGGCGATATATGCAACAAATTATCGATGCATTGAAAGACGAATCTCCCGTAATTGCTTTTGGAAAAGGATGTTGGTTTGCCTTAGACGTAATGGCAAAATCTGGAGCAGCAGCATTGGGAGTGGACTGGACTTGCTCCCCAAAAAATGCGCGATATTTAACTGGAGGAAAGATAACCTTACAAGGAAATCTTGATCCCGCTCGTTTGTTTTCTTCTCCTGCAGACATCAAAAAAATGGTGACCCAAATGATTAACGAATTCGGAAAAGACCGGTACATCGTCAATTTAGGCCACGGCATTTTACCCAATATTCCAATGGAAAACGCTAAAGCATTTATTGATGCCGTAAAAGAATATAAAAGTTAAATTTAGTTTTTATGAACCTCTGGAACCGAATAAAAAAGCTAAGTATAAAACAGTTTTTTTTGCTGGTAATTCATTTTGTTTCCAGACCATTATTTTTCTTTCCTACGCATAGGGCAACGGCAAGGACTTTAGCTATTTCCAAAAAATTATTTGGACAAAAACATCATAAAAATAACAGTGCAAATGCTTTTCGCCATGCGTTATGGAATGTTTTAATTAGTTTGTATTGCTTTAAAGTGTCTAAATCTGATGAAAAATCGATTACTTGGGCTGAAAAAATTACAGCACTTCATGAAAAATTAGCACCTAATTCTGAACTAGAAATGCAAATGGATTTGCACAACAACGAAATGGGCAGAATATTATTTTTAAAACTTCGGTTAGAAAAAGAAAAAGAAGATGCCATAATTACCATTTTACAAGATAAAATGAAAACCTCAAAAAAAGTAACCAACATTTTAGAAATTGAAAACGAAAAAGACGAATTTGTATATATTGAAGCTTGATTAATTAATTATTTTGCGCCATTTACTTAGCAAAAACCAAAGAGAAATCCGGCTAAGAAAAAAAATGAAAAACAAATTTTACAAATACATTGAGCAACTACAAGACAAAATAACTTCAAAACTGGAAGAAGTTGATGGTCTTGCTAAATTTCATGAGGATCTTTGGGAACGCCCAGAAGGAGGCGGCGGAAGAACTCGAGCAATAGAAAACGGTGCCGTTTTTGAAAAAGGGGGTGTTAATATTTCTGCTGTTCACGGCGAATTGCCAAAAGCGATGCAAGCCTTTTTTCAAGTAGCCGATTCTAATTTTTTTGCCTGTGGCTTGAGCTTGGTTTTACATCCTAAAAACCCAATGGCGCCAACTGTACATGCCAATTGGCGTTATTTTGAAATGTATGACAAACAAGGCCATTTAATCGATAGTTGGTTTGGTGGCGGACAGGATTTAACCCCATATTATCTGTTTGAAGAAGATGCAATACATTTTCATCAAATTTGTAAAATAGCCTGTGACAAGCACAATCCTAATTTTTACCCCGATTTCAAAAAAAAATGTGACACCTATTTCTACAACGCCCATCGCAAGGAAGGACGGGGTGTTGGCGGTTTATTTTTTGATTATTGTAAAGCTACCAAAACGATGTCTTTAGAAGGCTGGTTTCGTTTTGTTTCCGAAATTGGAAATAGTTTTTTAGAAGCCTATATTCCCATAATTGAAAAAAGAAAAAACCAAAATTTCACCAAAGAAAACAGAACCTGGCAAGAAATTAGACGAGGTCGTTATGTGGAATTTAATCTTGTTCACGACAAAGGAACCCTTTTTGGATTAAAAACCAATGGCAGGATTGAAAGTATTTTAATGAGTTTGCCACCAACGGTGCAATGGAAATACAACCACCATCCAGAAGTAGGAAGTGATGAAGAAAAACTAATGTCTGTTTTAAAAAACCCTAAAGAATGGATTTAAAATGAAAAAAATAAGTTTCTTACTATTTTTTGCCCTTAGCATTTCCTGTGCAAATAAAGAGATTGCTATACCTGAAGGATATGCCTGCGGTTCCGAATTTTGTACAGCTTCCGGAGGAAATAGTTTGCAATTGCTTTTAACTGAAAACGCAATTCCCGAAGAGGTATTACGTTTTCCTATACAAATAATATGGATAAGCAATCAAAAAGATTTTCAAATAAATACAGTAAAAAAGAACCTTAATTCTACTATTCATAATTTAAATACCACACTAAATACAAGCCATATTGCATTTAATTTTAGCCCGGAAATAAAAGTAGTGTATGACAAAAAACTAACTCTTGAAAAATTATACCGCAACGATTTAGCTGAATATTGCATCTCTAAATATGGAAGTAATGAAAAAATAAATTTATTTATAATTGAATCGGAAGGAATTTTAAATGGATATACTCCAGTACTTACGGAAAGATTTGACCGCTATAAAAATAAAAAAGGATATAATTCTGTTTTTATCGGCAACAAAGCAGTGTTTAACAAGACTACTTTAGCGCACGAAATAGGCCATTTTTTTGGTTTGCAACATACTTTTGGCAAAGAAGTCACCCCATTTTCAACCGATGAAATTCCAACAGGAACAAACTGTTTTTCCTCGGGTGATTGGTTATGCGATACGCCTGCTGATCCAAATATGCCCATCAAAAGTTGTAACCAAAATTTAGAAAAAAGCAACTTTAAACCCCTATTTAATAATTATATGTCGTATTATCCCAACGTTTGCAAAAACGCATTTACAAAAGAACAATCCATTATAATGCATCGTTTTGCTTATACCTATAGAAATCATTTAATACAAAAGTAATATGTACCCACTAAGAAGAAATAGAAGATTACGAGCCACAGAAAGCATTCGCTCATTAGTTAAAGAAACCATTATAAGTCCAAACGACTTTCTTGTTCCCCTTTTTGTAGTGGAAGGAAAAGGCATAAAAGAAGAAATAGCTTCCATGCCTAATTATTACCGAATGAGTCTGGACCAAATTACCAAAGAAGTAAAAGAACTTTGGAATATGGGATTAAAATCGGTGTTACTTTTCGTTAAAGTCCCAGACAAATTAAAAGATAACAAAGGCACCGAGGCACTTAACCCAAATGGACTCATGCAACGTGCTATAAAATCCGTAAAAGATGCCTGCCCGCAAATGCTAGTAATGACCGATGTGGCTTTAGATCCTTTTTCAAAATACGGTCACGATGGTATTGTGTTTAACGGCAAAATTTTAAACGACGAAACCACTTCCATACTTGCTGAAATGTCCCTATCACACGCCAAAGCAGGAGCCGATTTTGTAGCGCCGAGTGATATGATGGATGGTCGTATTTTTGAAATTCGTACCCTTTTAGAAGACGAAGGTTTTTTTAATACCGGCATCATGAGTTATAGTGCCAAATATGCTTCAGCATTTTACGGCCCCTTTCGGGATGCTTTAGACTCTGCTCCGGTAGATTTAAAAGATGTTCCAAAAGACAAAAAAACCTACCAGATGGATTATGCAAACCGCGAAGAAGCCCTTCGTGAAACGCTTATGGATGTAGAGGAAGGAGCCGACATTGTAATGGTAAAACCAGGCCTTTGTTATTTAGATATTGTTAGAGAAATTAAAGATGCCGTAACTGTCCCAGTAGCCGTTTATCAAGTAAGCGGAGAATATGCCATGCTTAAAGCTGCTGCCGAAAGAGGTTGGCTTGACCACGATGCGGTAATGCTAGAGCAAATCACTGCAATAAAAAGAGCTGGCGCAAGCATCATTGCCAGTTATTTTGCTAAGGATGTGGTTAAATTAATTTCATAATCTAAATACCATTTTAATTTGAAAGTTGCATTAAGGTTGAGATTTCTATGTATGTAAACACCATATAAATAAAAAATATCTTCCAATAATAATTCTATACTAATTTTGTTTAACGAATTGTTTTTTGTTGTAATCTTGCAGGGTGAAAAGCACAAAAAACAGTTGGATAGTACTACTTCCCCTATTGCTGGTTGCCCTACAACCGGCAATAGCTTTCGGTAGTGCTTTTTCTGTGTCCTCCTCTATTGAAAATCATCAAGACGAAATTGGATACTTTAAAACAAAAAATACCAAAGCAATAGTTTCTGAACAAATCCCTGTTTTTACAGCAGAATATATTGCATTGTTTGCTGCTTTAAAAAGCCCTAATTTTTTCTTTTCAAATGCATCACATAATTCTCAAGTAACTCTTAAAAAAGTAAACTTTCTTATTGATTTAAGAGGCATTTTATCTACACAAATTTTTCCGTTCCATACCTTTTTGTAAAGCAGAAAACAAACATTATCTGTTCCAATTTGCTTTAAAAAACAAGCCAATTTATTTACAAAAATTAATTAAAATCTATAAAAAATGGAATTTGTATCTCTTGAATTAGGCATTGCCTTATTATTATTATTTGTTGTACCTGTTATATATGCAGTTACCAACCAATCTCGAAAAGAGAAAAATACAATTAAAAAAGTGGAAGCTCTCTGCGGCACAAAGGGCGTAAAACTGACTTCTACAGATATCTTTCAAAGTTTATTTATAGGTATAGATGAAAATGCAAAATATTTAGTTACCGCTACAGTACCTGTAAAAGAGGAGTCTATTGAATTATTTCATTTAAAAGACATAAAATCTTGCAACTTATATAAAAAAGAGGTTCCAAAAGCAGGACAACCCAAAATAAAAATTATTGAAAGTGTGTCCTTAGAATTACTACTTAATGACAAGACCAAACATGAAATTATCTTTTTTGACGATGACCATGGTATGAACCAGGACTTAAGTGTAAACCAAGCAAGCACTTGGAATGAAATAATCAGAAAAAATTTAGTTTAAATTTTAAAAAAATACCGGATTGAAAAGATTTAGTCCGGTATTTATTTTTGTTTTATCACTTTTATCCTATAAAAATAGTACGCATATTATAAATCGTTTCCCAAAAAATCGGGATAAGCTCTATGAAACTAAAAACTCGCTTTTTTACTACCAATATTCTGCTCCTAACCGAAGCGTTTTAGTCCCATCGGGGTCGGAATATTTTATAGACCTAGTGGTTCCTAAGATACTGGTAATTATTTTTTTTACCTTACATCTAAATTTTATATATTCTTAAAAATTATAAAATTTACATAATACTACCATTTAAGCACATTAATTTTCTATATTTGAGGTTAAAGAATTTAAAAAAACTAATGTATGGGACTATTTATAATTTTAGGTGTCGTTATTTTATTAGCTATATGGTTAGTAGCAATATACAATGGTTTAGTAAGCCTAAGAAACAACCGAGAAAATGCTTTTGCTGATATTGATGTACAATTAAAACAACGTCATGACCTTATTCCGCAACTTCTTGGAGCTGTTAAAGGCTATATGGAACACGAAAGAGGCACACTAGAAGCAGTAACCCAAGCCAGGCAAAAAGCGATGTCTGCAACTGGAATTAATGAAAAAATTGCTGCCGAACAAGAATTAGGCACAGCTTTAAAAGGGTTAAGTATTCAAGTAGAAGCGTATCCCGATTTAAAAGCAAGTGCAAATTTCATGCAGTTACAAAATGAAATTTCAGATATTGAAAACAAATTAGCCGCAGTAAGACGTTACTTTAATGCAGCCACCAAAGAACTTAATATAGCAGTTCAAAAATTTCCAAACAACTTTTTTGCAGGAATGTTTGGCTTTAAAACTGAACCAATGTTTGACCTAGGAACTGCACAACGTGTAGAGCTGGACAAAGCTCCAGAGGTTAAATTTTAAGCAGTGAAGTTTGTTGGCATCCAAAAACAAATCAGAAGAAATAACAGAAAGTCTATTCTTCTATTAGTAGCATTTCCATTACTGGTTTTAGCTTCCGTATTTGCCGTGGTCTATTTCACCACTTTTGACGAATACGGAAACGCAAACCTCACACTAGCAAATGAACTTTTTATAAACGTAATTCCATTTGTCACCTCCATTGTTCTGGTTTGGTTTCTCATCGCCTATTTTGCTCACGGTAAAATGATTGCCATGGCTACCGGGGCTAAATCTTTAGAGCGTAAAGAAAATATGCGCGTTTATAATTTAGTGGAAAACCTCTGCATGAGCGTAGGGATGAAAATGCCAAAAGTTAATATTATAGAAAGTGAGGCTTTAAACGCTTTTGCAAGCGGTTTGAATGAAAAAAACTATACCGTTACTCTCACTAGAGGTATAATTGAAACCCTTGATGACAATGAACTGGAAGGAGTTATCGCTCATGAATTAATGCACATTCGTAATAAAGATGTACGGCTTTTGGTGGTAACTATCGTTTTTGTAGGAATATTTTCCTTTGTGGTACAAATAGCCTTTCGCAGTTTTTTATATGGGGGTATGTCTAACCGAAGAAATAATAAGGATTCCGGAAAACTTATGATTATCATCCTCATTGTTTCCTTAGTTGCTTATCTAATTTCCATGGTATTTAAATTTGCACTAAGCCGAAAAAGAGAATATATGGCAGATAGTGGCGCTGCTGAAATGACCCGAAAACCTTGGGCTTTAGCTTCTGCGCTTCGAAAAATAGCTTCTAACCATCACGTAAAACAAGTGAAAAGTGAAGAAGTACAACAAATGTTTATTGAAAACACCCCAAAAGATACCTCTGCCAGTATGTTTGGTGGACTAAGTGGTCTATTTTCTACGCACCCACCCATTGAAAAACGCATTCAGTTTTTAGAACAATTTTAATTTTTTTTAACTCTTGGAAAATGCCACATTAAAAACTCCATTAGGAATCGCAACCATTCAAGGTAATCTTCAAGGTATTTCTACTATTTCCATCTCCGATACCTCTGAAATTCTTTCCAAAGAAATCCCATCTTCCCTTCAAGAATGTGTGGTTCAGTTACAAGAATATTTTATGGGAAAACGAACCCATTTTGATGTACCATTAAATCCGCAAGGCACCGAATTTCAAAAACAAGTTTGGCAAGAACTAGTAAAAATTCCTTTTGGAAAAACAATTTCGTATTTAGAACTTTCTAAAAAACTTGGAAACATAAAAGCCATTAGAGCAGTAGCAGCAGCAAATGGCAAAAATCCGTTGTGGATTATTATTCCTTGCCATCGGGTAATTGGTAGTGATGGCTCCTTAACCGGATATGCAGGTGGTTTATGGCGAAAAAAATGGCTGCTGAACCACGAAAACCCCTCTCCACAAGTTTCTCTCTTTTAAAACCCAAAAATAATTGACTTTTTTTGTTACATTTATACCACTATTAATTATGCCTTATGAAATTTTTAAAAAGTCTCCTAAAAATCCTACTTGTCCTTATTGCACTTCTTGTTATTCTTGCTTATGTTTTTGATATGGACTATTTGTTTAAGGCCGTTAGAACAATTTATATAAAAGGACACACCACCGCCTTTTTAGAGGATTACAAAGCCTTTGATAACGACACAATTAAGGCTTCTGATACTAAAATTATCTGGCCGCTTCACAAAGAGTACAACCAAGTAGCACCTACCGAAAAGTTATTAAAAGCGCATAAAGACTATGGCACGGTAGCGTATTTAATCATTAAAAACGATAGCATTTTTCACGAATCCTACTATGACGGATATGACCAAGATAGCCGAAGTAACTCTTTTTCTATGGCTAAAAGTTTTATTTCCGGTTTATTAGGCAAAGCAATTATGGAAGGATACATTAAAAGTTTAGACCAACCTTTGGGTGATTTTTTCCCAAAATACAGAAACGTCAAAACAACCGTGGGCGATTTATCTTCGATGTCTTCCGGATTGGATTGGGATGAAGCCTATTACAGCCCCTTATCTGTTACCACAAAATCCTATTTCTATGATGATTTAGCAAAAATGATGTTGGAACTGGATATTGTTGAGGAACCGGGCAAGGAATACAAATACCTTAGTGGAAGCACACAACTTCTTGCTATGGTCATAGAAAAAGCCACAGGTAAAAAAATTGCCGACTATTTTTCAGAAAGTTTTTGGAAACCATTAGGAGCAGAAAATGACGCGCTTTGGCAGCTCGATAGCAAAGAAAAAGGATTGGTTAAAGCCTATTGCTGCTTTGCATCAAACGCTAAAGATTTTGCTCGATTTGGTAAACTTTATAAAGATTACGGTAAATTTAATGGCAAACAACTGTTAGACTCCGCCTTTGTTGTAAAATCTACCACAAGACGATTTCCGGAATCCCCCTATGGTTATGGATTTTGGATTAAGGACTTTCAAGGAAAACACTCCTTCGCCATGCGTGGGCACCTAGGACAATATGTAATTGTAGTGCCTGAAGATAATGTAATTGTTGTACGATTAGGCCACTCCAAAGGGCCGGTTGCCAAAGGAGAAGAATATCCGGAAAGCTTTTGGATAAATTTGGAAGAAGCCTATAAAATGCTAAACTTAAAATAACGATGCTGTCCAAAATAAATATTGAAAACATCCTTTTTCTCGATATAGAAACGGTGCCACTTCATAAAAATTATGAGGAAGTGGACGATACCGCAAAACAACTTTGGGAACATAAAACCCAATACCAGAGAAAAGATGAATTTACAGCAGAGGAATTTTATGATCGAGCCGGAATTTGGGCAGAATTTGGAAAAATCGTCTGTATTTCTGTTGGCTATTTTGTTTTAAAGGGTGATGTTAGAAACTTTCGGGTGACTTCTTTTTTTGGTGAAGAAATTAAATTGCTGAAAGACTTTAAAAATTTATTGGAAACCCATTTCAATAAACCTCAACATGTGCTATGTGCCCACAATGGCAAAGAATTTGACTTTCCATACATTGCAAGGAGAATGATTATCAACCGGATAGGCCTTCCTTTTAAATTGGATTTATTCGGGAAAAAACCTTGGGAAGTGGCGCATTTAGATACTTTGGAGTTATGGAAATTTGGAGATTACAAACACTTTACCTCCTTGAAATTAATGACCCATATTTTAGGAATCCCGTCTCCAAAAGACGACATAGACGGTAGTGAAGTTCGCGATGTATTTTACATTGAAAAAGATATTGACCGGATTGTTACTTATTGCGAAAAAGACACTATTGCTGTGGCTCAAGTTCTTCTAAGATTGCGGAATGAAGTTATTTTGCTTCCAGATGAGATTACTTCCATTTAAAGTGACATTATAAATAGAGAAACCCGCTATATTAGCGGGTTTCTCATTTTAATTAAGTACTAGTTTAACTACTATTGTTTTATAAATCGTTTGGTGAATTTTTGTTCGCCATTACTAATTTCTATAAAATAAACGCCGCTTTGTAATTCTCCCACTTGGATACTGTTAGTAAAGGCTCCTTTACTAACTTGTTGACCAAGCATGTTAAAGACTGCAAAATGAGTTGCTTCTACCCCAAGAAGTTCAACATTTAAAACAGTTCCTTTTACAGGGTTAGGGTAAATTTCAAAAGCAAAATCTCCTTGTTCTATAGAAGTCGTGTTATAATTTTGACCTGCAGTAGCAGAAATTACAACTGTATAATCTTCTACCTCACCATAAGCAAAAGCTTCACAAGATGTTGGATTTGCATTGTATTTCATAGAAACACGCATTCTAGTCGCTCCATTTAATGCCGCTGCTGGCACGGTAAAACTTCCGCTTACAGAAGTTGCGTTCGTTCTGCTTCTGCTATACACTTGTTCCCCCGAATCATTAAAATCGCCATCTTGGTTATAATCAATCCAAACGCGATAGGCTTCTCTGTATTTTGTTCCAGACCAAGCAGGAGTAATGCTAATTGTATTGCTTGTTCCTTTTACAAGTGTTGTAGAAAGGTTTGTGTAATTAGCATAGCCACCATTATTTCCGGAATTATTATTAATACTTCCTAATTGAACTCTTTGAATCCACTCATCCACAGTACTATTTCCTTGTGAATTACAGTAAGTGATAGTACTGGCAAGGGTAGTTACATTTACCGTATTACTGGCTGGTGAAATATTGCCGGCCGCATCTTTCGCTTTTACAGAAAACGTATAAGAGGTGCTTGCAGTCAATCCGGTAACAGATGCTGCTGTACCAGTTACGGTTCCTAAAAGACTAGCCCCTTGATACACATCATAGCCAACCACTCCTACATTGTCAGTAGAAGCCGTCCAAGATAAATCAACCGTAGTTGTAGTTATATTAGAAGCAACTAAATTTGTAGGTGCAGTAGGTGCTTGAGTATCCGGCGGACTTAACGTAATAACATTTACCGTGTTGCTTGCCGGTGAAATATTGCCGGCGGCATCTTTAGCTTTTACGGAAAAACTATAGGCTGTACTTGCAGTTAATCCTGTAATGGAGGCAGAGGTGCTTGTTACAGTTCCTAATAAACTTGCTCCTTGATACACATCATAGCCGGTAACTCCAACATTATCTGTAGAAGCTGTCCAAGACAAATCAACCGTTGTTTGAGTAATATTGGATGCCGTTAAATTTGTAGGGGCAGAAGGTGCTTGTGTATCTGCTCCAGAAGCAACAATATTTAGTGTATAATCTTCCACTTCACCATAGGTAAAGGTTTCACAAGAAGTAGGAATTGCATTGTATTTCATGGAAATACGTATTCTGGTTGCTCCATCAGCAGCTCCTGCAGGTATCGTAAACGATCCGCTTACAGGGCTAGTTGTTGTAGCCGCTTGTGTCCAAACTTGTTCTCCTACATCTGCAAAATCGCCATCTTTGTTATAATCTATCCAAACGGAATAACCTTCGGCATATACCGTCCCTGTCCAAGTAGGAGTTATCGTAATGGTATAGGTTTGTCCTTTGTTTACGTCGGTTGAAATATTGGTGAAATCAGAATAAAATTGAGCTCCTGATGCATTGTTTATGGTATTAAGTTGCACCCTGCCAATAAATTCGTCATTTGTATTGGTACTTGCAGAAGCACAATAGTTTAATTGTACTTCAGAGGTTGTGAAATTTACCGAGGCTGAATACGCTGAAGTAGTAGCATCTGGGCATTTGCTTCGCACTTGTGCTTCGTAAGTTGTTTGTGGTGTCAATCCTGAAATGGTAGTAGATGTTCCGGCTACTGCAACAGTTGTCCAAGTAGTTGTTCCTATTTGACGGTATCTTACATCGTAAGAGGCGCCTGCAACACTATTCCAATTTAAAATTGCAGAATTTGAACCTACTCCTGATGGTGTTAATCCGGAAGGAACAGTAGCATTACAAGTTACAGGTGTTGAAGTAAGACCTGTTACAATTAAACTAAAATTTTGACTGCCGCCTGAAAGGCTTCCTTTATGGGTTACCGTTATGGTATAGGTTCCTGTTGCATTAGCTACATCAACTCGTTCATAGGTGTCTTTGGTGTTATCGCCTAGACCGTTGGTGGTAACTCCTGTTAATCGCCAAGGCAAATAAGTGGTTCCACTTTTTGTAACGCGTATGTCTAAATCGTTTACCAATTTTGCTGTGGGTGAATTCAATGTGGTAGTTGCGGTTCCGGCAGGATCTGTCCAAGAAATAGAAGCTAACAATTTAGAAACCCCATCGCTATCTACATTAATCGTATAGGTTTGTCCCGGCATTAAGGTTAACTCGCTAATTAAAGACTGGTTCCCATTTTGGGAAATTGCTTGCGCAGCTTTTTTTGCATTCAATAATCCCCAACCCCAAACAGCATCGGGTCCTGTTGGACCGGCATCATCAGCAGTATGAAGTGCTACTCCTTTTAAAGATGCGGCTCTAAGAAAAGATCCGTTTACATTATTAGCGTGTTGCTGTAATAACAATAAAGTACCGGTTACATTTGGTGATGCCATAGACGTCCCGGAAATGCTATTATAAGCAGTATCGCTATTGTCATACGTAGAATAAAGACCTGCACCATTTCCAGTAATATCGGGTTTAATTCTCAAATCGTCTGTCGGTCCTTGACTACTGAAAGAACTGATACTTACTGATACTAAATTCCCATTACTATCTATAGTTGCATCGTTTGCACTTGCTACTACCAGGTTGTTTTTTGAAGTAGAATGTCCTGTAAGTTTATCATACCCTGCAACACCATTTAACGGTGAGGCATTATAATTGGTTGTTCCATCGTTTCCTGCAGCCACTACCATAAGGTAATAAGGTGCATTATAAAGTAAATTGTCCCAATCTCTTGAATCGGTAATATAGGCTCCGAAATAATAATCCGGTACTGCTTGCGAATTAAATCCATAGGAATGGTTGGATATTAACATCCCATTTCCTGCTGCTGTAGTAGCTTCGGCAAGGTCGCTGTTCCACATATATCCTCTTACGCTAGATTGTGGTGCCATTCCTTTTGCATTGGCAACCACGCCAGAAGCAGCAATAGTACCCGAAACATGAGCGGAATGAAAATTAAGTTGTGTTCCTCCTTCTGATGCAGCATCTTGCACACTAACTCTATTGGTTCCTCCGGGACCATCATATTCTTGATGGGTAATTCGGGCGTGACCACCGTCCCAAACATAAGCTATCATATTCTGACCGTCTAAATTTAATCCGGTGGAGCCACCAATATTCAAATGATTGGTTCTTGTTGAATTTGCAGCTGCCACATTAAAGGTACGGTAATAAATAAGACTTCCATCGGGATCAACGCGTTGCAATTCAGCAAAACCTCCGTCTTCCAAAGTTATTTTTGATTGAAGCCCTCTTTGTTGTGCGTACTGTAATGCCGATTGTTTTTGTTGTACTGCTTTACTTAAAAATTGATTTTCTAATTGAGCTAGCTTTTGTAGGTCATACCTAGAGGTGATTTTTTCTTGCTGATCTTTGGTTTGACCAAAAGAAATAAACGAACATAGCAGTAAAATAAACACTGTTATTTTACCTAAGAGTACTTTTTGATTCATAATTTAGTTAGGGTTAAATTAAACTTGTATTTGGAAGGTTGTAGAAATATTCTAATTTAAAAAATACAAAGGACGAGAGTTAAGCAATTTTCTAAATTTTTTCTTTACAACAGATGCCAAATTAACAATTTAAAATTATGAAATGCAATTTAATTCGATGAATTTCACAAATAAAAAATTATATTGCCAATATTATCTTAAAACCAGGTTTATAATATTTAGTCTACATTTTCAAAAAAGTTCTATTATATTTGAAAGATATGAATACCCTTCCCATATTAAAAGTAAAAAACATCACTATAGCTTTTAAGGCAAAAAATACATGGAATACTATGGTTCATGGTGTTTCATTTTCCTTATTTGAAAATGAAATCTTAGGAATTGTAGGGGAATCCGGTTCCGGAAAATCGGTTACTGCGCTCTCCATTATGGGTCTACTTCCTGAAAAGGTTTCCAAAATTTCGGAAGGTACTATTCTTTATGAAGAAAAAGACCTTATAAAGTATTCCAAAAAACAATGGCAAAAATTGCGTGGTAATCAAATTTCAATGATTTTTCAAGAGCCGATGAGCGCTTTAAATCCATCGATGACCTGCGGAAAACAAGTTGCAGAAATTTTAAAAATCCATTGCGACAGTTCTCATAAGGAAGCCAAAAAACAAACATTAATTCTATTTAACAAGGTAAAATTGCCACGCCCGGAAGACATTTTTAATTCTTATCCGCATCAAATTAGCGGTGGTCAAATGCAGCGCGTGATGATTGCTATAGCTATAGCGTGTAAGCCTAACATACTTATTGCCGACGAACCCACAACCGCACTAGATGTTACCGTACAAAAAGAGATTATCGCTTTACTCAAGGACCTTCAAAAGGAAACGAATATGAGTATTATTTTCATCTCTCACGATTTGTCACTAGTTTCTGAAATTGCCGATCGAGCCTTGGTCATGTACCAAGGAAAAATTGTAGAACAAGGTGCAATTGCACAACTATTTCATTCACCAAAACACCAATATACAAAAGCTCTTCTCCATACACGACCATCGCTAACTAAACGCGCTGAACGATTGCCTACCATAGCAGATTTTTTAGAAAACAGGGTTGCAACGAATATTATAAGTGCACAGGAGCGAGCCATTCGTCACAAAAAATTGTACAAACAAAAACCCCTTTTAGAAGTAATAAATCTGGAAAAGGAATATTTTTCAAATGCAGGTTTTTTTAAAAAGAAAACCATCGTCAAAGCCGTAAACGATTTGAGTTTTAAGTTATTTGAAGGAGAAACATTAGGTTTGGTGGGCGAGTCTGGCTGTGGAAAATCAACCTTAGGAAAAGCAATTTTACAGTTAGAAAAGGCAACAAAGGGTAGTATAAAATATAGAGGAAAAGAAATTTCGAATTTAAGCGAAGCCGATTTTAGAAGATTTAGAAAAGAAATACAAATTATTTTTCAGGACCCTTATTCTTCCCTAAATCCTAGAGTACTTATTGGCGAAGCAATTTTAGAACCCATGAAAGTGCATCATTTGCATAAAAACAATAAAACTAGAAAGGCAAAAGTTATAGAAATTCTTAAACAAGTGGGTTTGACCGAAGCTTATTTTTACCGCTATCCTCATGAACTTTCAGGAGGACAACGACAACGAATAGGAATTGCAAGAACGATTGCTTTGGAACCAAAATTAATAATTTGTGATGAATCGGTTTCTGCTTTAGACATTTCCGTACAGGCGCAAGTGTTGAATTTATTAAACGACTTGAAGGAAAAATATGGGTTTACCTATATTTTTATTTCGCACGATTTGGCGGTGGTAAAGTATATGGCAGACCAATTGCTGGTGATGAATGCCGGTAAGATAGAAGAAATTGGAGAGGCAGATGAAATATATGCCAATCCGGAACGGGAATATACCAAAAAATTGATTGCTGCCATTCCTAAAGGGAAATAGCTTATAGGCTTCCTCTTTGAAAACAAAGTTTTTCTAATCTGCTACCTTGAAAACTTTAACGCATAAAAAAATCCCGTTCTAACCTTACAAAAAATTAGAATTGTCTTTTAACTCTGAAAATACCAACAGACTTGGGGTTTTACTTCTTTGTTACTTTTTAAACTGTATTATTTGGGGGGGAGCTTACAGATTGTTCAATGCCTCTTATTTATTCTTGCTAGGCTGTTGTCGTGTATCAAAAACTCTTACCACAAAGATTTTTGTTTTTCCTTCACGATACGTAATTTTGCAATGGTGTTTAATAATCTTTCTATAATCTAGTTTGAGATGTAAAAAAGCGTCATCTAGGGCGCCTATTTGAGATGTATCTAAATTTTGATGTTCAAGAATTTCTGTGCTTTGACGAAGTTCCGTAACAATCTTTCTCGCTTTAACCGATCCATAAAGCTCTCTGTAAAACACGGCTGTTTTTTCTAAATCTTTTGTTGCTCGCGTTGTCCATACAACAGGTTTTATTCTTTTGTCCAATTTTCAATCATTTTTTGAACGTCATTCTGGCTATGTAACCTGCCTGCTTTAATGTCTTCTTCTCCTTCGGCAATCATCGTGTCCATACGTTTTTGTTCCATATACGCTTTGGCTGTTTTATATAAGGCATTTAAAAAATTTCTATCGCCTTTTTCTATATATTCACGAAGTTCTTCTCTTATTTCAACCGCACTCATAACTTTACCATTTTAAGTTTAAGGTAAATATACAATTTTTGCATCATAATTTTAAATCGCTCCCTAAAAGAAGTTCAAGGATTTTTTTCAGAAAAATGTAATGATACTGTAAGAAATAAAAAAACCTCTCTAAAAGGGCAGTTTTTGTTGGGTGGGGAAAAACTGTAGTACATGGTCAAAATAGGGAAAGCCGTTTCTATAATGGGTGGTGGAATAGATGATAACTTGCATTTTATTATGAAAAATGGTATTCACTTGAATTACTGTTTTTTTCCGCGCGGCAGGCTGGCTCGTTCGCTAAAACAGCCCACTGGGCTGTTTTTTAACGCTCCGCCCTGAATTTTCACGCCGGTGGCGTTATAAAGATAGGAAATATATTATAAAAATAAAATGCTATGTAATCGCGCACCAGAGGAGTTTACTACTTTTTATCAAACCTGCCATTTATGTATGGTTTCCAACATAAAAAAGAAACAAACTCCTTATTATTTTCATCTTTAAATAACAAAAAATCACCATTTTTAATATAAAGTGATGCCTTATATTTATCAAACCTTATTTTCCTAATAAAATCATCTTGTGACGCTATGTTACCAATACAGAATTTATTATAAATATTGTTTTTTTTAATTACATAGGGCTGGAAAAAAAAATATTTTTTATCAAAATTTTTAATTATCTCTTTTATTGTATCTTTTTTTATTTGTTTAGAATAAATGAAAAATTTATCATTACCATCATAATCAAAAACTATTAGACCAGATAATTTTAAAGTATCAATAATTTTTGTATTAGACTTATTAAATAATTGTTTCTCCGAATTACAAGACAAAATAATTAAAATAAATAAATAGAAGTATGTAATCTTAAATCTCATAATTTAATTTGTGAGTATTATTATAGTTCCATTCAATTTCACGGCATTTTTTTTATTATAATTATCAGTTTTAACCTTTACTTTTGGTACGTTTTGAATACCACCTGCCCTTTTTGCATTTAGCTCATCACCTCTTATATAGTTGCTGGTTTTTATTGAAAAATTAGAATATTGCTGATTTGCAGTTTGAAATGCCGCTCCAATTACTCTTTCATTTACATTATTATAACTATCATTATTACCACCAATTCCTTGATGTGATGCACCTAACGCATGCAGGTTTTCATGTTTAAAGGTATTCTCTGTTACACTGTTATTATTGGTAAAATTAAAATAATCACCACCCTCATCTATCAAAGCATTATAAGCTACACCATTAAATACACCAAATGCCTTTCCTACACTATTTTCTTCTATGTTAAAATAATTTCCTTGATTATCAGCGGTTGCTTTATTTCTACCGTCTGTTTCATTTTCTCCTTCGACAACATTTGTTGAGAAATTAATAGTAAAAACGCCATCTTTTTTTGTGCTTAATCCAAACTTTCCACTTAATGAATTTAAAGAATTACTAGTTCTATTTGCCAACTCATTAGTTTTTTTGTTACCATCTGTATAAAATGTTTGAGTAAAAGTTATTGTTCCTTCCTCAAAATTTATAACAATCCCAAAATCTTTACCATCAAAATCAACAAACCTCGTTGGAACATTACCGGCGTAAATATATGGACTAAAAGATTCATACTTTTCAGCCAACGGGTCTATATTCATCCACCGCCCAATAGCAGGTTCATAATTCCTTGCCCCAAAGTCATACATCTCAACACCAAACTCGCTTTGCAGCTCTTTGCCGCCAAACTTTTAGTTAAATTCTGAAATTACTATATTACAACTAACTTTTACTTTAAGAGTATATAAAAACCAACAATTATTAGCCCTAAAGAAGCAATAAGATATTCGTATACATTGAATTTGTTGCTAAAATTCTCATTTTTAAGTTCCCAAAATGTTTTTTTATCAACTCCTATTAAAAAAAGTCCGAATCCAATGATTATTAATATAATCCCTAATAAATTATTACTCATAATACAATTAATTTCTTTGAGAATCGATTAGTCTTTCTGTACCGCTTACTTTTAATCTAACATTATATTCAAGAATAGGTTTAGAGAGACCCTCCAAATTTGTGCTTCTATTTATTAATCTTCCAGTACCTGAACCAATGACTGAACCACCTATGTGAATTAAACCAGAAGTATTATCTCCATTTGCAAATGAATTTATTGCGTTCATACCACCACCAACAGCTGACATTGATTTACCTAAACCCATCAAAGGCACACCTACAGTTGCTCCAACCCCTGTTAAGGTCAAACCATACCCAACAAGCATAGTTGCATCGCCCGTGGTACTTAATGTATGCGCCGTCAAATCATAAGCACCACTTAAAAAATCTTGACGACCTTGAGCTAATGCATTAAAATAATCCATTTTTTCCTGTACCAGTAGGTTGTTGATATAGTTTATAAAGTCTTCTCTGTGGTTTTCATTCCAAAAAGCTTCTGTACAGTTGCATTCATTACTACTTCCAATCATTGTGTTTTGATTGGCTTCAGATGATGGAACTTCATTTACTTCACTATTATCAACTATACCCTCAGAAATTTTTGCGCTTAGTATTGTTGTTTTGCCTTTTTTTGGTTTTCCTCCTTCTACACCACCATTTTCTGAGGTTTCACCAACCCCCATAGTCCCGGTACCGCCGCCCAAATTAGAAACACTTATTTGGCTACTAGAAAAAGCACTATTGTCTACCATATCTTGTGTTATTTGTCCAAAGCCCATCATCGCTGCTCCCATTCCTTGCATCCCATCTGGGTCCATAAAATAGATGGGGCTGTTAAAGGCGTAGTTGTAGGGACTATGACGGCGCATGGCTTCTGCGAGGGGATCGATGTTCATCCATCTACCCAGTGCAGGGTCATAATTCCTGGCCCCAAAATCGTACATCTCCACACCAAACTCGCTTTGCAGTTCCTTGCCCCCGAACTTGTACAGTAACTCTCTATGCGCACTTTTTCATTTTTTTGTAAAATGCGAAACGGTTTTTTCATTCTGGTTCTCAATAATTTCTGGTTCTCAATAATTTAAGGTATTCATTTTCCAATAACACCAAAAGTGAAAAATTACCCCTCTCTCACAAAATTTTCTTACCCTGATTCAAATAATCTTACTCCAGTTGGTTTTATCGTAAAAGGACTATTATGGGGAGTAGAAATGTTTATCGGACACTCATGTAAAAAATTAATAATTTTTATAAAAGTACTGTTTCAAGTACCATTTATCATTAACAAGCTCAAAATGATAGTTTATGTCGTAACCCGAATCCTTGATATATAAACGCCATTTGGCAATCCTATCATTAATTGATACTTTGCTAATAATACTTTCATTCTGCTTATATCTCGAATCTTCTTCAAAATAAAAATCCCAATCGTCTTTTGACCATAGATAGTTTTCTGGATTTTCAGCATCCGAGTTATACCCCTTTATAGGGAAGTCAATTCTGGAATATCTAAAGACAGAATCATTCAAAAACATAGACAAAAAAACGTTAAATATTTCTTCATCAATAATTTGGGGACTGTTGTCTATAACTTTATTAATTGAGTCTATATTTTGATTTACTTTCCCATCAACAATATTAACCGTATCTATCTTTTTTTGGAGATCATCGTTCTCTTTTTTATTTTTTACATTATCGCAGCTAACAAGAATTGTTAGACAGAGTAAAAAGTATATTTTTAGTTTTCTCATTTAAAATAATTTTAACAATCTATGCAAGTTGGTGGTGGCACTATGGGCATTGGTTGTGGGCTAGGTGGTGTAGGCACAATTGGGCTAGGTGTTTGTACTGGATTCGGAAAAGGAACAATCGGCTGTGGCGTTATTGGGTCTACCGGAGTTACCGTCGGTCTTGGTTCGTTCATTGAAGTTGATTCTTCTGACCCAGGCATCTTCGGTAATAAAGCACTTTCTTCTGCTGTAAGTAAAAGCGAGAAATTATTATTTTTATTATATTGACTGTACATATTAGAATCTAAATGAGGGCCCATATAAGTATTACCGTGTAATTTTACATCTAAATCATGAATTGATTGTGGGTTAATTTTATTAGATTTATTAAATACCCCAGCCAATGAATTTGCTTTTACTATTTCAAAATGTAAATGAGGTACAGTACTGCCTCCCGTATTCTCAGAAGTCGCTATTAGTTGTCCATTAGAAACATTATCCCCCTGAACGACCATTGTCCCGCTCTTTTCTAAATGTCCATATAACGTATAATATCCATCTGAATGCTGAATTACTATATAACGACCATAACCTTTTGCATCCCATCCTACTTTTACTACTTTTCCTCTTGCGGCAGCATGAACTCTTGTACCTGTTGGAGCAGTCATATCTAAACCCCCGTGACCTATCATCTTTTTATGTATTGGATGCATTCTTAGACCAAAAGAACTGCTCAACCTTGTATAATTAATAATTTGAGGCAATGGGATATTACCATCTTCATCAAAGAAATAGATTGGATTATCAAATGCATAAGAATAAGGTGAATATGAATACATCTGCTCCGCTAATGGGTCAATATTCATCCACCTCCCAAGTGCCGGGTCATAGTTCCTTGCGCCAAAATCATACATTTCAACCCCAAACTCGCTTTGCAGTTCCTTTCCGTTAAACTTATACTTATACCCCGGATTCTGCAGCGGCACGCTAGGTGGGGCGGCTTCTTTTAGTCCTTTTTCATTGTTTTGCTCAGGTAGTAGGTCTATTTTGGTTTTGCCAGCGCGGCAAGCTGGCACGTTCGCTAAAACAGCCCACCGGGCTGTTTTTTGACGCTCCGCCCTATAGTTTTTGTGTTGTAGGCCAAATGGGTAATAGTGTTGCTCTTCTAGTATGGCAAGTGCGCCTGTT
>MNYN01000004.1 GCA_001873105.1 Flavobacteriaceae bacterium CG2_30_34_30 | reverse complement strand
AACCGTGGGCGTCTAAAAAACGCCGCAGAGGTTCGAATCCTCTCGCCTCCGCCAGTTAGGAAATGTCTTTGTTGGCTCGCCCTCTGCGAGGGCTTGCCAGCCGATTTTAAGCGTAAATTGGAATTTTTTATCTTTGCCCCGCTACTGCGGGGCTGGCCAAAAGCGGGCTTCCCTCATTTTTAATTGGACTGTTTTCATTTTATTTGTTATCATATTTATGAAGGGTTAGATACGCACCCATACTAATACTATCATACTTAGGAAACCATGAAAAGTCAAAACAATAACGAAACAATTGGGAATAAGATAAAACTGCTTAGAAATAAGCAAGGATTAACGCAGGACGAATTGGCAAGAAAAGCCGATCTTCCCTATACAACGCTGACCAAAATTGAAACAAATGTTATCACTAAACCCTCAATTCAGACGGTTATGAAAATTGCCAAGGGTTTGGGTATTGGTGTCGATGATTTAATGAAATAATATTATGGCTACGATTAAAAAAACTGAAAATGGCATAGAATATCTTTTTGGGTTGCTAAAAAAAAAGGCAAAAACAGTTACCCGTGCCGCTTTTTGGAAAATCCCACACAAAAATCCGCAAGAAGACATTTGTTTAAAAATCGGTCGCTATAATAAAAATGGCTTTGCGCCAGAGACGCTAGAAAATACAAATCCAAAAAGCGAGTTAATTTTAGATAATGAGGAGTTTCAAAAATTGCTTGAGTTTTTATCAGATAATTATGAGCCGTTTAAAAAAGGAGTTAGAAAGTATATCCCGCTTGATGAAAATTTTGACCAAAAAAGTATTGAGCATTTGAAAGCAATTTTTGATAATCCAGACAAGCAAGAAGTTTTAAACTTTATTGCAAAAAATAATATTTTGCCAAGCGATTTGATTGCCGGCTTGCAAAATCAGGCAAGGATGAACGCAGTCAAAGAATTTGAAACAATGCTTGAACAGGATTTGGTAGAGCAAAGTTGGCAAAAATGGTTTAAACAAAATGATTGGGTCCTTGGAAGTGAATTTGTGAAGATTTTGGACGAACGAGAAGTTGATACTGCAAACATTACCGATTACTTAATGCAGGCGTACGACGGTTTTCTAGATATTATTGAAATTAAACGACCAGAGGGTAGTTTGCGTTTTTGGGCAGATATACAAGATCATGGAAATTATGTACCGTCATCAGATTTAACAAAGGCTATAACACAAGCAACCAAGTATATTTATGAAGTGGAGCGCGAAGCTAATAGTGTAAAGTTTTTAGAACGAGTTGGGAATGTTAGAACTATAAAACCTCGTTGCATTTTAATTTTTGGAAGATCAAGTGACTGGAATAATGAACAAAAAGAAGCATACCGAATATTAAATTCAAGCTACCACAATTTGACGATTATGACTTACGACCATGTTTTATTGAGAGCAAAGAGAATTTTAAATATTGATGAGGCAGAACAAACAGGACAAAATATAAAAGACATTGGGGTTGCGGGCATTCCTTTCTAAATTTAAGGTGGTCAAAGAAATTGTAAAAATATGACCAAAATCGACGAAGGTCAGGAATTTAACTGGTACTACCAAAGAAAGTAGAAAAATATGAATGGCAATCTCTATAATCAAGTAAAATATATTGAAGAATAAACCTATGGATGCTAATGAACAACCACAACCTTCTAGGATAGAAACGTTTTTCCAAAAAGCAGGAGCGCATGAAGTTTTTGGAAATCAAGAAACGGCATTAGATTTTATAAGAGGGGTAGATTATCAGGGCTTTAAGGATTGTTTAACTCGTATTAATGGGGTTATACTGGGTTTGCCCAAAACTGAAAGAGGTACAACCGATGCAGATATCGAATTTGGCAATCCCCGTAGTGGTGATGTCGAGTACTTGCCTCCTAACCCCGAAGACAAAGAAGAACTTTTAAGAAAAGTTTTTGAGGCAGGTAAAACATTGAGAGACCCAAAAGATATTGGATTGTTAATTTATCTATCACTACAAGATATTCATCCCTTTCTTGATGGTAACGGAAGGACAGGAAGAGCAGTTTTTAATCTTCTAACACAGACAGATCCACCGGCGGAAAGCAGAGCTGAATTTGCTAAAAAATGTGTAAAACCGCCTCAAGATATTAACAGTGAGCTATGCAGATTGATGATTCCTGAATTATTTGGGGAAGAATTTTTCAAGAAATACGGAAATATTAGCTCAAATATTACGAGTGGTTTTGTTGATATTCCTATTTCCAACACGCCGGAATCCCTTAAATTGCAGGTTGGTAGAATTCTTGGTGAAGTTGCAAGAACGGGGGTTGTAAATCCAATAAAATTTAGAGATTTAGTTGTTTTAAGATTTTTGCAACAAAAAAGAGAATTAAGTCTTGCAACATCGCCATATAAACCGCTCCCATACGAGCCTACTATTTTTTATGGAGAAGACGAAGGAAAATACATTTTTTCCGTTGATGGAAATTCATTATTGAAGAGCTTGAGTAACGAGGAATTAGAGGAACTTGTTGCAATTCACAAACAACTGAAAATTCAGTTCATCGAAAAATTAATAAACGTTATTTCGAATCCAAGTTCATATAAAAGCGAAGAAAGACCAATTAAGGATGACTTTTTTGTGAAAGAGGATAAAAATTAAAAAGAATTTGCCGCCAAAACAAAAATCATAATGATTTTGTAGTTCGCAAAGCAGAACGAAAAACTTGAAATCGTCCAATCCGAAAAAGTCGCTTCTGCGGGCGGGCGGAAGGGGGGTTTGGGGGGAATTCCGCCCGCCCTACAAATTCTGGGCGAAATCAGTTCGAATTTTTTCGAACGCACACCGCATGTAAAAAAATTTTGCAAAGGAAGCAAAACTATGGCACTCTTTAAAATCAATGTTTTAATGAAATAAAACATGGGCAATAAATTTTTATCAGAACGCGAGGGACAAATAAAATTTTTTACTGATTTAAGAATCAGTGCCGATGTTGAACTTACCCATAATACTGATGGTGTATACAAAGGCACTTTATTTGAATTTAAACTTACAATTTCAGATATTAATAAAGTTTTATTTCAAGCCATCAAATATATCAGTCACCGAAGAATAAACGGTGATCCGGTTCCAGCGCAGATATTATTAGTTGCGCTAAATGAAGAAAAAGCTTACCTATTTAATTCTGAAGATTTTATTTCATTCATAGAAATTCCTTATGCTGGCGCCGCCAGTAAAAACAATGTCAATTTTTCCACTAAAGCTTGGCATGAAAGGATTGATTACAGCAATCTAACTGGATTACGACGCATTACAGAAATTATAGATACAGAAAAATACACCAAAATTCATATTGATCTGTTTGACGTTGTGGGATGGGCTAATCGGTTTTATCGAGAAAATCCAACTGCGAATAAGATTAAATTCTTCAAGGAATTGCGTGCTCCAAAACATTTTGCAAATTACATTTATCCATGGACAGGTGACGAAAAGGATTTTAAGTACATCATGGATTTGCTCAACGACACACAGCATAAAAAAGAACTTGGAGCTTTTTATACCCCGCCGGCATATTGCCGCAAAGCCACAGAATTGGTTCGAAGAGCTATTAAACAAACACCTACAGGACACGACTATATCATTCTTGATCGTTGCGCCGGTACTGGTAATTTAGAAGAGTTTTTGACAGACAAAGCGGTAGATGACATTTTGATCGGCGAATTAAATCGTTATATTGACAAAAATCTTAAAACAAAATATTTACAGGACAAAGCTGATGTAATTACAACTTTTTATAGCAAGCGTAATTTTAATGAGATTACTGTTGAAGAACTGGAAAAACACAAAACAAACCTCTCGCTTCATGATTATATTTTTGATAATGAACTGTCTCACACGATTGTAAATACTTATGAACTCAAGGAATGGATAGTGCTGAATGAGCGCATCGGAGATAAGGTCAAACTAATCATTCCACCACCACAGGAAGTCAGCAAAACAGAGGCATTAGTTGACGGCGGTGACGCGTTAAGTTCGCAGTTTATTACGGGAAAGATGACGCTTAGGATGACTAAAGAATATAATGACAGTATTGCCATGCTCCTGGATTATGTCAAAGACAAAAAAACAAATATTATTTTGTATGAAAATCCACCGTATCGTGATGAAGCTGCCAAGATAAAAAACAAAAATACAAGCAAGTCATTCGTCTATGAAGAATTTAAAAAAGCAGGAACAAACGAGGCCAGTCACCGCGAATTAGCTAACCTATTTATCTGGTCAGGATGGAAGTATTATCTAACAAAACCAAATGACTTTTTTATATTATTTAGCCCAATTAAGTATTGGAAATCTCTCGGTTTGGGTGAGAAAAAGTTTATCGATGGCTTTTTGTTTAATCGTGCCTTTTTTCATGCCAGTTCCAGTGCTATTAGTTGTATTTTATGGCAAAACATTGCTGAAAGCAGGGAGACATTAGAGCTTAAAGGTTTTGATATTAATACTAAAGGCACATTAGAACAAGACGATGATGAAATATTTTTTATAAAGAATATTGAAATCAAAAAAGTTTACAAACGTATAAATAACTACAAAGATAATAGGGTTTTTAATGATGATAAAAAAAGTAAAGTTTACTGTGATTTAGATGGTAACCAAAGTAGAAAACAAACTATTAAACAAGCCAAATGGAATATAAATATAGTAGGTTATTTGCGAGCTACTAGCTATAATTTGGACGTAAACAGTCTAGCACTTACAAGAACGATAACCTATGATGCATTGACACAAAGTTATGGTTTCTATCTCCGATCTGATAACTTTATAGAAAAACTTCCTTTATTTGCCACTAAACTTTATCCGCAGAAAAATTGGTATGAGCGTGACATCTATTTCACCACCGCCGACGGAGGCGAACGCTACCTTAATAACAAAAACTTTCTCAAAAACTGTTTTATATTCGCTTGTCTAAGTCAACGCAATCATTGCCGAAGTTTTGACGGCAGCGATGGCCGTTTTTATAAAAACGAGCTTTGTTTTGATAAAGGGTCGTTAGCGAGCAGCAGACTAACAGCATACAGGCTAACTAAAGAGGAACAAGATTTGATAGATGCTTTTTCTGATGTGCTTGCAAAAGCCAAAACTACAAAAAACTATAAAAAGAGATATACATACGGGACATATCAGATCGACGAAGAACTTAATACTCGTTATAAGAGTAAAAACGATGAATGGATTTATGATTATCCAGAACTTAATACAGCGATTAATAGTCTAAAAACAAAATTAGCTAAATACTATGAAGCTGTTATTCAACCAAAGCTATTTCAATATGAGCTGTTAAAATAACTTTTTTGCAAACATCTTAATATTTATTAGCATGGCGTTAATTTTCAAAATTGCAAAAATAGGCAATCCTTTCAGAGACTCTATCACATAATTTCAGCAACCTGGCAGGTTGGATTTGAAAATAGCCAAAGGTTTGGGAATTGGCGTTGATGAGTTAATGAAATAATTATATGGCAGCAAAAACGAATTTTTCAAAAAATGATTTTGTAGAAATTCTCTCAAATTACGATTTGGGAGAATGTAAAGAATCTAAACCATTTACTACAGGGGCAGTGCAAACAAATTTTCTGCTCCAAACAACAAAGGGTAAATTTGTTTTTAGGTATTACGAGAATCGACTAAAAGATTCTGTTTTATTTGAAAGTGATCTAATTAAATACTTGAAAGACAAAAAATACCCATGCCCCGCCCAATTTAAGAATAAGCATGGGAAATTTGTTGGAACTTACAAGGAAAAACCCTATATCATTTTTGAATTCATTGAAGGCGAGCATTTAGAAAATCCTAACGAGAATCAAAAAAGGGAGCTTATTCAAAAAGTAGCCGAGCTGCAGAACATTACAAAAAGCTATAAACCTGTAAATAAAAAGTACAAGTGGAATTATGGTATTGAGTTATGTAGAAGATTAGCGGGAAAAGAGGCAAAAAAGATAAACGCGGAGAATTCAAAAGAAAAATTGAAATGGTTTGAAAAGGAATTGCTAAAAATCAAACTACCAAAATCTTTACCACAAGGAATTTGTCATTGCGATTTCCATTTTACAAATGTTCTTTTCAAAGATGGAAGATTTAATGCCTTGATTGATTTTGACGATGCAAATTATACCTATCTTATTTTTGATCTAGCTTCGCTAATCAACCCCTTCGTTAAGTCTTTTGAATGGGATACATGGTCTAAGTTTAGAAAAGATGAAAATGTGTTTGATTTTAGCGAAGCTAAAAAAATCGTTTCTGAATATATGAAATACCGACCATTAAGTAATATTGAAAAGAAACATTTGTTTGATGTATTTAAATTAAGCATTATGTTAGATTGTGTCTGGAGATTTGAGAGAGGAGAAGCTGCCGACTTTTACGAAAAGAGAAAAGTTGAATCTCTTAATTCGCTTGGAAGAAAAGAATTTTATAATCAGTTGTTTGAATAGTCATTTGAATTTGCCGCCAAAGAAAAACTTGAAATCGTCGCCTCGCTTAGCGAGGCGCAAACTGCCAAAGAACCTGTCAAAAATGTCGGCTCGAACTTTATGAAGGCCAAAAGCGGGCTTTTCTTGAATAAAATCAAAAAATTCGTTATCGTAATCTTACAGATAAAAGTATAACATATTTTTATACTATCAAAATTTGGATACTATGGCAACCATTGGAGAAAACATAAAGCGAATAAGGGCAAAGCAAGGAATAAGCCAAGACGACTTGGCACGGAAAGCTGGACTCAAATATTCCACCCTCGTCAAGATCGAGGGCGATTTTGTAACGAAACCAGGCGTTCAGATGATTGCCAAAATCGCTAAAGCGCTTGGTGTTTCTATGGAAGATTTATTAAAATAATTTATGAAAGGAAAAATTCAGAACAAAATTACGCAAGTTATTGAGAAAAAAATATTTTCCGCTTGCGCCGTCGGAGTAGTGAAAACCAACGGAGATAGATTTGTTGTTTCCGGCGGGAAATTCACTTTTGATGCTGATGCGCAAGTGGTTCAAGAAAACACAATTTTTGATGTTGCCTCTATCACCAAATCAATTCCGACTTCGTCGCTGGCGCTAAAATTGATTGATGAAGGCAGATTGAGACTGGAAGACAAGTTGATAAATTTTGTTCCAGAATTTCATAATTCTGATAGAGAGAATGTGTTAATTAAACACTTGCTTACTCAAACACTAGATTATGATTTTCGTTTATCGGCCCATAAAGACAAAACGCCTGAAGAAATTTTAGATGTTATTTTTACAACTGAATTTAAGAGTAGGCCTGGAACAAAATTTTTCTATACAAACGCTACAAGCATACTTTTGGGCTTTGTAGTCGAAAGAATTTACAAAGAATCTTTAGACAAGCTTGGCGAAAAATGTTTTTTTGAGCCATTAAAAATGGTACAAACCTCATTTACTCCATTACAGAAATTCAAAAAAGAAGAAATTGTTCCTACAGAAGTACAAGAATGGAGAGGTGGTCTAGTTCAAGGCGAAGTTCATGATGAGAGCGCCCATGTATTAAGAAAAAAAATGGTTGTTGGCTCGGCTGGTGTATTTTCAACTGTTCCTGACTTGTTAAACTTTTTGGAGATGCTTTTGAATAATGGTTCTTCTGGTGGCAGAAAATATTTTTCGTCAGAAATAATGAAACAAATACAAACTAACCAACTTGCTGATATTGGCCAACATGCTGGTCTTGGGTGGGAACTAAACCAACCTTGTTACATGGGCAAACATTGTAGTGATAAAACTTTTGGGAAAACTGGTTTTACTGGTTGCGTTTGTGTATGTGATATTGAAAGAGAAGTTGGCTTTGTTATTCTTTCAAACTACACATACCCCACCAGAAAACCAGATGCCGTACTTATCAACAAATTCAGAAGTAATATAGCGGATATTGTGTTTAAAAATCTGTAAGGGAATTTGCCGCCAAGCCGAGCGAGGCTCGGAGTTCCGCCAAAAGTGGAACGAAAAACTTGAAATCGTCCTTTCCGCTTCGGTTCCCGCCTATCGGTCGGGCAGGCAAGGCGAGGCGGGCGGATGGAGGGTTTGGGGGGAATGCCACCCGCCGACCTGCCCGCCGAAGTTTCAACGCAGGCGGGGCCCAGCCAGTTCCGTTCGGATATTTTCAAACAAACACCGCTAATTATTGTTAAAACGTGAAGCTGCGTGTAATTAATTTAATAATTAGCATTGTTGTATGGTTTTTAACAAGTCACATTGTGACTACGATTATTTCAAATAAATTTAACAGAAAATGCAAGTAAATATTATAGTTTTAGTAATCAACAAACTTAAAGACGATATACTTTAGAAATATACTTTAAGGTAAGTGATTGCACAATTCTTCACGCTCGGGTATAATACATAGAAAATACCCTTATGGCAACTCAAACTGAGGCGATACTTCGAAACGAGCAGCTTGTACAACTGGATCAAATGGGTGTGAGAAGATTTGATATTAATCAAATGCGTCAAATAGCTGGTGGCGTTCGAGAAAGTATAACCCAACGAATTTTTGACGGAAGATCAATTTCAACATTTCTTAAAGCCTCTCCAGAAAATTTAACGGATCTTGAAGGAAAAGAAACAATTGTGCTTGAAGTGGGTGGGACAAATATGAGATTTGCGCATATAAAAATCGTTAATGGAAAACCTGAAATAGTTGGAAATGAATTTGGATGCGGAAAATTACTTGACGAAAAAGGGGACGAAAAGAAAAAATACGGTAGTGCGAAAGAATTCTTTGATCGATTATTTGATGAACTTAATGCGAAAGGTGAAAACCCTGGGCTTAATGAAATTTTACGAAAAAATCCCAACGCTGCATTATCAATTATTTTCTCATTCCCGGGTATTCCTGAAGAAACGCCTGGTGGATCGCTTGATTCATTTGTTCCATATTTCACAAAAGGGTTTGATATACCAGAATTGAAAAGGAATAATTTTATGCAGGTTTTTAATGAATATTTAAAAGAAAGAAAATTAGGAGAAAGACAACAGGTGATATTTAACGATACTCCGATATTAATTAGCGGTGATACCAATATTGGATTGGTTGTGGGAACAGGATATAACTTTGCGATTAAGATGAGGGTTGGTCGGTTACGCGAAATAAAAAAAGATCAAAGTTTTGCTCCAGGATGGGCAGCTAATGATGAGATGTTGGTGAATATTGAGGCAGGAGGAATGGATGATACAGCGAATATTTTGTATGCTGAAGCAGTTGCTCGTGGTGATAGAAATAGTTCTATTTTGGCAATGATTGATGGCGTCTTATCAGAAGATGAGTGGGGAAAAC
>MNYN01000034.1 GCA_001873105.1 Flavobacteriaceae bacterium CG2_30_34_30 | reverse complement strand
GTTTTAACATTGCTATAGGGTATCGATTTTAGAGCTTCGGTGTTTTATTAAAATGAATATGCTTATACTTTTTCTGAAGTTGGTGGATCTTTCCTTCAAGTTGTGATAAAAACGCTACGTGTGCTTTACTTTTCAAATGAAATGGTCTATGATTTAAGTCTCTTTGAATGTTTTCAACCTCTTTCATTATAGGAAACACCTCTTTAGAAATCCACGTTTCCACAAAGCGTTGCCAAATATAATCAATAGCTACTTGGGAAGGGTGTACCATATCTTGGACATAAAAACGATAATCTCGAAGCTCATCCATCATAATTTCGAACGACGGGAAGTAATCACCACCCCCGACCCCTCCCCAAAGGAGAGAGGTGTTTCTTTTGGCTAAAACACTTTGCAATGCCGAAATTAAATGTGCTTTACTCCTTTGGTTTTCCACAAAACCGTCTTTGAGATGCCTTACCGGCGAAATAGTAAAAATGAAAGTAATATTGGGGTTGACTTTTCTAAGTAAGGCAATACAATTTTCTAAGCTTGTTTCCATTTCGTCTATGGAGAGCAGCTCCTTTTCAAATTCATTTTGTGGCACTTTATGGCAATTGGCTACTACTTGATTGGTTTTTTTAAATCGATATACCCAAGCAGTACCTAAAGTGATTATACAATGGGTGGCAACCAATAGTACTTTTTTGGTTGCTAAAAGTGCCGCATTTAATTGCTTTAAAAACTGCTCTTTATCTTCGTGGCTTGCATCCGAATGCACATCAAAACAATGCCAGCGTTCGTTGTGGAAAAATATATCTTTCTCTGTAAATTGTTTTTCGCTTAATGCCGACGTAATTATTTTCTCGATAGCCAAAGGATGAAAAAGGATTCCGAAAGGATTTGTCGTGGTTTGAATCTTAAAATACTCTAATTTCTCTCCCATATTTTCAGCAAAACAAGAGCCAAAAGAAATAATCCTCGAGTTGTAATCGATGGGTTGATTACTGTTTGGGATATGTATCTTTGTTATTAGTTCCATTTTTTTTCTCGCCAAGTCGCAGAGACGCAAAGGTTTTGTTTTGTATATAGCGTATTTATTATTGCTTTTACTTGGCACATCTGCGTCTTTGCGAGAGGATTATTTTAATTTCTTTATATACTCTACTGCCTTCTCCAAAGCCTCTGGTATACCTGCTGCATTTTTTCCTCCTGCAGTTGCAAAAAATGGTTGCCCGCCACCACCGCCTTGGATGTATTTGCCAAGTTCACGCACCACCTGACCTGCATTCAACCCTTTTTCAGCCACTAATTCCTTAGAAATATAGCAAGTAAGCATTGGTTTATCGTCTTGTGCCGTTGCTAAAAGCAGAAATAGGTTTTTTCCTAAGTTTCCTAATTCGTATGCAAGGTCTTTTGCACCGGAAGCATCTACATCTACTTCTTTTGCTAAAAAAAGAATGCCATTAATTTCTTGAAGCTCTGCTATGAGTTCGCCTTTTATATTTTTTGCCTTATCTCTTAAAAGTCCATCCAATTCCTTTTTCAACTTGGCGTTTTCCTCTTGAATGGCATTCACAGCCTTCAATATGTCTTGTGGGTTTTTTAAAGCTTTGTTAATTTCGTTGAGTTTATTTTCCTGTTCCCTGAAATAGGATTTTGCAGCATCACCGGTGATAGCTTCAATTCTTCTAATTCCAGATGCGATAGCACCCTCGCTTAGGATTTTAAAATGCCAAATGTTTGCTGTATTGTTTACGTGAATTCCACCACACAATTCCATGCTTTTCCCAAACTTGATGGCTCGTACAGAATCACCATATTTTTCGCCAAATAGCGCTATAGCTCCATCTTCAATGGCTTGGTTGTAAGAAATATTTCGTCGTTCTTCTAAGGGTAATTGTTCTTCAATTCGGGCTTGGACAAATTGTTCCACTTTTTGCAAATCCTCAACACTTAATTTTGCGAAATGAGAAAAGTCAAAACGCAAATGTTCCGGGCTTACTAGAGATCCTTTTTGTTCCACGTGAGTACCTAAAATACTTCGCAGTGCTTGGTGAAGTAGGTGTGTAGCCGAGTGGTTTTTAGCGGTATTTTTTCTTAAAAAGGTGTCTACTTTTGCTGTGAAAATTGCGTGCACATTGCTCGGAAGTTTTTTAGTGAAATGCAAAATAAGGTTGTTTTCCTTTTTGGTGTCAAGGATTTCTATACTTTCGTTTTCTGAAATTAATATTCCTTTATCTCCTACTTGTCCGCCACCTTCCGGATAAAAAGGAGTGCTGTTTAAAACAATCTGAAATAATTGCCCATCTTTTTTAGAATCTACTTTTCTAAACCGAGTAATATACACCTGATTTTCGGTTTGATCGTAGCCCACAAAAGCCTCTTTATCAACATCCTTTAAAATTGTCCAATCCTCCGTTGCAATTTCTGAGGCAGCTCGTGATCTAGCTTTTTGTTTTTGTAATTCTTTATGAAAACCAACTTCATCGAGTGCATAGCCTCTTTCATTTAAAATAAGTGCGGTTAAATCAATTGGAAACCCAAAGGTATCATACAACTCAAAAGCTTTTTTTCCGGAAACCGTTTTATCTTTAGCGTCTGCTATCACCTGTGTCAACAAATCTAAACCTTGGTCTAAAGTATGTAAAAAAGAGGCTTCTTCTTCTTTAATCACATTGGCCACCAAGCTTTTTTGCGCAACCAATTCAGGAAAGGCTTCACCCATTTGGTTACTTAATGTTTCTACCAATTGGTAAATAAAAGGTTCTTTAGTATTTAAAAAAGTAAAACCATAACGAATGGCGCGACGCAAAATTCTTCGTATTACATATCCTGCTCCGGTATTACTTGGCAATTGTCCATCGGTAATAGCAAATGCAACGGCTCTTACATGGTCTGCAATGACGCGAATGGCAATATCGGTCTCTTCATTTTTTCCGTAAGGTGAATGGGTAATTTTTTCAATTTTCTCAATAAGCGGTGTAAAAACATCGGTGTCATAATTAGACTTTACCCCTTGTAAAACCATACACAAACGTTCAAAACCCATACCTGTATCCACATGTTTTGCTGGTAGTTTTTCTAGGGAACCATCAGCTTTTCTATTGTATTGCATAAAAACCAGATTCCATATTTCAATAACATGCGGGTGGTCGTTATTTACTAAATCTTTTCCCGGAACTTTTGCTTTTTCTTCGGCAGAACGAATGTCCACGTGAATTTCAGAACAAGGACCACATGGACCCTGATCGCCCATTTCCCAAAAATTATCTTTTTTATTGCCAAGAATTATACGGTCTTCCGGCACTATAGCTTTCCATAAATCGTATGCTTCTGTATCTAAATCGAGATTATCGGCATCTGTACTACCTTCAAAAACTGAAACATATAGACTCTCTTTATCAATTTTATACACCTCAGTGAGCAACTCCCACGCCCAATGTATGGCTTCTTTTTTAAAATACCCACCCACACCATTTAGGCTTTGGTTGTCGGGGCTACCAAAACTCCAGTTGCCCAACATTTCAAACATAGTATGGTGGTAGGTATCTTTACCCACTTCTTCCAAATCGTTATGTTTTCCGGAAACACGAAGGCATTTTTGCGTATCGGCAATGCGGCTACTTTTTGGAATTCCATTTCCAAGAAAATATTCTTTAAATTGGTTCATTCCGGCATTAGTAAACATCAAGGTTGGATCCTCCTTAATTACCATAGGTGCTGATGAAACTATGCTATGCTGCTTGGATTTGAAAAAATCTAAAAATTGAGTACGTATTTGATTTGACTTCATAAATGCAAAAGGAATATTAATATGTAAGGTCGTATAAAACTATTTTTTATCTTTGTTCGTTATGGAAGAAATTTATCATTACATTTTAAACGGTATCTTGTGCAAAAATAGAACATTTTAACTTATGTCAAAGGTTAAATATTATTATGATAGCGACACCCTAGCCTATCGGAAAATTGAACTTAAAAAAGGTAGAAAAATCGGATTGATTTTACTTTATGTTTTAGGAATGTTTTTGAGCGGTTTTTTATTGCTCTTGGTGTATCTGAACATACCCGCTATTGAAACTCCCCGCGAAAAGATTGCAAAAAGAGAGTTGGCAAATTTAGAATTGCGCTTTGAATTACTCAATAGAAAGATGAGCGACATTGAAGAGGTACTAGCAAATGTTGAGGATCGTGACAATAACATTTACCGCCTTTATTTTGAAGCAAATCCGGTGCCTGAAGAACAACGAAAAGCCGGTTTTGGAGGTATAAATCGCTATAGAGACTTGGAAGGTTTTGATAATTCAAAACTCATAATTTCAACAAGCAAACGGATGGATATTTTAACGAAACGCTTGGTTGTGCAATCCAAATCATTAGATGAAATTACCGTGCTGGCAAAAGAAAAAGAAAAACTACTAGCATCCATTCCGGCAATACAACCGGTGGCGAATGAGGACTTGTCCAGAATGGCATCCGGCTACGGTTTTCGTACCGATCCGTTTACAAAAGCAAGAAAATTTCATTACGGCATGGATTTTACCTCACCACGGGGGACACCTATTTATGCCACCGGAGACGGAAAAGTGGTTAGAGCTGACAATACTGCTACCGGCTATGGAAATCATATAGTAATTGACCATGGTTTTGGCTATGAAACCCTCTATGCCCACTTACATAAATACAATGTTCGTAATGGGCAAAAAGTTAATAGAGGCGACATCATAGGGTTTGTGGGAAGCACAGGAAGGTCGCAAGCACCTCATTTACACTATGAAGTCTTTAAAGATGGTGAACGATTAAACCCAATTAATTTCTATTACGGACACTTAACCGCTGAAGAATTTGATACATTATTGAAAAAATCACAACAAGAAAATCAATCTTTAGATTAACGATTTAAGAATATCGATTTAAGATTTTTTTAATTAAACATGGAAAAGTAAGAACAGACCTCGTGGTATTCGAGCAATAGTATGAAAATAGATCTTCCGGAAAAACGATATTACAACATTGGCGAAGTAGCCAAAGCATTTGAGGTGAATCCCTCCTTAATTCGTTTTTGGGAAAAAGAATTTGACGCCCTTCAACCCAAAAAAAATGCGAAAGGAAACCGCAAATTTACTTCAGAGGACATCCAAAATCTTGGAATAATTTATCACCTGGTTAAAGAAAGAGGATTTACACTGGAAGGGGCTAAAATCCATTTAAAAGAAAACAAGAAAAAGGCACTGAATCTTTTTGAAATTATTCAAAAATTAGAGTTTGTAAAGAAGGAATTAATTAGAATTAAAGAAGATTTGTAATTTATATAAAGGTCAATATCGGTAATAAAAAAATTCCTGAAGATAAATGAACGCATTCTCTCCTGTTTAATTTTGACGATTTTTTATTGTACGTACCGAAGATTCCCAGGGTTTCAATACATAAAGTATATTTTTATAATTAGAGTCTAAAGGTTTCATTAGCAGTTGGTATTCTTTTGGGATATCTTTTTTCCTTCTGTTTGACACCATAAAAAAGGACTTCTCTGTACTTTTTAACACGGCATCTAATGCTGTGGTATCCAAAATTACTTTTGCCTTTCCATTAGAATAAAACTGTCCGGAATAGGATTTTTCCTTCCAATAGTAAAGAGATTCTTTATGGTTAAAATCTATAGGCTGATTTTTAATAAGATATTTGTCTGAATTCATATAATAATTCAGTTTTCCGGTTAGAAAACCACCAAAAAAGGCAACAAACACTAAAGCAGGAAAAATAGAGCTCACTATCAAAATCGTTTTTTTCTTCTCTTGGTTTTTCCACCAATACATCATTAATAAAGCGATTGGAATGGTTACAGGAAGGATATAAGTATGCAAAATATTTTTTGAAATGGTAAAAAACAAGGGTGTCCAAAACAGCCAAAATACCAAATAAGAAACATATTTATCTTTAAAAATTGTTTTTCTTTCTTTCCATAATTTGTAAAGAACAATTTGAATCCAAGGGAAGGTAAAAGCAAGTAGAAACAACCAAATCATTCCAAGTGGTTGCGAGTGGCCACTACCATATAAATCGCCTTTCCATCCCGGTACTAAAAATCGATTAAAGTGTTCGCCTACAATAAAATAATCTAAAAACCCGGGTGACCTTTGCTCTGCTAAAATATACCAAGGTATTGAAATAATAGTGGTAAGCAAAAGTCCTGTAAACCAAGGTAGTTTTGTGTAAATTGTTTTAATGGCTATTTTTTGAAGTAAAATCCAAAAAAATATGGGTGGTATGGTTAAAATTAAAATTATAGGTCCCTTAGCTAAAAAACCTAAACCAAGTCCGATGAAAAACACATAATTCCAAAAAGTTTTGGTTTCATTTTGCATGGCTTTCCAAAAAGAAATCATCATCAAAGCAATACTAAAAGACAAAGCACTATCTGTAGAAACTACACCGGTGTGAATTAAAAACTCGGGCATAGTAAGCAAAATAAATGCAGGCAAATAAAAGGATAAGCCTTCTTTTTTTGCCATTTTTCCTAGCAGAAGGAGTAAAAAAATAGCCAATAAAAAAGAGGGAAATCGAACCGCAAATTCGCTAACCCCAAAAGTTTCAAAACTGATTGCAGAAAGCCAAGTAGATAAAGGTGGTTTTGCCCAAAATGGAATGCTATAATCTATTTGTAACACAACCCACTCTTTGGTTTCATTCATCAATCTGGCTATTTCAGCATATCTGGATTCTGTTTTGTCGAATACCGGAATTACAGCAGTAAGTATGAGTCTAAAAAAGACAATAACAAATACAGAAACAGTAAGATAGAACGAGGTGTTTTTGTAATTTTTAAATGGCATAAGGAAGAAAGATTGTCAGTTATTTGAATTGCATATTTTATTAATAAGGTATAAATCGACCCATAATTTTAAAAAGTAGGTTGCTTTTACTTTGGAGTCGCCTCGATCTACCCATCTTAAAAGTGGTACTTCCAGCATTTTTTCCAACACGACTTCTCTTCCATAAAATTTAATTATTCTATCAAATAATTCCACATCAAACAGCCACTTTGAAACAAAAGGTTTTTTAAAAACCTCTTCAGCAAGTGTTTTTGTAAAAACTTTACATCCGCATTGTGTGTCGTAAACATTCAACTTTAAAATATGGGAAATGATGGTAGCTATAATTCTACCGGCAAAAAACCGGAAGGGGCTTCTTTCAATAACCGCTCCTATTCTCCTTATTCTCGATCCAAAAACAAAGGTAATTTTATTGTTGAAATTGGAGGTCATTGCTGCACATTCCTCTAGTGATGTTGCCAAATCGGCATCTAGATAAGCGAGATAATCAAAAGTGTAGTTTTCATTACAAAAATGGACACCGCTTCGAATGGCTTCGGCTTTTCCACGATTTTTTTTGTAACTAAGAACTTTAACATGTTCGGGATATTTATTTTTTAAGCCTTCTAGAATTTCCAAAGTAGCATCAGTAGAGCTATCGTTTACAAAACAGATTAAAACAGTTGGATTGTTTTCTACAAAGTGAACATACTCTTGTATTGCTAACCCTTTTTCTTCATTATAGCAAGGAATTACAATGCAAAGATGCATTTTGGTAGAAGGCGATATGTTCATTAATTGATAAAATTATTCCGTATAAATTAGCCAAAAAACTTAAAAGATTATTGCAACAGATAAATAAAAAAATCTTTACAACTTTAAGCCTTTTAACAAAATCAAAGATACCAAATTACATAAAATAAATAATTTTTATTTCACTGAAAAAATTAAATATATTAGGTGGCAAAAAGGAAGGTCATTAAGGAGTAATAAATTTAATATTTCTTGGTTTTTAAATAACCTCATTTATTCTAGCTTATTAAAATAACTTCTTTATCAACTTTTGCGCTTGTTTATACTGCTCATCGTCCTGAGGAATCTTTTTAAGTAAAGCAATACTTGCAGTATAATTTTTCTGTTTTAGTTTGCTTAGGGCACCATACCAAAGGGCTTGGTTGGCATATACAGATGTTGATGCTGCAACTTCGTTAAAAAGCACATCGGCAGCTTCCATTTTATTTAGCTCCACAAGAGTTATAGCCTTGTATAATTTAAGTTCAAGGTTGGTTGAATCTGTAGTTAAAAGCTGATCAAAATAGCTTGCTGCCTCTTCATATTTAGCTTGGTTAAATGCCTGTTCTGCTTTAGTAATTAGTTCATTTTGATTGCCTCTTACGGTTAAACTAATTTCAGGGTAGTTTGCATAATCGCCATACACTGGTGTAGAAAACCATTGCGAAAAGAAAACACCAAAAACAACTAAAATAGATGCCGCAACCGCTATTTTCCAAGGTTTAAAAAAGATTGTTTTTTGTTTTTGAGTTTTTAAAGTATTTGTGTTGCTTTGGCTGATTTTTTTAAGATTCTTTTTAAATGCCTCACGCTCGGTTTGGTTTGCAAATTTGTTTTTTAAGAAGGTCGAGGTTTCTTTATAAAGTGCAAAGGAATCTTTAAATGCAGAATCTTTTAATAATCTATTTTCAAATGCAATCCTAGCATTTTCATCCAGTTTTTGAGAAACATACTCTTCAAATAAAATATAGTCATGCTCTTCCATTATCGGGGATTTTTAAGGTTTGTGAACCCGGGGGCTTCTTGTATCATTTTGGTTAATTGACCTATACAAAGCGATTTCTTCTTTCTGGCATAGCCATACGTCACATTAAGTGCTTTTGCTACTTCTTCCATAGAATCTATTTGAAAACTTTTTGTTAACAATTCTTTACAAGCTTGTCCTAGTTTTTGGAACATTACCTCATACAAGGATTGTTTTTCTTCAAAATTTTCTGACTCTAAAATCAATGCTTCCAAGGGTTCGTTTATAGATACTACTTCTTCATTAATTGTTACCTCTTGGAGCGAAGATTTTTTTAAAAGGTTGAGCCACTTTCGTTTACATAAAAGAAAGAAATAAGCGTCAAAAGGACAGGTGAGCTTTAAATTTTTAGTTTTTGCTTGATCGTAAATAACAAGTAACACTTCTTGAATTAAATCTTGTGCTTGATCTCTGTCTCCGCTGTTGTTACATATATAATGTATGACTTTTGGCGAAAACTTGGTATATATAGACTGTATCACAAACGAATTGTTTTGAGATAATCCTTCAATATATTTTTGGTCCTCATGAATTTTTTTATCGCTCATGAACGTTCATATTTTATACTAAAGTAAATAAACTTTTACATATGGGGGTAACAAATTTTTGATGTTTTGGATATAAGGGTGTAACAGTAAAAAAATCTGTTTAAAAACAAAATTCAATAATCCTTAAAAATTAGAAATCATGAAAAATTTAAAATCTTTAGTAGCCCTTTTACTTCTTGCAACAATCACTTTAGTGGGATGTAGCAAAAACGATGACGCCGATGGAGATGGTTTAGG
>MNYN01000026.1 GCA_001873105.1 Flavobacteriaceae bacterium CG2_30_34_30 | reverse complement strand
TGTACACGAGTAGATTAGTGGAAGAAAAAATTGCTGAAATGCTAAAGCCATATGATCTTTCTATGCAACAATACAATGTTTTACGTATTTTACGAGGTCAAAAAGGTAAACCTGCAAACTTATGTACCATTCAAGAACGAATGATAAATAAAATGAGTAACACAACCCGATTAGTCGATAAATTAAATGAAAAGGGGTTGACTGAACGCACGGTTTGTGAGGAAAATAGAAGAAAAGTAGAAATTAGTATAACGGATAAAGGCTTAAAATTATTAACAGAAATTGATCCCTTAACCACAGCAAATAACCACGAAATTCTTAAAGGTTTTACATTAATAGAATTAGATAGTATGAACACTTTATTAGATAAATTAAAATAATTATGAACACTTATATCGAAAATTTAAATTGGCGCTACGCCACAAAAAAGTTTGACTCCACTAAAACGGTGTCTAATGAAGATCTAGAACTATTAAAAGACGCCATTCAACTTAGCGCTTCATCTTATGGTTTACAACCTTACAAAGTACTCATTATTGCGGATAAAGAAATTCGTGAGAGATTACAACCCGCTGCTTGGGGTCAACCCCAAATTACTGAAGCTTCACACCTTATTATTTTTGTTAATAACACACAATTTCACAATACTCATATAGATGCCTATATGCAAAATGTAAGCAAAACCAGAAACTTAAATATCGAAAACTTAAAAGGGTATGCCGATTTTATGAAATCTAAAATAACGCCGCTATCCTCTGAAGCCAAAGAAAACTGGACTGCCAAGCAAACATACATTGCGCTAGGCAACTTACTTTCGGCTGCTGCATTTTTAAAAATTGATGCCTGTCCTATGGAAGGCTTTGAAGCAAATGAAATAAATAAAATATTAGACCTAGAAAAATCCGGCTTTAATACAACCATTATTGTACCAATTGGCTATAGAAGCAAAGACGACCAAACACAGCACTATCCTAAAGTTAGAACCTCTAAAACAGAATTATTCATCACTATTTAACCATTTTTTTATCCTAACACTTGTATATACAACAATTATTTTAAAACAACAAACTTATGAAAACAAACATTTTAAAAGGCATTGGAGCAACAGTAATTATTTTAACAGCATTAGCATTTACAAAACCTATGGAAAAAGAAATAAAAATTAAAGAAAGCAGTATTATTTGGGTAGGGGAAAAAATAACTGGTTCGCACACCGGCACCATTCAATTAAAAGAAGGAAACCTTCTAATGGAAGGCAATCAACTTATTGGCGGTAGTTTTGTTATAGATATGACCACCATTAATGTAACCGACCTAACCGGTGAAAACAAAGGAAAATTAGAAGGTCACTTAAAGTCTGACGACTTTTTTGGAGTCGCTAACTTTCCTACTGCAACACTAATTATAAAAAATGCAAACAAAACAACAGACGGTTACTATATCAATGCTGAAATTACTATAAAAGGAAAAACAGAGCCTATTGCATTCGATTTAAAATTGGAAGCAAATACGGCTACAACAAGTTTAAAAATCGACAGAACCAAATTTGGTGTACGTTACGGCTCCGGAAGCTTCTTTGATAGCTTAGGTGACAATACCATATATGATAACTTCGATTTGAATGTTTCCTTAAAATTCTAATAAATTATATTGGATATTAAAATTTCATTTCTATATTTGGAATCTCAAATGAAAACAAATACAGTTTATACTTGGTGGTGGAGTTACTTACGAAAAAAATCGTGATGTTACTGCTATAGTATAACTTAAAAACAATACAAAAGGCTTGTCAATCACGACAAGTCTTTTTTTTGTACCCTATTTTAAATAATGATTCATGAAATTTACTTTAAAAACCCATTATAAAAAAATCCTTGCTGACACCATTACACCGGTAAGTGTATATCTCAAAATCCGAGACAAATACCCTAATAGTCTGTTGCTTGAAAGCAGTGACTATCACGCTAACAACAACAGTTTTAGCTACATTTGCTGCAATCCTATTGCTAGTTTTGTTGTGAAAAATGAAATTATTATACAAACTTTTCCTGACGGTAGTAAAACTGAAGTTAACATTGATTCCTCTGCAAAAGTATTAAACAAACTCAACTCCTTTTCTCAAAATTTTAAAACCCATAACAATCCATTCAAATTTATTAACAATGGCCTTTTTGGTTATATGGCCTACGATGCTGTTCGCTATTTTGATTCGGTTTCTATTCAAAAAAAAGACAATTTACTTGATATTCCCGATATCTATTATGCTGTTTACCAAAATATTATTGCCATCAACCATTTTCATAATGAAGCCTATCTATTTGCCCATTGCTATAATTCAGAAAATAATCTCGCCGATATAGAACACCAAATACAAAACAAAAACTTTACAACCTTTACTTTTAACACGAAAAATAAACCCACCTCAAATCTAACTGATGAACAATTTCTTACTAACGTTGCTATTGCCAAGAAGCATTGTCATCTAGGAAATGTTTTTCAGATGGTAATTTCTAGACGCTTTTCTCAAGCCTTTACAGGTGATGATTTTAATGTATATCGTTCTTTGCGCAATGTAAACCCATCGCCTTATTTATTTTATTTTGATTATGGCAATTTTAAGGTCTTCGGTAGTTCACCGGAAGCACAATTAATAGTAAAAAACAATATCGCAGAAATACATCCCATTGCAGGCACCTATAAACGCACCGGTAATGATATTCAAGATGCTACTCTTGCCAAAGCACTTTTTTGCGATGAAAAAGAAAATGCAGAACACACAATGTTAGTGGATTTAGCAAGAAATGATTTAAGCAGACATTGCACAAATGTAAAAGTAGAAACCTATCGAGAAGTACAATTTTTTTCACACGTCATTCATTTAGTGAGTAAAGTAACCGGAAAGAAAAAACCCGACATCTCTACCCTACAGATTGTAGCAGACACATTTCCTGCCGGCACTCTTAGCGGCACACCAAAACACAAAGCATTACAGCTTATTGAACAAATTGAAAATCAAAACAGAAACCTTTATGGTGGTGCTATTGGCTTTATGGATTTTAAAGGTAATTTCAATCACGCCATCATCATTAGGTCCTTTATAAGTAAAAATCATACCTTGCATTACCAAGCAGGAGCAGGTATAGTGGCTACTTCAAACAATCAAAACGAGTTACTGGAAGTGTATCACAAATTAGGAGCATTAACCAAAGCAATAAGCCTTGCCGAAGAGATATAATTTGGGCGTTCGGGCGGGCTTTTCGCTGCAATCTTCTCCCCAAGCGAGCTTGAAGATAAGGATTTCCGCTTCAATCCCTAACGCAAAAACAAAATAAAAAACTATGAAAAATATCCTAGTCATCGACAATTACGATTCCTTTGTGTACAATTTGGTGCATTATTTGGAAGAATTTAATACCACCGTAGTAGTAAAACGCAACGACCAATTACAACTTGAAGAAGTAGCTTTTTTTGATAAAATTTTGCTTTCACCGGGACCAGGATTGCCAAAAGATGCAGGATTATTAAAAACAATAATTCAAACTTATGCTCCCACAAAAAGCATCCTAGGGGTATGCCTAGGACAACAAGCTATAGGAGAAGTTTTTGGAGGAAGCTTAGTCAATTTAGAAACCGTATTTCACGGCGTGGCAACAAAAATAACGCAACAAGTAATAGATGAGTTTCTTTTTAAAGGTATCAACAAACAATTTGAAGTTGGACGCTACCATTCATGGGTAGTTGCAAATCCACTTCCCCCGGTTTTAGAAATCACCAGCCTAGACGAAAACGGTAATATCATGTCTCTAAGACATAGAGAGTTTGATGTACGCGGTGTGCAATTTCATCCGGAATCAATTCTCACTCCCCATGGCAAAAAAATAATAAAAAACTGGGTCACACTCTAATAGGTTAAACATAGCTGTCAAACCAAAGTAATTCCTAATTATAAAATGAAAATTACACTAAAAAAGCTCATTAATCACGAAAATCTTACAAAGGAGGAAGCAAAAAACGCTCTAGTAAAAATTTCAAAAGGCGAATCATCACAAAGTGAGCTTGCCGCATTTTTAACCGTGTTTATGATGCGAACTATTCAAATAGAAGAACTAGAAGGTTTTCGAGATGCATTGATAGAATTATGCATTCCGGTAGCTTTAGAATCTTACAACCCCATAGATTTATGTGGCACCGGTGGCGACGGAAAAAACACATTTAATATTTCTACTACCGCCGCTTTAATTACCGCAGGAGCTGGCATTAAAGTAGCTAAACATGGCAATTATGGCGTTTCTTCAATAAGTGGAAGTTCCAATGTGATGGAATATTTAGGAATTCATTTCAGCAAAGATTTAGGTTTTTTAGAAAAATGTATTGCAACAACCAATATATGCATACTTCACGCCCCTTTATTTCACCCTGCCATGAAACATGTAGCTTCCATAAGGAAAGAATTAGGTGTAAAAACATTTTTTAATATGCTCGGACCCATGGTAAATCCGGCACTTCCCAAAAATCAAATAGTAGGTGTGTTTAGTTTAGAGTTGGCAAGAATGTATGGATATCTCTATCAAAAAACTACCAAAAATTATTGCATACTTTATGACTTAGGTGGGTATGATGAAATTTCTTTAACAGGTGCTACTAAAGTTATTTCCAATTCTTCAGAACAATTACTAGATGCTGCCTGTTTTCAGGTTGAAAAAGTTTCAGAAAAAGCAATTATTGGAGGAAAAACCATTAAAGATGCTGCCAAAATTTTGCTAGACATCCTTAATGGAAAAGGAACACAAGCACAAAACAATGTGGTTTGTGCTAATGCAGCAGTGGCCATAGCAACCGCAAAACAAGTAGAAATAAAACAAGGCTTTGAAGAAGCGAAAGAAAGTTTGTTATCTGGAAATGGAGCAAAAGTGCTTCGCCAACTTCAAAATTTAAGCAGAAATAAATGAGTACACTATTAAAAACTATCGTCCATCATAAACGCAAAGAAATTACCGAAAGGAAAAAAATAATTTCAAATAAACAACTAGAGCAAATGCCTTTGTTTGTTTCGGAAACTATTTCCTTAACAGAAAAATTGCGCCATAGCAGTACGGGAATAATAGCAGAATTCAAAAGACGATCTCCTTCAAAACCGGAAATAAATTCTTTTATTTCAATTGAAGAAGTAGCACTTGGTTATCAAAATGCCGGCGTTTCTGGAATATCCATACTTACGGATTCCTACTTTTTTGGAGGCTCCATAACCGATTTAGAAATTGCACGAAAAAATATTCAACTACCATTGTTACGGAAAGAATTTATTATAGAGGAATATCAACTGCTAGAAGCAAAAGCTTTTGGAGCTGATGTTATTTTACTCATTGCAGCCATACTGAAAAAAAAAGAAATAAAAACCCTCTCACTATTTGCTAAAAGTTTGAATATGCAAGTTTTACTTGAAGTACACAACGAAGCAGAAATCCATAAATCTGTAATGCCTTCTTTAGATATTATTGGTGTTAACAATCGAAATTTAAACACTTTTGCTACAGACATTAAAACAAGTAAAGACCTATCCTTGCTAATTCCAAAAGAATTTATGAAAATTTCTGAAAGCGGTATCGATAATTTTCAAACTGTGAAAGATTTGCAACACTATGGCTATGAAGGGTTTTTAATTGGCGAACATTTTATGAAAAATAAAAACCCTGGTACACGTGCAAAATCATTTATCCAAAAAATTCAAAATCATCCTAAATGAAACTAAAAATTTGTGGTATGAAATATCCTGAAAACATCTCCGAAGTGGCAACCCTTCTTCCAGACTATTTAGGATTTATATTTTATGAAAAGTCCCCTAGAAATTTTAATGGTGTAATTCCTTTACTTCCAAAAAGCATAAAAAAAGTAGGTGTGTTTTTAAATGCTTCTAAAGACACGATTGAGGAGAAAATACATCTTTATAATTTGGATGTTCTACAATTCCACGGGGAAGAAACGCCGGAATTTTGCCAAGAAATTCAAAAAGCACATCCTAACTTAGAACTTTGGAAAGTATTTTCTTTAAATACAAATTTTTCATTTGAAGAACTTTTTCCTTATGAAAAATGTGTAACATACTTTTTATTAGACACCAAAGGAGAAAAAAAAGGAGGAAATGGTTTTCCTTTTCCTTGGAAAATATTAAAAAATTATACTTCTAAAAAACCTTTTATTTTAAGTGGAGGTATTGGGTTAGAAGAAATAGATGCCCTTAATGAAGTATTAAAAATGAATCTACCCATTAACGCTTTAGACCTTAATAGTAAATTTGAAATACGCCCAGGATTAAAAAATATAAAGACTCTTAAAACATTTAGAAATAGATTAAAAAATAAGCTTTAGTTATGCAAAAAACAAGTTACCAAGTAAATGAAAAAGGGTATTACGGAGAGTTTGGAGGTGCTTTCATTCCAGAAATGCTGTATCCCAATGTAGAAGAACTTCGACAAAACTATCTGAAAATTTTGAACGATCCCGATTTTCAAAAAGAAGTAAATCAATTACTAAAAAACTATGTGGGGCGACCTACACCACTATATTTTGCCAAACGTTTTAGCGATAAATATGGTGCTAAAATTTATTTAAAACGAGAAGATTTGTGTCACACAGGAGCACATAAAATAAACAATACCATTGGCCAAATTGTACTTGCAAAACGACTTGGAAAAAAACGAATTATAGCAGAAACCGGTGCAGGTCAACATGGTGTGGCAACTGCCACTGTATGCGCATTAATGGGGATGAAATGTATTGTTTATATGGGAGATATCGACATTAAACGCCAAGCACCTAATGTGGCAAGAATGAAAATGCTTGGAGCAACGGTAATACCGGCTCATTCCGGGAGCAAAACCTTAAAAGACGCCACAAATGAGGCCATTCGAGATTGGATTAGCAACCCGATAAACACACATTATATTATTGGCTCTGTTGTAGGACCTCACCCCTATCCCGATTTGGTTGCCCGGTTTCAAAGTGTAATTTCGAAAGAAATCAAACAACAATTGCTCGAAGCAGAAGGGACAGAAAATCCCGATTATGTTGTGGCTTGTGTAGGTGGAGGAAGCAATGCTGCAGGAATCTTCTACCATTACTTAGACCGTTTAAATGTAAAATTAATTGCAGTTGAAGCAGCAGGAAAAGGAATCCATTCCGGAAAAAGTGCAGCTACTTCCCAACTTGGAAAAATTGGCATCATTCATGGCAGTAAAACCCTGGTTATGCAAAGTCCTGATGGTCAAATTACTGAACCCTATTCTATTTCAGCAGGTTTAGACTATCCGGGAATTGGACCGATGCATGCCCATTTGTTTCAAACCAAAAGAGTGCAATTTCTTTCCGTTACTGATGACCAAGCAATGCTAGCCGGTATAGAGCTTTCAAAAATGGAAGGTATCATTCCAGCCATTGAAACTGCTCATGCAATTGCTATTTTTAAAGAACAGAAATTTAAAAAAGACGACATTGTTGTTGTCAACTTAAGCGGTCGAGGAGATAAAGATTTAAACACCTATATAAAATATTTTAACTTATGAATCGCATACAAAAAAAATTAGAAGAAAAGAAGAAGTTATTGTCCATATATTTCACTGCAGGTTATCCCACCACACAGGATACTATTCCCATACTAATGGCATTAGAAAAAAGTGGGGTAGATCTTATAGAAATAGGGCTTCCTTTTAGTGACCCTCTAGCTGATGGCACTACAATTCAAGAAAGTGCGGCTACTGCATTAAAAAATGGAATGGCCACAGAAGTGATTTTTAATCAATTAAAAGACGTAAGAAAAAAAATAACCGTCCCTTTATTGCTAATGGGCTATTTTAACCCCATACTACAATTTGGCGTAGAAAATTTTTGCCAAAAATGCTATGAAACTGGCATTGATGGTTTAATCATCCCGGACTTGCCGATACAAGTTTATGAGGAATTTTATAAAAATACCTTTGAAAAGAATGGTTTGATACCTATTTTTTTAATTACACCACAAACCGATAATGAACGCATCAATCGTATAGATTCAATTTCTGATGGTTTTATTTATATGGTAAGTAATAACGGCACAACAGGCGCAAAGAAAACTTTTGAAAAAGAACAATCAGAGTACTTTAAACGAATTTTTGCCATGAAATTAAAGCATCCTCAAATTGTTGGGTTTGGAATTAGCAATAAAGATACTTTTTATCAGGCAACTAAATTTACTTCCGGTGCTATTATTGGCAGTGCTTTTATTCAAATGCTTTCAAGAGATGGTCTAGGCGGTATAGATGCATTTATTAAAAGCATCCGATAAAAATAATCCTTCTTTTAAAAAAGTTTTTATTCTTTTTATTATCTTTAAATGTCATTTAAAATCTTAAATAATGGGAAAAGGAGATAAAAAAACCAGAAGGGGTAAAATAATCATTTCTTCTTTCGGCAAATTACGACTGAAAAAAAAGAAATTAAAATCCTCCAAAAACAACTGACTAGCTTTTGCTTGAATAAAAAAAACACCAAAGACTATTTTCTCTGATGTTTATTAATCATTTAATCTACACTTAAGCAATTATTACTTTTTGAACGCTTGAAAGATACCTTTCAGCATCAAGAGCAGCCATACAACCTGTACCAGCTGCAGTTACTGCTTGTCTGTATTCTTTATCTTGTACATCACCAGAAGCAAATACTCCTGGTATGTTTGTTTTGGTAGTTTTGCCAATTGTTTTTATATAGCCCATTTCGTCAAGATCTATTTGACCTTTAAAAATATCGGTATTTGGTTTGTGTCCTATGGCTATAAAAAGTCCTGTGATTTCTATTTCCTCTTTTTCTCCAGTTACTTTATTTACTATTCGTAATCCTTCCACCACATTTTCGCCAAGAACTTCATCTACTTCAGAATTATAACGCAACTCTATATTTGGTGCAGAAATTACCCTGTGTTGCATTGCTTTAGATGCTCGCATAGCATCGCCCCTTACTAACATGGTAACTTTTTTACAAATATTTGCTAAATACGTAGCTTCTTCGGCTGCGGTATCTCCTCCACCAACGATTGCAACTTCTTGATTTTTATAAAAGAAACCATCACATACTGCACAAGCTGAAACACCACCTCCACGCAATTTTTGTTCACTGGGTAACCCAAGATATTTTGCAGTAGCACCTGTAGCAATAATCACGGTTTCTGCCTCAATATGCTTCGTGTCATCTATTGTAACTTTATGAATGCCCCCAACTTCATCGCTAAATTGAACAGCAGTAGCCATTCCTATACGCACATCTGTGCCAAAGCGCTCAGCTTGCTGTTGTAATTGAACCATCATCGTGGGTCCATCAATTCCTTCAGGATAGCCGGGAAAATTATCCACTTCTGTAGTGGTTGTTAATTGTCCTCCAGGTTCCATTCCTGTGAACATTATTGGGTGCATATCTGCTCTAGCGGCGTAGATTGCTGCAGTGTATCCCGCAGGACCGGAACCTATTATCAAGCATTTCATTTTTTCAATTGTTTCAGACATAATAAAATTATTTTGTATTTTTTTAAAGTACAAAGGTAGGCACTTTCCTTAAAAGTTGTAATGAAAAGTTATTAAGAAATGGTAGGGTTAAAAAAATAAAGTTCCATTTTTTTATTTTACAACCAAACAAAAAACCCGAAGCTTTCGCTTCGGGTTTTTCCTTTTATTAGATACTAATTGCTTACTATCTATTTTTTGATTAATCGTTTTACAACGGTTGCAGTATCACTGCTGATGTTTACCATATACACTCCGGATGCTAAACTAGATACATCTATTCGTTGCTCGCCACTCATTTGGCTTAAGTCAACTTTTGTTACTAATTTACCATTGATGTCATAGATGGTTGCTTCAGTTAATGCAATGGCGGAA
>MNYN01000077.1 GCA_001873105.1 Flavobacteriaceae bacterium CG2_30_34_30 | reverse complement strand
TGAATACATTCTTACTAAGATTGTAAGATAAGTTGCAAAAAACGGACATAGTATACCACCCACAGCGGGTTAAAGTGAGCATAGCGCGGCGGGTGAAAGTGAACCACCCACAGCGGATGAAAGTGAACCACTAATTATCGATTCTATTTGTAAAGTATTTTAGATCTTTTTTGTAAAAAAAAGATCATGGCAAACAAACAAATAGATATGCGAAAAATTAAACAGATTTACAAACTCTACAATGAAGGTGTTAGTAAGCGAAAAATAAGTCTTATCACCGGTTTATCACGCAACACAGTCACCAAATACATTGAATTTTTTAAGCGTTATAAGCTTACCAATTACGAGGTGACTGCCATGACACTTGAAGAGCTAAACAGGCTCTTTAAATCCGATCAAAAAGTCAAGAGCCCGCAACTATTAACTTTAGAGAAGTATTTTCCATATTTTGATAAAGAACTAAGAAAAACAGGCGTCACAAAAGAACTTCTCTGGCAAGAGTACTATACAAAACACCCTGACGGCTACAAACTTTCCCAATTTAGATATTGGTACAGGGAATGGGTTAAAGAAGTCTCTCCGGTAATGCGCTTAACACATAAAGCTGGGGATAAACTTTTTATAGATTTTACAGGCAAGAAGCTATCCATTGTAGATCGATATACTGGAGAAATACAAGATTTAGAAGTCTTTGTCTGTGTATTAGGAAGTAGTCAATACACTTATGTAGAAGCCTGTGAGAGCCAAAAGAAAGAAGACTTTATTGCGTGCGTAGAAAACGCACTTTGGTTTTATGGCGGTGTGCCACAGGCTTTAGTGCCTGACAACTTGAGGGCAGCAGTAACTAAAAGTAGTCGTTACGAACCAAAAGTAAATGAAACTTTGGTAGATTTTGCTGAATATTATGAAACAGCAGTACTACCAACCAGGGCTTACAGACCAAGAGATAAGGCTATTGTGGAAAACGCTGTACGTATCATATACACCCGTGTATTTGCGCCACTGCGCAACCAAACCTTCCACACAAAGGCCGAACTTAATAAAGCCATATTAGAACAGCTGCAATCGCATAATAATATGTCTTTTAGAGGCCGTGAATATTCTCGCTATTCCTTATTTGAAGAGATTGAAAAACATGAGCTTAAACCATTGCCAGAGAAACGCTATGAGATTAAGCGATATGCCAATGCTACGGTCCACAAAAATAGCCATATATACTTTAGTAGAGACAAGCACTACTATAGCTTACCCTATCAGCATATAGGTAAACGTGTTAAAGTAATTTACTCAGACAGCACTTTAGAAGTCTATTATCAACAAGAGCTAATTACTGCACATCCAAGGAAAAAACAAAAATATGGATATAGCACTATTAAAGAGCACATGCCTTCACATCATCGCTTTATCAGCGAATGGAGTAGTGAAAAATTCATTACCTGGGCTGCAAACATTGGCAGTCATTGCAAGGTATTAATCATTAATATATTGGAAAAAAAGCAACATCCGGAGCAGTCCTATAAATCATGTTTAGGCATATTGCACCTTGCTAAAAAAGTGGGCAATACACGGTTGGATAATGCCTGTAAACGCGCATTAGATTATGGGGCTTATAATTATAATATGATAGAACGTATACTTAAAAACGGCTGGGATACTTTAGATGAAGATATTGAAAATCAGTCTGACATCCCAATACACAATAACATTAGAGGCAGTAATTACTACAAATAACTTAAATAAATAAAAGATGAATACACAAACATTAGAACAGATGAAACAGCTAAGGCTATATGGTATGCAAAGAGCCTTCGATAGTAGTTTATCACCACATAGCATTAGCTACACCAATGATGAACTGGTAGCCTACCTTATTCAAAGTGAATGGGATGACCGGCAGAACAGAAAGATAGAACGGTTAACAAGAATCGCTCGATTTAGGTACAATGCAGTTATGGAAGCCATAGACTTTGATGCCTCAAGAGGGTTGGACAAAAATCAAATACAACGTCTTGCCAACTGCGATTTTATAAAGCAAAAACAGAACATACTAATCACCGGAAGCACAGGGGTTGGTAAAAGTTATATAGCATCAGCCATTGGCCATCAAGCTTGTTCCTTAGGATACAAGGTGATTTATTACAATGCCAACAAACTATTTACCATTCTTAAAACATCAAAAGCTGACGGTTCTTATTTGAAGCAAATCAATAAGCTAGAAAAACAAGATCTGTTAATTTTAGATGACTTTGGTCTAAAAGCTTTAGATGCTATAAACAGGCATGCACTTATGGAAATTATTGAAGACAGGCACGGTGAACATAGTATTATTATCGCCTCCCAATTACCAGTTGAAGCCTGGCATGAGATAATAGGAGAACAAACAATAGCAGATGCCATTTTAGACCGCCTTGTTCACAATGCACATAGAATAGAAATTAAAGGAGAGTCTATGCGTAAAAAAATGAAAAATAATCACTAATTTTAACTTCAAATGAATCGATTTTGAGCAATTACTTTGCTATGCTCACTTTCATCCGCCGCAAGTGGCTCACTTTGTCCGCCCTATCCATATTGGGGGCAGAATTAATGTAAACTGAAAAAATAGTATTTTTAGAAAGGTTATTTATTTCGTTTTTAATCTTAAGGGTGGTTTGAAGCAATTTTTCCAAATCAACTTTTTTTCCATTTATCACTGTTTCATTCTCAATATCAATATTAAAATAATTAAGTGCAAAAACTTTATACTTTTCATTACTGTGGATGTTTGCTTCTGAAATAATATCTAATATATACTCATCAATATTAGATATGTTTGTATCAGTTTCCAGCTTTGTTTTCCAAAAATCTGGTATTTTATTTTGTATTAACTCCATGCTTTTATCATTTCGTCCTCTCTAACCTTTGTGGACAGTTTTATATATTTTTGAAAACTATTATAACTTTTATGGCCGGTTATGCTCATAACAACATCCGGGCGCATCCCCTTTTCTAATGATAGGGTAATAAAGGTACGCCTGGCAGTATGGGTGCTTATAAATTTGTATTTAGGCTTGATAATTTCAATACGTTTGTTACCAATAAAGGATGTTTTAATCATATTTTCTACAAAACCGGCTTTTTCGCAAGCAAGTTTAATATACTCCCGAAATTTGGAAGGACTAATTACGGGTAAATTATAATCATATTTTTTAAGAATTGCCCTAGAATATTTATTTAGTGGTATTCCTAAATTATCTTTCCCTTTTTGCGCATTTCTATAGATTATCTCATTTCTAATATTTTCCTTTTTGATGGTTGAATAATCTGAGTAGCGCATTCCAGTTGTACATCCAAAAACAAATATATCCCTTACACGTTCCAGCCGGGGATGCTTTGTAAGATCAGCATTAAAAAGTGTGTCAAGTTCTTTCAAACTTAATGCGATTTCATCCGTTTCACTTGTGGGCTTTACAAAACTTTTAAAATCTAAGTTATCGTGCAATTTATTTATTAATGCCCAATTCATAAAAGTTTTTATAAATCCAATATTTCTACCTAAAGTATTGTTTTTATGTTTTAAGTCTTCCCGGGAATAGTTTAAAAACTTAGTATAAAATTTTTGGTTTATGGAATTAAACTGTAGGGGGTAGTTCTTTTTAATACTAAATTTTTCCAGTAGATCTTGAATATTTATATAGCGATTAATTGTGCCCTCCGTAATGTTTCCTTGTTCTTTTTTTTCTGCTATTAGTAGATCAAAAGCATCCATAAATTCATTCTTTTTAGGGGAATATTTTTTAAATTCTTTATCCAATTCGTTGCGTATAATTTCAACCGTAAGAGTTTTTTGTTGCTGTTCAACTGTCCTACAGATCAACTGGAACTGTTCCTCAAACCGGCTCAGTTGAGAAATAACGGAATTGATTTCTATTGCTTCTTTAGTCTTCCCTTTTTGCTTTATTGGAAATTTATTGAGCGGGTCCCACAATTTTGGATGTATTTTTTCTCCGGTTGAATACTTTAGGTATTTATTTTGAGACTTTATGGAGGCTCTCAAATAAATTAAAGTGGGTTTCTTACTTGAAGGATCTTTTAAATTAAAAGTGCAATTGTATGCCATCGTTTATTATATTAGGGGCATAATTAGGGGCATAATTTTGTCGTAACCCCTAACTTTTTACCAAAAAACAAATATAAACAAATTTAGCAAAATAAGGTATTACGAGCTAATTTTATTACCAATGGGACATAATAGAGGCTAACTAGGTTGAATCCCTCCGACTCCACAATTTGCCTTGTATGTAATTGATATACAGGGCATTATTTTTTTAGTTGACAATTTAGTCGATTTTTAAGCCTGTTAATAACTATATTTTTTTTCTCTATACCCTCCAGAAAAAACTTAACTTTTTTAACTTTCTTAACTAAATTGATACTCCCAGAATTATTAAAATCAAAAAAAGAGGGCAATCAAACTGGAAACCCTCTTTTGTATTTAATTAACTTTGATTAACATAAACTACATATCAATATAAACATAACTTACATCATTAACTTGTCCTGAGAAGTCATCTTTAGTAGTCATTTTTATAAGTTGCCCTATTGTTACAATAATCCTTATAATTTCGGTTTGGTAAATGTAATTGCCGTGAATATCCTGTTTAAATTTTGCTTCAGGGTCTTTTTCAAACATTTCCAACTCATAAACTTGGGTTGTAGGTTGGTTTTGTTTTTCCATCATTTTGACAATTTTCCTATCAGTAAAATATCCTATTAGTTTGTTCTCATACAATTCCCATTTCATTTGCATTTCCATAGTATACCCGTTTCCAATTGAATAATTTGTTTCAAATTCTGCTATTTGAGAAAAAGAAAAAAGTGGTAATAAAATCAGTAGAAAGAATAATTTTTTCATAATCAGTATTTTAGCTTGTAAAGTGCAAAGCCGTATTCTGTGAAAGATCTACCGATGCCACATTGTTGGCACTAAAATCCAAAAACTCCAATGCGCTAAAATCCTCAATCCCGGTTAAATCAGAAACCTCAGCACTTGAGGGCAAATCCAAAACGGTAACATTTTCAATATTTGCCGTAAGCACCTGTCCATTGTTAGGGATACCGTCCCCCATACCATTGGCCTCCAAAAAGGCCTCAAAGTTAGGGTCTGTTACAGCAGTCCATTGAGCATAAGTTTGGTTTACCATCAAACATCCTACAATTAAAACTAATAAATTTTTCATATTAAAATACTTTATTGATGGTCAATGACAACCTGTTTAATGGTTAGAGTTCCATTTTCATAAAAATGCAAGAAATAAATACCTTCTCCTAAACTTGAAGTATCAATTGTTTCCAAAACGTTAGGGCTTTCGCCAGCTATAACCACTATTCCATTGCTGTCATAAAGTTCATAGACATATAAACCTGTCGGTTTATTTGTTAGGTCTATATTTAGCTCATTATTTGCCGCATTAGGATTAAAAGGGAATACCGGAAGGTAATCCTCCTAAAACAGAATTCTTTGAAACCCAACTTAAACCTTTTTTCCCCTCATAGTCATCACCAATCCCACAATTAAAATAACAGCACTTATAATAACAGGCGTCCAGTTAGCGGTACTTACAGCTATATCCATTCCTAGAAAACTAAAACTATCTGAATCCTGAATGGCTTGTATCCCAAAAATTATAGTGCCTATAGCACCTAGCAGTAATAATATTGTTCCTATTGTTTTCATGTTGGTTATAATTTATTAATTAGTAATTTAAAGATACTACATTAATTATAAAGTTCAGAAAAAAAATAAAAACTAATTTTTATTTATTTAAAACTAAATTTTATTTATATTTGTTTTAATATAATTTAAAAATGAATCCAAAATTACCCATTCACTGTCCCTCATGCGAAAGCATTTTACAGGTTGCACAATTAAAATGTGAGCACTGTAATACCTCTGTCGGTGGAAACTATGCGCTACCAATATTTTTAAAACTGCATCAAGAAGAGCAAGACTTTATGATGCAATTTTTTATGACTAGCGGCAGCTTAAAAGAAATGGCAAAACAGATGGGAAACAGTTACCCTACTATAAGAAACAAACTGGACGATATTATTGAAAAATTACGCACTTTAAAAGAAGAAAATCTATAATGCTAAAAATTCTTACAAATCCGTTTTCTATTTATTCCGATAAAAAACTTCTGTTTTCAGGTCTAATTTTATTTACAATATCTATACTGCTTGCTACAATATTTAATACGAGAAGAGATGGCATCTTAGATGTACACTTTATCAATAATATTAATTTTTCAGTAGCCTTCGCAGAGGCTTTGATAAATATGATAATTTTATCCCTCATGCTATATATATCTGGCAAAATTGTAAATACTAAAACCAGGTTTTTGGATATATGCATTACTTCACTGATTTCACTCCCAGTTTTCATGTTTCTCTTTTTTTTCAATATAAAAAACACCATGTCTATTATGGGAAACAACCTTACCGGAATGACTTTAGATAAAGAAGCAATGCAGCTTATATTTGATAATTTAATTCTAATACTAGTTTTTGCATTAATTGGTATTTTAATTCTTGTTTGGTTTGTAGTACTTGCCTATAACGGTTTTAAAGTGGCAACAAACGCCAAGGGAACAAAATCTACTCTTTTATTTATTGTAAGTTTACTAGTGGCAGAGATTCTCTCTAAAATTATATTCTATCAAATTTCAATATACTAATGGTCTTTTCAAATTCTTTATTTTTAATTTTAGGCTTAACAGGATTAGTGTTTATAACTGGCGGCTACTTATTTTTTAAGTTTCCGCCAAAAAAAATTAACCATCTTTACGGCTATCGCACTAAAACGTCTATGAACTCTCAGGAGAAATGGGATTTTTCTCAGAGATATTCTTCCAAAGAAATGATAAAACTGGGTATTTATATGGTATTAATTGGCATTATAGGCTCTATCATTAATCCTTCGGAAAATATCAGTATCCCATTGGCAATTGGCGTTTTAATTTTTTGTTGTGTCATGCTTTTTATAAAAACAGAACGAGAACTTAAAAACAATTTCAAAACTAACTCATGAAAACATTTTATGAAGAGCAGCAATTTAACCAGCCTTGGTTAAAAATTTTATTCTTTTTCATCCTTCTTGTTTCGTTCCTCCCATTAATAATTCTTATAAATCAAGAGGAATTTGATACCAATTCTGAAGAATTTTGGTTGTTGTTAATTACAAATACATTACTTGTTTTCCTTTTTCTTTTTTTGATTCGTGTTTTAAAATTGAAAATTAAAATAGACACTCTCGGCATCCATTATGCCTTTTATCCATTCAGAAATTCTTTAAAAACCATTCTTTGGTGCGAAATAAAATCTTGTGAGGTAGTTTCTTATAGTCCTATAGGCGATTATGGCGGCTGGGGATATCGCATTAGCTTAAAAAAAGGCAGAGCACTTAATGTAAAAGGAAATAAAGGTATAAAAATTGAGTTATTAAGTGGCAAGAAATTACTACTAGGCACACAAAAACCAATAGAAGCACAAGAAGCAATTGCCAATTTTAAAAAATAAACTGATAACAAAAATAGTGTACTTATGAAAAGCTACATACTAATACTTATTACCTTCCTGATTGTTTTCAACTCTTTTAGCCAAAATAAAACATACAAAGCAGAGGAAATAAAAATAAATAACCTCATCGATGGTTTGCTGCTTGTTCCAGAAAACGAAGAAACTTCAACCCTAGCCATTCTCATTCAAGGCTCCGGACCAACCGATAGAAATGGCAACCAACCGATGGTAAACAACAATTCTTTAAAATATCTGGCTGAAGGTTTAAGCAATAGAAAAATTGCAACCTTCCGGTATGACAAACGTTTGGTAAACCTAGCTAGACAGGGAAGGTTAAAAGAAGAAAACATTGTGTTTGATGATTTTATCAAAGATGCTATGGATGTTACTGCCTATTTTAAAAAAGATCCCCGTTTTTCTAAAATTGTTATCATTGGACACAGCGAAGGTTCTTTAGTTGGAATGGTAACCGCGCAAGAAAATCGGGCAGATGCATTTATTTCTATCGCTGGAGCCGGTCAGGAAATTGATGATGTAATCGTTGACCAATTGGAACGCCAAGCACCGGCATTAAAAGAGGACGCACGAAATAGTTTTGATGATTTACGGGTAAATGGTATTGCTACTAATTATGGCGAAGGTCTCTCTTCTATTTTTAGACCAAGCGTGCAACCTTTTATGCGAACTTGGATGGCATACAATCCACAAAAAGAAATTGCAAAACTTAACATTCCAGTATTTATAATTAATGGCAACCAGGATATTCAGGTAGATGAAAATGAAGCTAAACTATTAAAAGAAGCAAAACCGGATGCCGAGTTATTAATAATTGAAGGGATGAACCATATCTTTAAAAAGATAACCCCAGGAGACACGATGGAAAATGCCAAATCCTATAACGAGCCTAACCGAAAAGTTATGCCAGAATTAATAGAAACTATAGAGAATTTTATAAAGGCATTGGATTAATGCTATCATTACTTTCGGCATTAAACGAAGGTCAGAGCTACTATGAAGTTTTATTAATCTTATGAATAAGACATCATCCTTATATGCTCTAACAGTCTATAAGTAGTTAACTACCAAATACGACCCCATTCATCCTACAATCAACAAATACATAATACCTATCACCTAATACCTACAACCTACCACCTAATAATAACGCTTCCCCAAGTAAATCCGCTTCCGAAAGCAGCGAGAACAACCAAATCGTTTTCTTTGATTTTTCCCTGTTCCCAAGCTTGGGTTAGAGCTATGGGAATAGAAGCTGCTGTGGTATTTCCGTAGGTCATAATGTTATTGAAAACTCTATCATCCGAAAGTCCAAACTTTTTTTGAACAAATTGCGAAATACGTAAATTAGCCTGATGCGGTATCAACAAATTGATGTCTTCTTTTACCAATCCATTTTTCTGCAATCCTTCCATAATAACTTCTGTAAATCGAACAATGGCATTTTTAAACACAAACGGCCCATTCATATATGGAAAGTAAGACTCATCATCAGGATCGTTATCTTTTAAAATATCGTTAATCCAACGTTGACCCATTCCGGGAGCAACGAGTGAAAGCTCTTTAAAATGCTCGCCTTGTGCATGTAAGTGTGTAGAAAGCAATCCTTTGTCAGGATTTTCTTCTCTGCTTAAAATTACGGCACCTGCACCATCTCCAAAGATAACTGTAACGCCCCTGCCTCTTGTGGTTTTATCTAATCCGTGCGAATGTAATTCGGCTCCTATAACCAATATATTTTTATACATTCCGGTTTTTATGAACTGGTCGGCCACCGAAATGGCATAAACAAATCCCGAACATTGGTTGCGTACATCGAGAGCTCCTATCGTTTTTATATCTAATTCTTTTTGTACCAAAACTCCGGGACCAGGAAAATAAAAATCGGGACTTAACGTAGCAAAAATGATGAAATCTATATCATTTTTATCCATACCCGCTCTTTCTATTGCTACTTTTGCGGCCTTTACACCCATAGCAGAAGTAGTATCTCCTGTGCCGGGTACTGCCCAATGACGCTCTTTTATGCCAGTACGTTCTTGTATCCATTCATCATTTGTATCCATCATTTTGGATAAGTCGTCGTTGGTTACTATGTTGTCAGGAACATAACTTCCCAAACCAATTATTTTTGAATTGTACATTTTTCTCATAATTAAATAAAATAAGATTTTACCCTAAATAGGCTTGCAATATACGCATTATGATAGTTAAGTTATTACTTTAATGCTTCATTATATATGCATGCATAGCATATAAAAAATACAACATAAATTTTAATATTTCCGCAATTTTTCTGTCCAAAATTTTTTCTACTACTTACAAAAAAATGTTTTGATTTAGAAATCTTTACTTTCAAAAAAAGTACCCTGTCCAATTCTTTTAATTTCCTTGTTTTCCTAGCAATTAAAATCTTTACTAATAGAATATTTATTTAGAAATAGTATTGCATTGTAAAGTGTAATTATTCAAAACAAATAAACATTATTATTCTTAAAGTCTTCAAAAAAACTTGCTTTATGTTACCTATTTTTGAATAAAAAGCCCCAATTTTGCAGCATCAAATTTACTCTTTTCAAGATTTAAAACATTTTCAAGAAAATTCTTCCTTCAAAGGTGAAAAATGTTTACTTAAATTTGATTGTATTTAAGGGTGTTTTCATCTATAAAATATCCTAACTGATTTTTAAAATTAAGACATATAAAGAATATGGATAATTTTTGGCTGATTCTGTCATCGGCAATTATCGTGGGCATTGGAATTCTAAGCATTCCTTTATTGCCTTCAAAAATAAAAGCATTTGTCAGTTTCTTTTTTGTTTTACTTGTTGCAATTGCCACATCCATTCCTGCAGTAAACGCTTTACTCGGCACTCCGATAGAAATTTTTCTGCCAGGATCCTCCTTTTTTGGTGAAATTCCTCTGCGCATTGACGCCTTAGCTGCTTGGTTTATATTGATTATTAATTTAACCTGTTTAAGTGGTGCTTTCTATGGGATTGGGTATATGAAACCTTATCATACACAAAAGGCGAACCTGTCTTTACACTGGACGCTATTTCTCCTTTTTCAGGCATCCATGCTTTGGGTTTGTATGCTGCAACACAGCTTGGCATTTCTGATCGCTTGGGAAATGATGTCGCTCTCTTCCTTATTTTTAGTACTATTTGAACACGAAAAAAAAGACACTCTTAAGGCAGGCCTCAATTATATGGTGCAAATGCATCTAGGTGTAGCATTTTTAACAGTCGGCTTTATTTGGGTGTATTTTGCTCAAGGTTCGTTTGATTTTCTTGCCATTAGCGATTATTTTGGCACCAACTTTAATGCTTGGTTGTTTCTAGTATTTTTTGTAGGTTTTGGTATCAAGGCGGGTTTTGTGCCACTGCATTCTTGGCTTCCTCACGCACATCCTGCCGCACCTTCCCATATTTCGGGTGTTATGTCTGGCGTAATCGTAAAATTGGGGATTTACGGAATAATTCGTGTAGCATTAATGCTGCAAAGTGAATTACTGCTTATTGGCGAATCCATTCTTATTATATCCATCATAACAGGAATATTTGGCATTTTAAATGCAAGTGTGCATCGGGATTTTAAAAAAATGTTGGCTTATTGTACTATTGAAAACATAGGTATTATTGGAGCTGGCATTGGACTATTTCTTATTGGCGCCGGATTTAATAATACAATGTTAATGGTTATTGGGCTTAGCAGTGCTTTATTACATACTTTAAATCATTCCTTATTTAAATCGCTGTTGTTTTTTGCCGTTGGCTCTGTTTACCAACAAACCCATACGCGGGATATGGAAAAACTGGGTGGACTCATACGCCAAATGCCTCAAACTGCTGTTTTATTTCTAATTGGCGCCATTGCCATTGGTGGTTTACCTCCTTTAAACGGGTTTATTTCTGAATTTTTAATTTATAACGGATTTTTAATTGGAATACATACTATTGGTCTGACCCATTCTACTCTAATGATTCTTTCACTAGCTAGTTTAGCTTTTATTGGTGGACTATCCTTATTGACTTTTACAAAAACATTTGGCACTGTATTTTTAGGAAATCCAAGACAGATATTAGTCCATCCTCCTACTGAAGTCTCTTTATGGATGCGCGCTCCACAATATTTTATTGTAGCTATTATGTTTTCTATAGGATTTTTTCCGCAATTTTATTTTGGCATAACACTCCAGATTATACAATCGGTGATACCTGTTTCTAGCCAGATGAATTTAGAATCTTTTACCCCAATGCTTGCACTTATGCAAAATGTGGGTAGATATTCTATGTTATTTTTAATCCTTCTGATAGGTGTTTTTCTTATTAGAAATTATTTTGTAAAACTTCGGCCTTTAGTACAAAACACAACTTGGGGTTGCGGCTATGTGACGCCAAATGTGCAAATGCAATACACCGGAAAATCCTATTCTAAAAGCCTAAGCAAACTTTTGAGCTTTATTG
>MNYN01000049.1 GCA_001873105.1 Flavobacteriaceae bacterium CG2_30_34_30 | reverse complement strand
TTGAAGGGTTGAATCATGCCGGAGTTACCAATACCAATATTTTAGTTATTTTAAATGATAATGCTATTGGTATTGACCCTAGTGTAGGTGCTTTAAAAGAATATCTCACAAAAGTTTCCCTTAATAAAACGCCCGTACAAGACAATATTTTTGAAGCATTACATTTTGATTATTCAGGGCCTATTGATGGGCACAACATATTGGCATTATTAAAAGAACTTGGCCGTTTAAAGGATGTACCGGGGCCAAAATTACTTCATGTGATTACCAAAAAAGGGAAAGGTCTTCGTCAAGCTGAAGAAAATCAGGTAACATATCATTCCCCCGGAAAATTTAATCATATTACAGGTGATTTGTTTCCTAAAAGTTTAGAATTACAAGCCCCAAAATATCAAGATGTTTTTGGAATTACTTTGGTTGAACTTGCTGAAAAAAATGCAAAAATCATAGGAATCACTCCTGCAATGCCTACAGGAAGTTCCCTGAAGTTTATGATGGATAAATTTCCAGAAAGAGCTTTTGATGTAGGTATTGCTGAACAACATGCGGTAACATTTGCTGCAGGATTGGTAACACAAGGAATGATTGTTTTTTGCAACATTTATTCTACCTTTTTACAAAGAGCATATGACCAAGTAATACACGATGTGTGTTTACAAAAATTGCCTGTTATTTTTTGTTTAGATAGGGCAGGAATTGTAGGTGAAGATGGTGCCACGCATCACGGCATATTTGATATAGCTTTTCTGCGTTGCATTCCCAATCTTATTGTTTTTGCTCCGAGAAATGAAATAGAACTTCGCAATATGCTTTATACAGCACAATTAGGACTAAAATTACCTATTGCTATAAGATACCCTAGAGGGAGAGGACGTATATTAGATTGGAAAAAACCTTTTATAAAAATGAAAATTGGAAAAGGAGAAGAAATACAAAAAGGCAATAAAATAGCGATTTTGAGTATAGGAACTATTTTAGATAACGTCTTGGACGCAGTATCCAAATTAAAAGAAAAAGAGGCCATTGGCATCTATGATTTACGATTCATAAAACCATTAGATAAAAAGTTATTAAAACAAGTTTTTAATCAGTATGAAACGATACTTACTATTGAAGATGGCTTAATTTCCGGAGGGTTTGGTAGTGCTATCCTTGAATATGCAGCGGCAAACCATTATAAAAATGAAGTACACCTTTTGGGAATTTCAGATTTCTTTCCGGAACATGGCACTGTGGAGGAGCTTCAGGATTTATCCGGGATTTCTACCTCCGCAATTTTAAAAAAATTATATAGGTTCATTTAAATTCTTTAAATAAAAAAGACTGCCATTTCTGACAGTCTTTTTCTTGCAAAAACCACTATTCTATAAAATTTATCTGATAATTAATTTTGCATTGTGGGTATAATTATCCCCTTCAATTTTAATTAAATACAATCCGGTATTTAAACCCTTAGCATTCACTTGAATTGTTCCATTCATAGAAATTTCTTGTGAGAATACTTTTCTTCCGTTGATATCAAAAATAGAAACTGTACTATTCCCCATATCCATTCTTGAAGAGATATTTATGTTTCCATCGGATGGGTTTGGAAAAATCCTGAAATTATTTAACGATTGGTCTATAGCTCCTAAAGAACATTCTGCAGGAAGGTCAAATGCTTCTACTTGATCAAAACGGTTGTTTGATCCTCCTTGAGAGGCACTAAACCCAAGTCCTCTATTTGCAAAAACATTCCATATAAGACATGTATTAACTCCTCCATTTGCTAAAAGGTCTGCTTGCAAAATGGCATCGCGACCATTTACAAATCCCGGACTACAAGGTTGTAATTTAAGAGCATCAATTACTAGCTGCATAGCGATATTATTTCCACCGGTACCATTATAAAAATCAGGGTCGAAACCATATTCATCAATTAGCGCCCAGTTTAAATCCCATAGCATGGTTGCCCATACAAAACCAATTCCATGTGGTTGTGAAATATTACCATTATTTGTAGCCCCATAAGTGAATGGATTAATCGCAAAACTAGTACTGTAAGGGGCGGGTCGAATGCCATTACCGTCATTAGGTTGTCCTATGACAAATGTCCCTATACCTCTGCGTTGTTCCGGGGTGTCTCCAGTATTCATCGTTAGCATTAATCCAAACCAGTCGCTCCATCCCTCTCCCATTTGTTCTGCATTTTGAAGGCAGTTACTATTAAAAGCTCCACCTGTAAGTCTAATAGAAATTCCATGTCCATATTCATGTGCGATGATACCATTATCAAAATCGCCATCTAATTGAAATGGTCCGGTTTCCACTAATGTTCCATTAATAATATCGCCATTGGCTAAAGATAGGATAATTGCTTCTCCATCAGCCTGACCAACCATTATGGAGGGTATAGTAACACTTCCTCCTACAGCTCCGGGGCCCATGGCAATAGGAGCAGTAGGTACATTATTAACAATGATAACCGCAACGGCACCTTGCGTTTCTGCAGCTAGTACTTTAAATCCAAATTCACATTCCCCTCTTCTTATTACCACTATTTTTCCAACCAATGAAGGCCCATTTGTAATATTATCACATCCATCATTAGGATCTGTGGAAACTCCTGCATCATCGTCTAATACTAAAGCTAAATCAGCAGTTAGAGGTACTAAAGGTAACCCGGGGCCAAAATTTGCACTAGTTGCAGTGTAATTTCCTGCCAATGGACCATTGTTAATAGTTAATGGGGTTCCTGGAGGTCCTGCAGGCGACCATAAGAACATTTGCATTCTTGGTTTATTTCCTTCTGGAGGAGTAGAAAAATTAGCATTATTTGTACCACTTCCATCTTGTGCATCAGCATTTACAGAATCATTCCCAATTCCTAACCCTGTATAATTTGTTTCTTGAAAGTTACCACTTGCTTCATCAAAACCATATTGGTACCATACATCGTGCATAATATTGTTCCAGTAAAATAAATTGGTGATAGCAGCATCTACATACCCTGAAGGTTGTTGTTCTATGTCAATAGGAAAGTCAAAATCTAAACCGGCACCACCTTCAGCAGAGTTTCCACCATTATTTCCTGCTATATCAGCTCTTGCTCTTACATTGTTTCCTCTGGTAATTGTAAATTCAGGTCCGGCAACGCCATTGGTATCATGCCATCCAAAAGGAGAAGCAATAGCATTTGCTGGTTCTGAAACCAATGCATCTGTACCGTGGCTTGGGCTTTCAATAGGCATTGCAAAAACGCGGTAAGACGACCCATCATTTGGGGTCATAAAATTTTGTGAGGAAGTTGTTTTTAATAAAACACTTTCTTTAGAAGTAGTTACTATATTGCCATGATTATGCACTTCGGCAGTAACTGCGTCATAGTTACAGCTAGAAATCCAATCGTGTGTGTTTAATAATTGTCCGTTTTGGGCATCAATTCTAACACTATACCAGTGACTTCCATCCAATGTATGAATATCTAAATCCCAAGCTAAACGAAGGGATGTAGCTTCGTCATTAGGTTGAAACACTAATTTCACACGAATGTTTTCTTGTGAAATAGTTCCATTAGAAAAAACAAACTTATTGTTTTCCGGAGTTTCAAGCAGCTCTAATCCTACCGGTGTATTCAAACCCAAATGCACAGCAGCCTTTTGAATGGCTTGTTGTGGAGTAAGTGTAGGTGTTGTGGTATTTACTTTTTGAGACAATTGCCCAATAAATCCATTTTCAACGTGGCGAACGGCATTATTTGCAATGGCAAAATTTGCAATGGCATTAAATACTTCGATACCTTGATATCTTTGTACAGTATATACATGATTTACGGAAGTGCTTTTAGAAAAGTGTTGGTTATAGATATTTATGTCAGAAACATCTTGTGCACTTAAACCAAGTTGTGCGCGATTTTCGTTAAAATAGGAGTTAATCACACCTGTAAAATCTTGTGCTTGTAGCATGCCAACACACAAGAAGGCAAAAAGAAAAATAGTTTTTTTCATTATTTTAAGGGATTTATTATGACTTAAAGTGTGGATTAATTTCTAAAACATACTGTGATTAAGTCATTTATTATTGGTTGCTAAATGTATACAAAAAAAAATAATTAGCAAATATTTATTTTTGTTTTAACTTATTTAATAAAAATTAAACGGTATTGCCGTTTATTTTGTTGAAAGTCAAAAGTGCATTTCCATCGGTTAGTCCGGCAATAAATGAACAAACTTGCATTATGTGATAGTAAAAATTATCAAAGGTTTTGTTATCAAACTCTATAAAACCTTTCAATATCAGATTATCAAAATGGGTTTCTTTCGCGTAAAATGCGTTTTCAATAGCTGTAGTATAAACATCTAACAAGGAAGATAATATTTTATATCCCGAAATTTCTTTTGCCACCACCTCATCACTTGTATAAATTTTTTTAATACTTATAGAAATTATATCTTCAATTTGTGCCTTGAATTTGCTTTTGTCTAACAAAGAAGTTTCAAATTCACCTTTTAAGATAGCTTCTTCATTGGCTATAAAAATGACTACTGCTTCTTTAATTAGGGTGTTAATTGCCAACGCTCTTAAATAACTCAATCTATCTGCTTTGGTAGTGAGCAAATTATATTTAGAAGTATTTATAGTATCTCTCACTAAGTTAATAAGGTATTCTAAAGCAAATTCCTCTTCAATCAGACCTAGATTAATTCCATCCTCAAAGTCAATAATTGTATAGCAAATATCATCGGCAGCCTCCACTAAAAAGGCTAAAGGATGGCGATGAAAACTAAGATTATTATTAGTTCCTCTTTGCATCATTCCTAATTCCTCTGCCACTTCTTTAAATGAAAGTATGTCCGATTGAAAAACACCAAATTTCTTGTCGCATATATGAGGGGTTGGCTTTTTGGGTAGCGATTCCTTCGGATACTTTATAAATGCTCCAAGTGTAGCATACGAAAGTCTTAAACCGCCTTCAACACCGCTTCTGCTCTGTGTAAGAATTTTAAACCCATTAGCATTTCCCTCAAAATCAACTAAGTCTTGGTATTGTTTTTCGGTGAGTAATTCTTTAAAACGCTTTCCATTTCCGTTAGAAAAATAATTGCCTATTGCTTTTTCACCGGAATGACCAAAAGGAGGATTTCCAATATCATGCGCTAAAGATGCAGCGGCAACAATGGCACCAAAGTCATTAAATTGATAGCCGTGAACTTCTTTTAAATGCGGGTGTTTTTCTAAAATAGCCTTGCCCACTTGCCGTCCTAAAGACCTTCCTACTACCGAAACTTCTAAACTATGCGTAAGTCTGGTATGGACAAAATCGGTTTTTGAAAGAGGAATCACTTGCGTTTTATCCTGCAGACTTCTAAAAGCCGATGAAAAGATAATTCGGTCATAATCTACTTCAAACCCTAGTCTGGTTTCGTCTTGTTCTTTGCGAAGTCTTTTGGTTATATCACCTTGTTTTTTAAGCGATAAGAGTTGTTCCCATTGCATCATAATCTTAGTTTATGGACAGCAAGATACTACATTACTTAGAAATAAATTCAATTAGTAAGTTCCATATTGTCTTAAATAAAGTTGTAAGTCGTGAAGTTGAAAGTCGTAAGTCGTAAGACGTAAGACAAACAAGGAACGGAGAACGGGAAACGGGAAACAGGGAACTGAACACGGAACACGGAACACGGAACACTGAATATTAAAATGTTATAGATGCTATTTTAGTACGTTCTGAAACGCCTTAACACAAAGGTAACCATGTCTTGACAAAGTATTAACTACCAGATAACACCCACTTTACATTGTTGGAGTTTCTTTGTACCGAAATATTAAAAGCACTATTTCTAATTAACTATAACTTTTAAATTAAATCTAAAAATCATGAAAAAATTCTTTTTATCAATTATGTCAATCGCAGCTTTAGGCTTTGTAACCAGTTGCAGCAGTGATGACTTTATTTTTCAAGAAGAGACTATTCTGATTAAAGATAGTGAGGTTGAAAATTTGAAATTCAAAAATGAAAATGAAAACGACTCTATTCTTATGCCTACTGAAAAATCTTTAACTAGTTGTAGTGCAATATTTTATGATGCACATCCAAGCTTTGATAATAGTTTTCAATTTTAAGTATTAAAAAATATAATAATTCTTCTATGCTAGGCAGCATAGAACCTTTATCTAAAACTTACATTACTGTGAGAGCAAAAAGAGATTAATGTTTTACAATGTATCTACCTATGTTTATTAATTTCAAAAAACAAAAAGTTAAAATAAATGATTAAAAAACTAATTTTCCTACCCCTACTTTTTACACATTTAGTATTTTCACAGCAATCAGGAGCAATTGTTGGAAAAATAACTGATAAAGAATTCAATTATGAGCCACTTCCCTTTGCAACTATAGCATTAAAAGGCACAGATAGAGGCACAACATCAGATTTAGAAGGACTTTATTCTATTGATAACATTGAAATAGGGTTATACACACTTGAAATTAGTTTTGTAGGGTATAAAACTATTACAATTCTTGATGTAAAAGTTGAAGCTAATAAGGTAACCACTGTCAATGTACCTATAGGTGCTAGTGCATCTACACTAGACGAAGTTATCATTAAAACTACTACAAGGAAAGAAAGTGAAGTTGCACTACTCTTAGAACAAAAAAAGGCAGTAACTCAAAAAACTTCTATTGGTGCTCAAGAACTTTCAAGAAAAGGGGTTGGCAATGTTGCAACTGCAGTAACCAAAGTTACAGGCATTTCAAAAGAAGAAGGTTCTAGCAATATTTTTGTTCGAGGATTAGGTGATCGTTATAACATTACAACCTTAAATGGCTTACCCTTGCCTTCTAACGATCCCTCTAGAAAGAATATAAATTTAAGTGTTTTTACTACAGATATAGTTGAATTTATAGGCGTTGACAAAACCTATAATCCGCAAAATTATGGTGATTTTGCAGGTGCTAACATTAATATTTCTTCAAAAGATTACAAGGGAAGCGGTTTTATGGAAATTGTTATGGAGACAGGAGCAAATACTCTATCTGTTGGTGAAAAAGATTTTTTTTTAACAGATGGTCCTAACAATTCTGGTTTCTATGACAAAAATTACCCCACATTTCCTCTCAATAATTACAATTTTAACACAAGCTGGGACAGAGGTAAAATCTCAACCCCAATTAACGGTGGTCTTTCATTAAAAGGAGGAGAATCTTTTAATATAACTGAAACCACAAAAGTTAATCTTTTTGGAGTTGCTTCCTTTAATAACGGATATGAATTTAATGAGGGTATTTCTCGGGGTGGTGTAAATGTAAGTGCCGTGCCAGACTCAGACTTTGATTTTGTGAACTACGCCTACAATACCAATACAACCGCAATGACTAATGTTGGGCTTAAACATAAAAACCAAAGTTTTAGCTATAATGGTCTTTTTTTAAATTCAACTAGCGAACAGCAAAAAGAGTTTTTTGGAATAGTAGATAAAGACGACGATGCTGCAAATGGTGGCGGCTTTATACAAAGAGCTGTTTTTGAAAGAACTCAATTGTTTGTTCATCAACTACTAGGTGATCACAAAATTGGTGAGAAATTACAAATTAATTGGGGAGGCTCTTATAACTATCTTGAAAGCGATGAACCAAACAGAAGACAAATAACTTTGTTACCTGCTGATAATAACAATCCTAATGGACCAAAGTCTTTTCAATTAATTTCATCATCATCTGACAACCATAGATTTTACGGAGAGTTAGTTGAAGAAGAATTAGCCGGAAATTTTGCAACTACTTTTAAGTTCAATAAAAACGAAGACGAAGAGTTTAGAGGTAAAATAACTGTAGGTTATAACGGAAGATTTAAAGATGTGAATTATGAAGCAACTCAATTTAATATCAGATTTGCACCACGAAGTCAAGTAACACAACCCATTGTAGAAAATATTTACAATGTTGACTCCTATTTCACACAAGAAAATTTTAACGCTGGACTTTTTAGCATTGAAACCTTTAGAGGAGGTTTAAACTCAAATGTTGATCCTTTAACACCTCAATTTTATAAAGGTAATCAAAAAATTCATGCAGGGTTTATAAATTTTGAATACGCCTTTTCTTCTAAATTTACTGTGCTTGCTGGTGTTAGAGTGGAACAAATAAATCAATTTATTGAATGGTCCACATCACTTGACCCAATCGGTGCAAGTAATGATTTAGATACTTTTGAAGTGCTTCCGGCAATATCACTAAAATATGAACTAAACGAAAAACAAAACCTAAAATTTGCTGCAAGCAAAACCTATACATTACCTCAATTTAAAGAAAGAGCACTTTTCCTTTTTCAAGAAGTAAACCAAGACTATCAAGGAAATCCAGGATTAAATTCATCAACAGATTATAACGTAGATATAAAATGGGAGTTTTTTCCTAAAACAAGTGAAATACTCTCTGTTGCAGCTTTTGGAAAATTAATAGAAGACCCGATAAACACCATTTTACTTAACTCTGCCTCGAATGATATTAGTTGGGCAAACACTGGAGATGAAGCAACAGCTTTTGGAGCTGAATTAGAATTTAGAAAATCATTGTTTGAAACCGAAAAAACACTAGCAAGTGGAACAACATTGAAAAAGAATATATCAACAGGCATTAACGGTACATATATGGTTACCAACCAAGACCTGTCTGAAGATAAAATTGTTGAAGAAACCTCAGCCGCTGGTTTTCCAATATCATTTACACCCACTTATTCTGAAACAGATATTACAGGTGCATCAGATTTTTTATTAAATGCAGATGTAACCTATTATAAAGACTTTTCAAAAAACAAAAACATACAAGTAACACTAGCAGCAAATTACTTTTCAGATAGAATTTTTGCTCTAGGAAATTTCGGAAAGGGTAATATTATTGAAGAAGGTGTAGCAACTTTAGATTTTATATTAAAAACACAACTATCTAAAAACATCTCTTTAGGTATCACAGCAAAAAACTTGTTAAATCCTAAAATAAAAAGATTTCAAGAAGCAGTAAATGGTGACATAAACCCAGATGTTCAAGGGGGAGTTCAAGAAAGAGATATTACTATTTTGTCCTACAAAAAAGGATATGACTTTAAACTATCATTAATCTATAAAATTTAAAATTTATCATAAAAATCGAATCTCTAATCTAATCTTTAAAATCAAAAAAAATGAAAAAAAATGTAATTAATTTAATGTTTGTTCTATTCACTATGATTCTTGTGGTTTCTTGTAGTAGTGATGACAATAGTCCAAATGTTGTAGCAGATTGTAATGATGGTATTCAAAACGGTGACGAAGATGGTGTAGATTGTGGTGGCTCTGCCTGTGTGCCTTGTGTAGAAAACCTATTATTTGGCGAAGTAACCGAAGCCACAACACTTGATGCTTCCGTAGCATATGAACTTACAGGTGCTTATATTGTAAAATCTGGAGCTTCATTAACCATAAATGCTGGAACGATAATTAGAGCTACTGGTGGTACTTCTGCCTATATAGCTATAGAACGTGGCGCACAACTATTTGTAAACGGAAACGCTTCTGCTCCCGTAGTAATGACTTCAGGATCTCAAACGCCAGCTGCTGGTGACTGGGGTGGACTAGTAATTGCTGGTAATGCACCCACTAACAAAGGTACCGATGTTTTATCCGAAGTAGGCGATGTTACTTACGGTGGTAATAATCCAAACGACAATTCCGGTTCTATTCGTTACCTTAGAGTAGAATATACTGGAGCAACTTTCTCTAATGATAAAGAATTTAACGGTGTTTCATTATTTGGCGTAGGTTCAGGAACAACTTTTGAATTTGTACAATCATTCAATAGTGGAGATGATGGTATTGAATTTTTCGGTGGGTCAGTAAATGGGAACAACCTTGTTTCCGTGGGTAGTGGCGATGACTCTATTGATTTTGCAGATGGTTGGGCAGGAAACGGAAACAATTGGTATATGTCTGGTGGAGCAAAAGCCGGTATAGAGGGTTCAAATAACGGTGATAACGGAAACGCATCACCTGTTACTACAACCACACTCAACAACATTACTGTAGTTGGTCCCGTTACTGAAGGTGCACTATTCTATAAAGAAGGTGGTGGAAATTTCACAATAAACAATTTTTATACAAGTAACGTAAACCTCGGCATTAAAGTTACTAGTTCAGACAGCGAAGCTGCTGCAAGAATTGAAGCTGGACTTTTAGACATTAATAACATACAATTTGCAAACGCTCCTCTAGATTTAGTTGCCACTGACTATACTGGAACCAATCAATCTTTCTATACCGAAGGTGTTACAACTGGTGCCGGTAATGGAGCTGCGTCTCCAGATTGGGCTGCTGGATGGACTGCAGGTCTTGATAATAGTGGTGCCGCTTCAGAAAACTTAGCTGGTGAAGTAACTAGCAATGTAATATTAAACGCAAGTACAGAATATTTTCTTACAGGTTCATTTTTAATAAAAAGCGGTGGTTCACTAACTATTCCTGCTGGAACAACTATTAAAGCAACAGGAGGAACATCAGCATTTATTGCTGTTGAAAAAGGTGGGAAAATTTTTATTCAAGGTGAAGCAAATAATCCTGTTGTTATGACTTCTAACTCCTCATCTCCAGCTCCTGGTGATTGGGGTGGTCTAGTAATTGCTGGCGATGCACCAACAAATAAAGGCACAAACGTACTTTCTGAAGTAGGTGATGTTTTATACGGTGGTAATAATGCCAATGACAACTCTGGTTCTATTCGTTATCTAAGAATTGAATATACCGGTGCCACATTTTCTAATGATAAAGAGTTTAATGGAGTGTCCCTATTTGGTGTAGGTTCTGGCACTACTTTTGAATTTGTACAATCATTAAATGGTGGTGATGATGGTATTGAGTTTTTTGGTGGAACCGTTTCCGGTAATAATTTAGTTTCTGTTGGTAGTGGCGATGACTCTATAGACTTTGCTGATGGATGGTCTGGTAACGGATCAAACTGGTACATGAAAAATGGGGCAAAAGCAGGGATTGAAGGATCTAACAATGGCGATAACGGTAACGCTACTCCTGTAACTACAACAACACTTTCTAATATTTCTGTAGTAGGTCCAGTTACCGAAGGTGCCTTATTCTTTAAAGAAGGCGGTGGAAACATTACTATTACAAATTTCTATACAAATTCTATAAATCTAGGGGTAAAAGTTACAGCTACTGATGCCGAAGCTGCAGCAAGAATTGAAGCTAATGCGTTATCTATTAATCCAATGCAATTTGAAAATCCTGCTTCAGGATTTATAATTACTAATTATACAGGTGCCAATCAAAATTTTGTAACGGTAGGCAATACTACAGGTGCAGGAAACGGAGCCAATACCCCTACTTGGGCAATTGGTTGGACAAGTGGGTTATAATGTATATTGACAAATAATTAATTTTTGACAGATTAAAAAGAGGATATCCTAAAATATCCTCTTTTCTTATTTTATGTGTTTACCTTAAATTACTTACCACCTGAGTTTCACTTTCTTTCCAAGTAGTTACCTGTGCTATTTTGTTTTCAGTATATTTTACTTCCCGTAAAACATCACCATTATAAAAATACCAAGTACCTACTTTTTCACCGTTGTCATATTGAGCAACGGCTGTTTTATTTCCGTTTGTATCATAACTAATCCATGTGCCTTGTAGTTTGCCCAACTTGTTGTAGAACCCTTGTTGTGCTACTACATTATTTGAGTGGTATATGGTGGAAGCTATCAGATTTCCATTTTTTACTAAATCCTTTTTGGTTGTTTCTTGTGCAACAATTAATGATGTTGAGAAAACAAATACGAGCAATAAAACTATCTTTTTCATAGGAAAGTAGGGTTGAATTAATAATTACAAAACAAATATAGTAAATATTTTACAATTATGTGATGTTCACTTAACTTTAAATTAACATTAAATTTTTATGTTATTATATACCAGCAATTTACCGTATTTTATTAGCTTAAATTAGGGCAAAATACTCAAGAAACTGTTATTATTGTTGGTGATTTCATGAATAAATACCCCATATGGGATAATATAGATAACATTTTGGTAACATAGATTGTAAAAATAAATTAGAATTTTGTGGTTTAATTTCCGTCTACTTATATGAACGACATGTATTTGATTATGATAATCGCCTTAGGCATATTGGCGATTGCAGATTTGGTAGTTGGAGTCAGTAATGACGCTGTAAATTTTTTAAATTCAGCTATAGGTTCAAAAGCAGTTTCCTTTAAAATTATAATGATTGTTGCTAGTGTGGGGATTTTCTTTGGTGCCGTTTCCTCCAGCGGAATGATGGAAATAGCAAGAAGTGGAATTTTTGTGCCAAGTGAGTTCTACTTTAATGAAATCATGATTATTTGCATGGCGGTAATGATTGCTGACATCCTATTATTAGATTTTTTCAACTCCTTAGGTTTACCAACCTCTACAACAGTTTCCATTGTTTTTGAATTATTAGGTGCTGCCGTTTGTATGGCACTCTTAAAAATATACCACAGTGAGGATACTTTTTCTAATTTAGGGAATTACATCAATAGCGAAAAAGCCCTAGAAATCATAATAGGCATATTGCTCTCTGTAGTTATAGCTTTTACCGTGGGAGCTATTGTTCAATTTATTACTCGTTATCTTGTTAGCTTTCATTTTGAAAAAAAACCTAGCTATGTGCCGGCTATTTTTGGTGGTATAGGTATTACCGCTATTTTTTATTTTATCATCATAAAAGGCTTAAAAGGAACCGCCATTTTACCGGAACAACTTAGCATTTGGGCAAATAGCAACTTATTACAATTTTTATTTTATAATTTCTTGATATGGGGGTTTTTATCCTTTCTTCTAAAAAAGCTATTTCAATTTAATGTTTACAAATTAATTATTATTTTAGGAACCTTTGCCTTAGCCATGGCTTTTGCGGGGAATGATTTGGTAAACTTTATAGGGGTTCCAATAGCTGCATACCAAGGATACGAAGCTTGGGCTGCGTCGGGTATTGCTGCTAATACATTTAATATGGCTATGCTTGCAAACAAAGTAGGCACTCCTATTTATCTCTTATTACTAGCAGGATTGGTAATGGTTCTTACCTTGTGGTTTTCTGAAAAAGCACAACGTGTTGTAAAAACATCAGTAGATTTATCGAGGCAAAATGAGGGTAAAGAACGGTTTCACTCTAATATACTCTCGCAACAATTGGTTCGGATATTCATTGTTGCAAACAAAGGGTTAGTCTATATTCTTCCAAATAAAGTAAACGAGTCTTTTATAAAACAATTTAAAAAACCCAAAGCCCAAGGCCTAGATAAAAAAATAGATGCTCCGGCTTTTGATATGATTCGAGCTGCAGTAAACCTTATGATAGCAAGTTTACTAATCTCTTTTGCTACTTCACTTAAATTACCTTTATCTACCACCTATGTAACCTTTATGGTAGCTATGGGAACGTCGCTTGCCGATCGTGCTTGGGGAAGCGATAGTGCAGTATATCGAGTAGCAGGAGTTTTAAATGTAATTGGCGGGTGGTTTATGACAGCTATTGTTGCATTTTTTACTGCTGCAGTTCTTGCGTTTATAATTTTTATTTTTGGAGAAATATCTCTTATTTTCCTATTTTCTATTGCTATAATTCTAATTATTAGAACCTATCTAAGAAGTAAAAAAGTGGCAGAAGAATTAAAAGAAGATGAACTATTTAGAAAAGCCGAAAGCACCTCCATACAAGGAGTAATTGAAGAAAGCTCCGCAAATGTTTCTACTATTATGAAACGAGCAAGCAAGGTGTATGCAGCTACCATAGAGGGTTTAGCAAAACAGGATGCCAAAATACTCAAAAATGCCAAGAAATATACCGCAAAATTAGATGGTGAGGTGGAAGATTTAAAAGACCATATATTTTATTACATCAAAAATATAGAAGGGCACGATGTTGGAGCCAGCCGATTCTATTTATTGGTTCAAGACAATCTTCAGGATATTTCGCAATCCTTAGAATTGATAACAAAAGCGAGCTTGAAACATGTAAAAAATAACCATAAAGGACTCAAATTTAACCAGATAAAGGATTTAAAAGAAATCGAAAACAAGCTACTGGACTTGTTTCAAAAAACAAGAAAAGAATTTGATAAAAAATCCTTACAAAATATTGGCCCCATTTTAGAGGAGAAACAAAAACTCTTTGACTATGTTTCTTTACAAATTGAAAAACAAATAGAACGCACTAAAGATCCAGATTCTAGTTCAAAAAACTCTGTATTATACTTTACGTTATTATTGGAAACAAAAGATTTGATTGCCTCAACACTTGAAATGCTTGAGCTTTATTATTCGGAACATCAGAACGCAAAAATGCACAAGGAACTGTAGGCTTTTTAAAAATTGTTAAAAAATTAAACCTGCCAAATTTTAGGAAATGACAGGTTTTTTTGTTGGATGAAAAATATAAAACCTTTTATAAATTATTAAGCAGAACTTAAGAACCACACATTAAACAATCGTCATCGGCATCTGCAGTTTTCGATTTTGCTAACAACTCCCTTAATTCCTGAGGGGTTAGTGGTTTATTATTTACAGAAGTTACTGCGTCTAAAATTGCTTCTTCAGGCTCCTCCTCTTTTTTAGCATCGTTATTTAAGGTGAATTTAATTGCATCCATTGCTGATTTAGTTCGCAAGTAATACATACCGGTTTTTAAACCACTTTTCCAAGCATAGAAGTGCATGGAAGTAAGTTTTGCCATATTTGCATTTTCCATAAATAGGTTTAAGGATTGCGATTGGTCTATAAAATATCCTCTCTGGCGTGACATATCGATGATGTCCTTCATGCTTAATTCCCAAACGGTTTTATAAAGTTCTTTCAAGTCAACCGGGATTCCATCTATATCTTGAACAGAGCCATTTGCTCGCATGATTTCTTGTTTTAAATTCTCATTCCAAAGACCTAAATTTACTAGATCTTCCAGCAAGTGTTTGTTTACCACAATAAATTCGCCGGAAAGTACCCTTCTTGTGTATATATTAGAAGTATAGGGTTCAAACGCTTCGTTGTTTCCTAGTATTTGTGAAGTAGAAGCCGTTGGCATTGGTGCTACTAATAAGGAATTTCTAACGCCGTGTTTTTTAACTTCTTTTCGAAGTTTGTCCCACTCCCATCTTCCGCTTAGTTCTTCATCTTTAATTCCCCATAAGTTATGCTGAAATTCTCCTTCTGAAATAGGAGAGCCTTTAAAACTTTCATAAGGTCCATCCACCATAGCTTCTTCCATTGAAGCGGTTACGGCAGCAAAATATAGGGTTTCAAATATTTCTTGATTCAATTTTTTTGCTGCATCACAAGTAAAAGGCAAACGCAATAAAATAAATGCATCGGCAAGACCTTGCACACCAAGTCCTATTGGTCTGTGCCTCATGTTAGAGTTTTTTGCCTCTATTACTGGATAGTAATTTCTATCAATAACGCGGTTTAGGTTTTTGGTTACTCGCTTGGTAACTCGAAACAATTCTTTATGGTCAAATTCGCCATTCTTTACAAACATAGGCAAGGCAATAGATGCTAAATTACAAACGGCTACCTCATCTGGTGAGGTATATTCCATAATTTCGGTACATAAGTTTGATGAGCGAATAGTGCCTAGATTTTTTTGATTGGATTTGCGGTTTGCTGCGTCTTTATAAAGCATATAGGGAGTTCCTGTTTCAATTTGTGATTCTAGAATTTTTTCCCAAAGTTCTCTTGCTTTGATTGTTTTTCTACCCTTTCCTTCTTCTTCATATTTTACATACAAAGCTTCAAATGCCTCGCCGTGGCAGCTAAAAAGTCCGGGGCATTCATTAGGACACATTAATGTCCAGCTGGAATCTTCTTGCACACGTTTCATAAACAAATCTGGAATCCACATAGCATAAAACAAATCACGGGCGCGCATTTCTTCTTTACCGTGGTTCTTTTTTAAATCTAAAAAATCAAAAATATCGGCATGCCAGGGTTCTACATAAATAGCAAATGAACCTTTGCGTTTTCCGCCGCCTTGATCTACATAACGTGCAGTATCGTTATAGACACGCAGCATAGGTACGATACCATTTGAGGTGCCATTTGTTCCGCCAATATAGGATCCCCTTGCACGAACGTTGTGGATAGAAAGACCAATACCTCCGGCAGATTGGGAGATTTTTGCGGTTTGTTTTAATGTATCGTAAATGCCATCAATGCTATCGTCTTTCATGGCAAGTAAAAAGCACGAAGACATTTGTGGTTTTGGTGTTCCGGAGTTAAAAAGTGTGGGTGTTGCGTGGGTAAAATATTTTTTTGACATCAACTCATAGGTTTCTTTAACCGCTTCCATATCGTTAAGATGGATACCCACAGAAACTCGCATCAACATTTGTTGTGGACGCTCGGCAATAGCACCGTTTAATTTAAGCAAATAGGATCGTTCCAGAGTTTTAAAACCAAAGTAATCGTAGTTAAAATCTCTATTGTAAATAATAGTAGAATCGAGTTCTTCTGCATTTGCCATAATGGTTTCATAGACCTCATCACTCAGTAATGGTGCTTTTTTTCCGGTTCTTGGGTTGATGTAATTATACAAATCTGCCATAACCTCAGAAAACGACTTTTTGGTGTTTTTATGTAGGTTAGATACAGATATTCTCGCTGCTAGTTTAGCATAATCAGGATGTGATATGGTCATAGTTGCTGCAATTTCAGCTGCAAGGTTATCCAACTCTGAAGTAGTAACACCGTCGTAAAGACCTTCAATAACACGCATGGCTACTTTTACTGGATCCACTAAGTCGTTTAAGCCATAGCATAATTTTCTTACCCTAGAAGTTATTTTGTCAAACATGATGGGCTCTCTTCTGCCATCTCTTTTTACTACATCCATATTAATTGAGGTTTTTGGTTAGTTTCTTTCCGGAGAAAGTAGTTTTGGTTACTGCATTATCAGACCGTATTTTAAAATGATTTTTTAATTAAGTATCCCTTATAAGCCTTCGATTCTTAAAATTCTTCGTCGAAACTTATTCTGTTGGTTTCTTTGTCTTTATTGGTAACTCCTGCTTTTTGGTATTCTGCAACGCGTTTTTCGAAGAAATTGGTTTTTCCTTGTAAGGAAATCATATCCATAAAATCAAACGGATTGGTTACATTATATTCTCTTTCGCATTCTAATTCTACTAAGAGTCGGTCAGTTACAAACTCTAAATATTGGGTCATGAGTTTAGAGTTCATACCTATTAAACTTGCTGGAAGGGATTCTGTTATGAATTCGCGTTCAATATTTAGGGCGTCAATAATGATTTCGCGTATGCGCTCTTTAGGTACTTTATTAACTAAATGATGGTTATGTAAGTGAACTGCAAAGTCGCAATGCACACCTTCATCGCGAGAAATAAGCTCATTAGAAAAGGTTAAGCCTGGCATTAAACCACGCTTTTTAAGCCAGAAAATAGAGCAAAATGCTCCCGAAAAGAAGATGCCTTCCACAGCAGCAAAAGCAATTAGTCGCTCTGCAAAACTAGGACTGTCTATCCATTTTAACGCCCAGTCGGCTTTCTTTTTTATGGCAGGAAAATTTTCTATTGCGTGAAAAAGTTTGTCTTTTTCTACTTCATCTTTCACATAAGTATCTATAAGAAGCGAATACGTTTCGGAATGGATATTCTCCATCATAATCTGAAAACCGTAAAAGAATTTAGCTTCGGCATATTGCACTTCACTCACAAAATTTTCGGCAAGGTTTTCATTTACGATACCGTCGGAGGCTGCAAAAAATGCCAGTATATGTTTTATAAAATAACGTTCATCGCTACTGAGTTTGTTTTTCCAATCCATAACGTCTTCGCTAAGGTCGATTTCTTCGGCAGTCCAAAAACTGGCTTCACTTTTTTTATACCATTCCCAAATGTCGTGGTGTTGGATTGGAAATATAACAAATCGTCCTGGATTTTCTGCTAAAATTGGCTCTACTGCATTCATAGTTTTACTGCTTATTTTTGATGATTTAATCCTCTAAATTTTAGAAAGACTCGGGACTAACAAATATGACAAAACGTCTTGGATTTTAAAAGCCAAAATTACAAACGTTGTCAACAAAGTTTTCAACACTACAAATTGAAGGTGTTCTTATTGTTTTGTTAAAATATACGAATAACATACTGTTTATAAGTAAATTATATTTTATTTATTGGTGTTATCAACAGTTGAAGAAGTAGAGTTGGAAAAGCTTAATATAACGGCGATTAGCCCATTTTTAAATCAAAAAAATCAAAAATGAGTGGTTTTTTTCCAAAAAAAGTCGCCTTAAAAACGACTTTTTAAACGTTTTATTTTTGGTTTAGACTAAATCGTCTACATTCATTTTGTCAATCAAGTCCCAAAGTTCGTTCATTTCCATATTTGTGCCTGTGGCTTTTATATAAAAACGATTGTCTTGCATAAATTGAATGACAGACTGGTTTCTTCTTTTGTCATATTCTTCAATGGCTTTAACTCCTTTTTTTGTAACGGTTTTTCTAGTTTTACTTTCAGTTTCTTCTTCAAAGTCCATAGAGAATGCCATTCTTAGCCCTGCCGTGGAAAGTGCTCCCATCTCTCCGGCACCATCGATTACTTCCACTTTAAAAGTGCGACTTTTGTCTTCTGTTGCATAAGTAGCTTCAACAGAAGCAATATTCATCATGCCCATAGCTCCTGTTTTGAATGCAGTACGTTTCATACCGTCAACATCGTCTGGCAGCCAGGTTTTCATTTCATCATTTGTCAAAGGTGTCGCTTCAGAAAGTTCTTTAATGTCATCCTGCATTTTTGTGGATTCTTTAATCACTTTTTGAGTGTTGGTGACGTTTTCTTTTGCTTTTTTAGCTTTTTTTACTACCGGATTGTCTTTGCAAGCAAATAATAGCATCGCTATTGATAAAATTAGAATTAAGTTTTTCATAGTTTTTGGTTTTAGAGAATTTACTCATTAGCTAAAGTACAATTAATTAAAGGGAAAAAAAAGAGGTGCATCCCCATACACCTCTTTTAAGAACAACAATTTAATTTTTTTTAAAACTTTTTTGTTGTTGTAAAATTGTCTGGCTTGTTCTAACAAAGCTTCTAAAAGTGGGGCTTTTTATTATAATGGATTTAAGTTAATATCTTCTTGATTTTTTCTCATAGAGGTTTACTTTGTAATATGGATTGTTACCGGGATATTTTGTTCCTACCACAAGTGTGGTTTTAGCGAGTTCTTTATTTGTAGCTGTCAAAAGTTTCAATTCCCAGGTGCCTTTGGGCAATTGAAAATCATAATTACCATTTTTTGCGTCAAATCTAAATCTGATTATTCCGTCTTGTAAAACGACTATTTCATGTTTAGAATTCATCTGAGCTCCATTTTCGCTATAATGATGAAGAATTACTCTATAGAATTTATCGAGCTTGGGTTTTGAAGTTGAAGCTTTATTTCCGTTCCAGGCGGTCCAGTTTGTTCCAGGCCATGTCCATTGTCCTTTAAAGGTATTAGGTTCTGTTATTTCAAATGTAAATACGCCTTTTTTATTGAGTTTGTAATTTTCAAAAACACCGGAAAGGACATATTTTCCGTTTTTAATTTCTATTCCCCCATACAAAACCCCTGTGTCTGCATAATCCCCAAAAACACTATTATTGTAGGAGACCAATTTTAATGTACCATAGCTGGAATTCCAAATTCCCTGGAACTTTAGTGCTTCTTGACTTGCCTTGGGTTTCATGGAAAACATAAAACAAATAATGAAGCAAAAACTGAGCATTACTTTTAAGTTTTTCATATTTTAAATTTGTTAATTATTATTACTTATTCTTTAGACTGCAAAAACTTTTTCCGGTCATCAATCCAATGAGGTATTCTAGACCTCCCATTGCTGTACCGGCATTACCATACATTCCTAAAACTATGGTTTTATAGGTTTCACAAGCCAGCTCTGCAAGCACAGCTTTTATCTCCTCATCCATACCTGATGTATCCATCACCACCAGGGCCTCAGAAGCAATGGCGTATAATTTCACAAGGGTTTTTCCATAACCTCCCACAATTGCAAGAGGGATTCCACTTCTTGCAGACATCACTCCTAGCAATAACAGATAGGTATCCATAGCCAATAAAATTTCATTGAGTTGTTTTTGAATGCGTTCCACACCTCCAGCGGTATCGTTTTCAAGGATGCCATAAAGTTCACCTGTTTGGCGATTAATACTCCAAAATGCCTTAGATTCAATGTTTTGATCAAATATTTTAAATTCTGTTCTAACTCTATAGAGCTTTTCGTTCCAGTAATTTATTTGATTTGGTTGTAAATCTTGAGCAAACCTGCTAATGTCTCTGGCGGCATATACCTCAATGAGCGGTTTGTTTTTTAACTGGCTCAAGGTGGCTTCTTCAAAAAGGGTGTTTTCCATTAAGGCCATTTGAGCCGTTTTTTGCATATTGATTCTGTAAGCTTCTAAGGGGTCTTCAGCCAGGGTTACAAAATTTGAGGTTTGTAAATAGTCAAAATTTATGGATGACTGCTGAGTGCCCAGACTGACTTTATTCTTTACAATTCCCATTCTGGGGCCCGAGGCAAAGGTCAATGAGCGGTCTGTGACTTGATTGTTAAGTGGCTGCATTAGTGAAGCTAAACGGTCGTCATACACAAATAGTCCGTTTTCATAGTGTGTTTTTGCTTCTTCAATTTGATTTTTTAATAAAGCTTCACCCCATTTTCTGCTACTTAATTTGTACTGGAGTGCATCTGCCATTTGGTTTGCAAATGTGGGACCTTGTCCTTCGATACCAATTAAGGCACCCCCCAACAATAAACTTTGCACATCTAAATAATCGGTATGATTGGCTTTTCTGTATTTATGTAAAAGCGGGTCATAGCCTGCCAAGGTCTTTTTGACCGAAAATTTATCGTAATTTATTTGAAGGTAAACTCCCGAAAGCTCTGTGCTCAATGAAGAGGTTTCATTTGGGAAAATCTTAAATTCAAACGTGGTGCTTGCTTCAACCCTTCCCGAGTCGATTGAAATGGATACGGTATTCTCTTTTTGCTTATTGAGTGTGTTGCACGTGAACACATAGGGCGCAATTTTAAAATCTTTTAAATAGTCAACAATTTTTCCTATTGTTTCTTCTTGATCCTTTGCGTTGATAACGATGCCGTTTGTTAATTTTGCCATAGTTTCAAACGTGGTCAAGTGATAAGGTCTGGAGCTGTTTTTTACGTTCAAAATAACAGCTGTCGCTCCACTTTCATAGGTTTGTATCCATTCTTCTTTTAAGCTGTCACCATTATCTCCATCTGTGGCATAAATAATAAGGTCTGCGCTTGTTGATGAAGCTTTATACAACCAGGTGTAAAGTTCTGAGGGTGTTTTCCATTTTTGAATGTTTGCAGCTGGATATTGGTCAAGTATTTGCTTTTCCATTTGAGAGACAAATACTTCAATTTTTTCACCGCTATAATCTCCGGGCATACTTCCAGAAACATCATACATCAATATGATTTTAGGAGTTTGCACATTATTGAGCATCAATGCCGAAATGGGCTGGTCGTTTATTTTCATTTTAAAATCTGATGCCGATAGCTGCGTTACTTGTTGAGCGTTTGCGTCCAAAGGTTCAACTTCCAATTTTAAAAATGGGTATTTGCCTGGCTGTGCTTTTATGGTTAATTGTTCAACCTGCTTTTGTAAATCATTATTAGGTGCTAGTACTATAGGCCGTTCGTTTACTTTAACAACATCGTCTGTTGTGTCAATTACATCGCCTTGCAGGGTAATGGTTTTGCCAATAAAACTTTTGTCACTCATTGCATCCTCAGTCATCGTGTAAGACTGTAGCGAAAATGAAGGTGTAAACATAGTAAGGCTACCAATAGATGTTTTTAGTTGCTGAATTAAACTTAAGCCGTTGCCAAAGTGCAGCAGTACTTGATTTCCTGTAAGTTCATGTAGCGACCACTCTCCTTGAAGGATTTGATGCTCTTGTTGTTCTCCACTGGCAACAGATAGGGTTAATTGTATTTTTTTGTCTATAAATTCAGCCGGATCAGCTTCAGATGTTTTGCCATTTTCACCTTCTTTTAGTGTGCCAAAGGTTACACTAGGGTCAAAAAGGTGCAAGTAAGTGTGGTCAAATTCATTTTTTAGCTTGATGCAAGGAGTTCGGTTATTGTCCCATCTGTAATCAAAAGTATGTATTCTGTTAAGATGTTCTTTTGGTAAAAATCCAAAAAGGTGATTGGCAAGGTCTTTACTTTCCCGTTCATTTTGGTCTATAGTATATTGTCTGTCTTTGTTTGGACTCACTTGAAGTTCTTCACTCCATCGTTCTAAAATGGCTTGATTTACAAGTGGTTCAAAAGTTCTGTTAATAGGTTTGAAAAAGAAAGCCATTACTTCTTCCGGCTGAAAATCGGTTTTTTCATAAACCACTTGACAATCAAAGCCGCCTTTATGAAGCATCGTGTTGAGCAATTCGGCTTTTTCTCTGGGTGTGGCAAAACCGCTTCGCAACACGCCCGGAATGCCTGTTATCATCATTTTTCCCATTTCTCTCAGCGAGTTGCTTTCATTGGGTATGAGGTGAATTTCATCTCTAACAAACTCCAACATAGCTTGAGGGTTTTTGCTTTTGATGAGTTGCTGCATACGACCTTTCAAATGATCAGGACTGGTTTTGACAGCCATCAACATTTCTTCCCAGACTTTATAGGGAGCTAGCCCTGTGCCTTGATAGTCGATGTCTGGAGTATTTTTTCCACAGCTAAAAAAAGATAAAGGCAGCATAGATGCCATTCCTAATAAGGACATTTGCTCAATAAACTCGCGCCTTGTGGTGCCGTTATCTGTTTTTGGTTTCATTTTTTAGTTAATTTTGATTAATGATTTCTATCTATATTTTTATTGTCAAAGTCATCGAGTACTTGAAGTGATGAGATGTAGTTGTCAAAATCAAACAGGCTCCAAAGTTCATCCGGGGTTAATTTTTTTCCGGTTAACAGCATATGAAATCTGTTGATATAAATAAATTCAATGCTCGCATTTTGAGTATCAGTTTCATAGCGGTTGATTGTTTTTATGCCATTGCGTAGTTTGTTTTCCACTTGTATTGTTGGTGGATTTTCTTCTATTAATTCAAATAAAGCATTGAACATGGTAATGAGTGAATTGCCTAAAGGGCCAGCGGCATCGGCAATTTTAAGATGAATTTTTCCGTTTCCAAAGGCACCTTCAGTAGTTGCCATATCTCCTGAAACTTGTAAAAAGTCTCTTTCTAAATCCCCAATTCTAAAGGGAAATGTGTCTTCCAACTCTTGCCTGTTTAGATGAATTTTCTCTGACACAGGTTTTTGATCACTTGATTTTATTAATGCTTTTTCGATAGTGCTGTTTATCTCCGGAACAATAGTTTGTTTGGTTTCAGCCTTACAGGCAATTATGCAGATGAATGCAAATGTGTAAAAAACAAGTTGTTTTGTTTTATGTAAGTTTAAGGTGATCATTGCTAAAATTTTAATCGGTTCTTTTTACAAAGAGTTCTCCTTCTGTAAGTATCATGCTTTGGCCGGTTACCGGCTCATAAATAGTTCCTGCAAAAGTTGCTCGTATGTATTCTTTGGTTAATTCTGTAATTTGGAGTGTGGCCTGTGGCTTTTCCATATCTGTGACAAATGCCATCATGCCAAGGTCTTTATTTGCATAGCCCAATAGTATGCCTACATACAAATTGCCATAAAAGCCCATTTCTTCCCAGCGCCCGTTTTCATAGTTTCCTTCTTTTACAGGGTTGAGTTGCCAAATTTGAACAGTTATTGAATTGATCAAACCTAAATTCTCTTCTTCCGGCATTCCACCACTAATTCCCAAATACCACCTTCCATCGGGCTGTTCGCCATAAAAGGTATTGAAGTATTCTTGTGCGTCAATAAACACTTCCTCACCATTGATTTTTGCTTTTAGATAAGATTCTTCTTTGGGTTTTTTACTCTTGTCAATTTTCTCATAAGTATTACTACAGGTAAAAAGCAAAATGGGAAAAAGTGTTAATAGAATGAAATTAAATCTTGATTTCATTATTGATTGTGTTTATATGTTTTTAAACCATTCATTAAATTTTTCACCTATAAAAGGCACAGATTGTTCTTTTTTGTTGATAGCATTCATTAAACCCATAAACCACATATACAGAAGCACAAATATGCCCACAATGTATATAATCCAACCTATAATGGGTATTAAGCTAATGATGCCTAATGCAAGACCGGTGAGCGTTAGGCCAAGTGATTGCCTTATGTGAAAGTTTGCAAACGCTTCCTTTTTATCCTTGTTCATCACAAAGGCAATGATGAGGCCCATGAGGGTGATGTATGCAATTGTTGCAATGCTTGAAGAAGTATCAGCAGATTGGTTTGTTTGCTTTGCCAGTTCGCTATCGATCGGGTCAAGTTGTTTTGTGTTTGTGTTTTCCATCGTTTTGTGTTTTTTAATTATTTTAGGGTACTAAAGTCAAGAAGGTCTGCCATTTGCCAGAGTGTTTCCAATGAATTGTTATCACTTCGCAGCGTTGTAAAAAATCGTTCCTCAACTTCAAATGAAATATTGACTTGTTTGTTTTGATAAATTTCGCGTTCAGCAGATGTTCTGCCTTTTCTTTCATACACTTTTTGTCTCATTTGTGAAGTACTTTCTTCTCCTTTTTCACCAAGACTTAGCGCAATCATATTTTTTACTGCCAGAGTTGCCGGGCCATTTCCATCCCAGACTTCTAGGGTTACATTCATTTTTGAATCTTGTGGATGGGTGTATGTTGCTTTTGCAGGTGATTCTGCTCCTTTGCCAAGTTCTATTGTTCTGGTGTCGAGTTGATACATCATCTATTTCTCGGGAAACCAAGTTGCTATGGCTTTTGCGTCATTTGCTTTTGATGTTGCATGCTTTAGATTTTCTTTTACGTTGGAGTTGTTTTCTATAACAGCATCAAGTGATTTGTTTCCTTTTTGGGATTGGTTTTCATAACAAGCAACACATCCAAAAAGAAGAATGAGAATAAAAAGTTGATTTTTCATAATGGATTTATTAATCATCATTTATTAAAAAAACTTGGGCATCGTCATCAAAAAAATTACTTGTTGAAACGGTCATTTTGGATAGAAAGACACGTCCTGATGCGCTATTAAAAACTTCGTCAATAGAAAAGACCATTATATTCCACCCCTCTTCAAAATTTAGATTGTAAACCGTGCTGATTACAACTTCTTCATCTTGATGACCTGTCATAGTCAACACACTGCAATTACCTTTTACAGTGGACTCTTTTTCCACAAATATCCATTCAATATAATAGCCGGTGGCAGCATTATCCATTTGATATGAATCCAGCCAGTTGGCTACATCGCGATTTGAGGCGATATACATCCTGCCGTGATTGGTTTGGGTTGCCTCTTCTCCAACAAAAAAGGGTGGAAGTCCAAAAATTCGGGCATCCGGGTTTTCAATTTCAATGGTGTTTTCACTTCCATAACTGCTGCACTCGTGTTTTGAACCTACGGTATGAAAAGACAAAGTCCAGCCTTCTGGTGCGTCTTTTTGTTGTTGCTCAGCTTCCTGAAGTAGCTTTTCCATATAGTCATATTCTAGACTAAAAGATGCATTTCCATTTGCATCTATGTGTCCCCATTTAGTGATTTCGCCTGTCATAAAATCTGCTGAAAGAATGTCTGCTAACGGAAGTTCTTGATTTTGATAATTTTCAATAGTAAATGTCAACTGTGCCTGTATTGAGGAAATAACCAGTAAACTTGTGCCTAAAAAGAGGTGTTTTATTTGTGTTTTCATTAATTGAATAAGGTGTTCGTTGAAATTTTTTAGAGTTACATAAATGTGTATCCTTTTGTGCTGAAATTGAAACTGTTTTTTTCAATGATGGTGCACTCCATAGTTCCTGACGTGTTTTTCTTTTTCTTATTTTTTTTGTCTTTCATATCCATATACATCATAAGAGAGCCTTCATATTGTTGCATTTGGTTTCTTAAGGCCGGAGGAAATTGGTCTGAGTTTGAAGGAAACACATCATTAAAACTCACGGGACCATCCGGTGTGAAGTACATGATAAAAGTGTAGTCATCATTTTCCATTTTTTTACCAATACAATCATATCCTAAATAGGTTTTGTTTGGTAAATCTGTAATTGTAAAGCTGTTCATATCAATTTCATCATCCTCTGGCACTTCACTTAAATCAATTGATGTTGCGGTTGCTATTTTGTTTCCGCCAGACTCCACAAACATATAGGTGATATTTTCATGACCATCCATTATCATAAACATTTCTAAACCTGTACTCATTTTTGAACCCATATAGGTAGCACCCGGTTTTAAATGATAATCGATATCCATGGTGCCCTCTTTGGTAGTCATTGTAAGACGATATAGGTATTCAAATTCAAAAGAATCGGGAACATTTTGGGGGGTCACTTTTTTTACTTTTTTTCCACCTCCTAGGTTTGGATCAAAGACCTTATCCATGGTCTTGCTAGTTTTTTGAGCTGCCTTATCTGCGGTCTTGTTAATCACCGTTTGCTCAACCTTTTTTTCTACTTTATTTTTGAGTTTATCCAGAAACTGGGCTTGTAGTGTAGTGCCAAAAGCAAATAAACATACAGTAAATAGCAATTTAAATGGTGTCTTCATTTTTTAAAGTGTTTTTATTTAACACCCAAATTTTTAATAATTTGATTACAAAAGCACAAAGAAGTGTATGTGATAAATGAAATTGTGTATAGCGAGAAAGTATTTTATGATATCTGGTTTTTTAATAATAATCATTTGAGAAAATACCTTATATTACAACTATACTACATTTTAGACCTTTTACACAATGATATTGTGTGTTAATACATTTATTGTTTTACATTTATAGAGAAGATTTAGTTTTATTTGTTTAAACAATAAACCATGTTAAAAATCATTTTAATTGATGATGAGTCAAAGTCACTCACGAGTTTGGAATGGGAAATAACAAACTTTTGTAATGATATTGAGATTATTGGAAAATTTACAAATCCAATTGAAGCCCTAACTTTTTTAAAAACAAATTCAGTTGATTGTGTTTTTTTGGATATTGAAATGCCTCAAATGGATGGATTTCAGTTTCTAGACCAAATTAATGAAAAAGACTTTGCTGTTGTTTTTACTACTGCTTATGACCAATATGCCATTAAAGCAATTAAAGAAAGAGCTCTAGATTACCTACTAAAACCCATAGACTCTGACGATTTAAAAATTACTTTAGACCGGGTTTTTGAGTTTAAAAAATCTTTTCAATTAAATAAAACTCTTGAAGAAAGTTTACTTAAGATATCAAAATCTAATGAGGGTTTGTCAAAAAAAGTTGCAATTCCTATTGATGGAAAACTTGTCTTTTTGAAAACTCAAGACATAATTTATTGTAAAAGTGATGGAAATTATTGTAACATATTTCTTGAAAATAAAGAAAAACTTTTTCTTACCAAGAAGTTAAAAGAAGTAGAAGACCTTTTAAACTTTGATTGCTTTTTTAGAATTCACAATTCCTATCTAATAAATCTTGAAAAGGTAAAAGAATATTTTAAAACAGATGGTTATGTGGTCCTTACCAATAACAAAAAAATTCCGGTATCTAGAAACCGTAAAAATAATTTTTTAGACCGTGTTTAATTTTCTCCAAATATGTTCAATTCGCTTGATTTAATTCACATACTTGAAAATTCAAATTTCAATGGTGTTGCCTGGGGTGTTGTGTGCATTTTATTCTATTTGTGTGTTTATTTTTTAATCATCTATTTTAGAGCGAAAGACAGGTTTTATTTATTTTATAGCATCTATGCTTTTGTAAATGCTATAAATATTTTAAAGTATCTCAAAAATGTTTTTTTTGAGGAGTTTATTTCAAATTACATCATCTTTTTCCATCACCTTCATTTTCCGCTTCAATTTATCAGTTATATTTTTTTCTCATTATTTCTCTTAGAAATATTACCATTTAACAAAAGGCATCCACTTTTCTACAAAAGAGTTTACCAGATGGTGTATTTGCTTTCTATTATATTTGTACTTTTTGTGATTGGCAGGTATTTGTTTGATGGCTATTACATTCTAAGAGGCTTCTATTTCTATTTTATTATTCCTTTGGGGTTTTTTATAACTGTTTATTCCTTTTTGCTTATTCTCAAAATGAATGATAGTGTAAAGTACTATATTCTTTTAGGAATGTTTATTATTTCAACAGCAGCTTTCATACTGGCAATATTAACTTTTGGCAAAGGCATTGAGGCAATCAACAAATACTATTCTATTTTTTACATTTCGCTTTTAGTTGAAAATCTGCTTTTTACGTATGCACTTTCCATTAAACAAAGAGAGGCTTATTTGGAAAAAGTACATGTTCAAAAAAAGTATTTGAACCAACTTAAAGAAAATGAACGTATAAAGACTGAACAAAATATAAAATTAGAAAATGAACTTGCAAAAAAAGAGAAAGAATTAAACTTAGTCGCTAAAAAAGCTGAAGAAGAGCGAGTTGCTAAACTAAAATCTGAATTTGAAAATGAGATACAAGCCCTTCATCTGGCTTCTTTACAAAGCCAAATGAACCCACATTTCATATTCAACGCGCTCAACTCTATCAAAGTATTCCTTATTGAAAACGACAAAGAAAAAGCTGTTTATTATCTTAATAAATTTTCAAAATTAATTAGAAAAATTCTGGAGAGTTCACGAGTAGAAAGCCATAGCCTAGAAGAAGAGTTAGAGATCATTACGCTTTATCACAGTATTGAAAACATACGATTTGATGAATGCATTCAATTTACCATTCAAAAAGACCCCAACGTTTTGATTTCTTCAATAAAAGTTCCTCCACTATTGCTTCAGCCCTTTGTAGAAAATGCAATTTGGCATGGACTCATGCTTAGCAAAAAAGACAAAAAAATAATCATTAAGGTTTATGAAGAAAATGGAACAGTAAAACTATGTGTTATGGACAACGGAATAGGAAGAGAAAAATCGATGGAATTGAAAAATAAAAAAACATATAAAAAAGACTCCGTGGGTTTGAAAATGACATTAGAACGCCTTTCATTCTTTAATAAAAAACAAAACCTATATTATTCTTTTTATTTTATTGATTTAATAAATGACGATGGCAATCCGGCTGGAACCGAGGTCTGTTTTACTTTTGATTAAAAAAATATAAACTTTATTTTTTGAAGGTCATTGAAACAGTTTCCAACTCCTTATACCAATCCTCCCCAAACTTTCTTATTAAAGCATCCTTTACAAATTTATAAACAGGCACTTGAAGTTCTTTACCCAAGACGCAAGCGTCATCACAAATGTCCCATTTATGGTAATTTACGGCAGAAAACTCAGAGTATTCTTGTACTCTAACGGGATATAAATGGCATGAAATGGGTTTTCTGAAATGCGATTTTCCGGCATTAAAGGCATCTTCAATGCCACAACTGGCTATGCCTTTATCTGTAAAGGTTACATAAGCACATTCTGCACCATCTACTAGAGTTGTTTCTAATTCATCAAAATCACTAACGATAGATGTGCCTTGTTTTTCGATAGCTGCAATGCCTTCTGGACGAAGAAAAGGTTTTACATCTTTATAAATAGCACTTAATATTGCTACTTCTTCTATATCTAAAGGAGCTCCAGCTTCTCCAGCAATGCAACATTCTCCTTTACAGGCGCCTAAATTACACACAAAATCTTTTTCGATTAGGTCTTCAGAAACGATGGTTTTTCCTATTTGAAACATAGGTGCAAAGATATAAAATTATACTTCTTTGTTTCCTTGAATCAGCAAGGATTTTCTATTAATTTTTCCCTTTTATGGATGTAAATGCATTCTTTATAACTAATTTTGCACACTCAAAATGAATGTTGAACACGGAACACGGAACACGGAACACGGAACACGGAATACGGAATACGGAATACGGAATACGGAATACGGAATACGGAATACGGAATACTGAAATTTAATAAATAACAACTATGTGGGGTTTTAACTGGAAAGAAATGTTTACCGTTACTATGGTGCTTTTTGCCGTTATTGATATTATAGGCAGTATTCCTATTATTGTTGATTTACGAAAAAAAGTAGGTCATGTGCAGAGCGAAAAAGCTTCGGTTGTTGCTGGACTATTAATGATTGTTTTTCTGTTTGTAGGAAAAGAAATCTTAACTCTTATCGGAATAGATGTAAACTCCTTTGCCGTTGCAGGTGCTTTTGTTTTGTTTTTTTTAGCAATCGAAATGATTTTAGGCATCAAACTTTATAAGGACGACACAGTCCAATCAACCTCTATCGTTCCCATTGCTTTTCCATTAATAGCAGGTGCCGGTACCATGACAACCTTGCTTTCACTTAGGGCGGAATATGAAGTTATCAATATTATTGTTGCCATTATTATTAATATTATCTTTGTGTATGTGGTTCTGAAATCGTCAGGGAAAATAGCTCGATTTTTAGGCGAAAACGGCATCAGTGTCATCCGAAAAATATTTGGCGTCATTCTTTTAGCGATTGCTGTGAAGTTATTTACCTCAAATATTATGGGATTATTTGCATAATTAAAATGAAAATGAAATGAAAATTCTTACCCTTGTTTTAGCAATACTTGCTGTTGCAATAATCGCTTACAATATAACCGTATTAGACTTTTCTAATTTGCTTGGAAAAGATAGTTCTGTTGCTTTAATTTCAATTATCGCTTGCATTTGTGCTATTTTATTGCTGCTTATATTGCATACTTCTAAAAGAATTGAAAGAAAAATTAAAGAAAATAAATAACCCTTTATTTTTTTGATTCTATTTCTAAAACCTTATTAATCATCGGGTCGTCGTGGTTGATAATTTGCTCAAAATAATTAGAGCCATAAAGTTGTTGTGCTAAGGTGGCTTTTATATATTTTTTTAAAACTTGATCATATCCTTTTATGTTTAAGGAGGTTTCATTTAGTTTAGAGTACTCTAAAAATTCTTTTACTATTTTATTGTCTGCTTGATAATTTTTCACAAAATCCTGTGCTTTTATGCTTTCAAAATCCTTTCTGTTTTTCTCTAAATGTTCAAAGATGAAATAGCTTAAAAATCCGGATCGAAGGATATAATTAAGGGTTTCATTTTCTTCACTCGTATCTTTTTCTACAAATACATCAGGAATAATGCCTCCGCCGCCGTAAACTACTTTTCCTTTTGGGGTTACAAACCGCAAAGAGTCATTTACCGAAATACTATCAGCACTCAATAATTCGCCATGTTTGTACCGTTCTAGATATTCATTAAAATAACTTTGATCACCATTTGTATAGGGGCGTTGTATGGATCTGCCGGTTGGGGTGTAATATCTAGCTACGGTTAATCGTACTGCGCTTCCGTCGCCAAGTGACATTTCGCGTTGTACCAACCCTTTTCCGTAGGTTCTTCTTCCCACAATAACGCCTCTGTCATTATCTTGTAACGCACCGGCAACAATTTCACTGGCAGAAGCGGAATTTTCATTTACTAAAATATAGATTTCACCCTTTTCAAAAAGACCTCTTCGTTTGGCAACTGATTTTTCTTCGTTACCTGATTTATTTTTTGTTATTAAAATCAATGACCCTCTTTTTAAAAACTCATCTACCATTTTTTCCGCAGCAAAGACATACCCACCCGGATTATTCCGTAAATCTAAAATCAGTGAGGTAATTTTTTGATCAACCAAATCGTCTAAAGCATCTTTAAATTCGTCATACGTAGTTTCGGCAAAGCGATTTACTTTAATGTATCCAAGAGTTTCGGTAATTTTAAAGGAAGCATCCACACTTACAATGGGAACCACTTTTCTTGTAAGCTTAAAATTTAATAGCTCCTTTTCCCCTTTTCGAAATACTTTTAAATGTACTTTGGAGTTTAAAGGCCCTTTTAAGGTTGATGTTATGCTATCTCTTTCACTGTTTTCACCAAATAAAGGTTTGTTGTTTGCATATAAAATTCGATCTCCTCCACGAATTCCAGCGATGCCTGCCGGACCTCCTTCTATGGCAGAAATAACAGAAACCGTATCGTTGTAAATATAAAAACTTACGCCAATTCCCATAAATTTGCCACGCATATCATCGGCTAAAGATTCATAATCACTTTGAGGAATATAAACCGAATGTGGGTCTAGATTTTTGAGAATGGCATTAACGGTAACGTCAACAATACTGTCGGTATTTACCTTATCCACATACTCATAATCGATATAATCTATAAGCCTGTTGAGTTTGTCTTTTTTGGAATTGGTGGCAAATAATTTTTCGGTAGTATCTCCAAAATTTAATTTTCCGCCAATAAAAACCCCTATCGCAATAGCAACACCAAGTAATAAAGGCAAATATTTTTTTGAATATCCCATTTTATGATTCTAAATCAGGCAAATATTCTAACTGCACGCCTGCTTTTTCCAGAAAATCTAATCCGGAGTGATCCTTGTATGCAAAATGATATACCACACGAACAATACCTGCCTGATGAATTAATTTACTACACTCCTTACAAGGCGACATCGTTATGTATAAAGTTGCCCCTTTACAAGATTGTGTGGAGGAAGCAACTTTTAAAATAGCATTTGCTTCCGCATGTAGCACATACCATTTTGTATAGCCGGCTTCGTCTTCACAAAAATTTTCAAAACCGGAAGGGGTGCCATTATAGCCGTCTGAAATTATCATTTTATCTTTTACAATGATTGCGCCTACTTGCTTGCGTTTGCAATGTGAAAGCTTGCCCCATTCTGCTGCCATTCGCATATAGGCAATATCGTATTTACGTTGTTTTTTTTGCGGCATTCTTATAAAAATAAACCCATTCTTGTGTTAAATACACAATTAATTTAACTGCGAAGGTAAAGTTTTGTCTCTTGAATTTATGGGTTGCTGCGTTAAAAATTTACCAAACATTTCAGCTAAAAAATCCAATTGGCAAGTAACAAAGGGATTGCTAATCCTAGAACTATCGAAGAAATAACCAAAATCCAATCGCGCTTGTTAAACCTGAAAAGGGTTTGAAGCAAAAAGGCAAGAATTAATACAATCAAAACAACAAGTAGTTGTCCTGCTTCTATACCTAAAGCAACTTCTAGTGAAGGCAACATTTTATTTCTTTGCCCTACCGAAGCATTAAAATGTGGTGCAAACGCCAACCCGCGTAAAAGGCCAAAAAACAGCGCGAATGCAAACCAAAGTCCCATTTTTTCTCGTTGTTTTTCTTTGCCTGCCGTAAAAATATTAAAAAGTGCCCCAACAAGTATCGTTGCAGCAATGAGGAATCCTACCAATCCTATACTTACGTGGATAACCCCATAAGAAACCATAAGTAAAGACAACAAAAATCCTAAAGTGATTAATGTTATCAAAACTAGCAACCGTTTCCACATATTAAAATTATATGCAGCAGCAAGTACTACCAGAAATAGTATGTGTGTATAGGCTTGCCAATTTACAACGTGGTATAAGCCCATTTTAAAGAAAATCCAAAATTCAGTCATTAGGGAATGGTGTTTATTTTAATCAAAGTTACTAAATGTGAGTTGTTTTTTTTATCTTTAATGGTATTTTGTTGAAATAAAACATTTAGTTATGAAAATTTTTATACATATAAGATTGGTACTGGTGTTGCTATTTACTTTTAATCTGCAATATACAATCCTAAATCAGCAAACCTCCAGTCTTTACGCCCAAGACCCACAACTTTTTGAAAATGATTGGTATTTACAGAAAGTAATTATAGAAAATAGTGATTATTTTCCACCTTCAAATGCTGAGGTTGAATTTGTTGGATTAACTTTTTATGAAAATTCAAGCAATGATTTTGAAACAAATGTTTGTAATTTATTTTTTGGTAATTTAGAATATGATTCTAATCAAAATTTTACCATTCTGAATTCGGCAATAACTTTATTAGGATGTGATATACAGGATAATAGTATTTTTGAAGGGGTTTACTTTGGATTCTTTTCTGATAGTAATAATAATCATTTAGAAGACCCTTTTCCCTATAACATTACAACAAATGGAAGTGAAAAAACTTTGGTTATTACAAACATAAGGGGCGATGAAGCTATCTATGGTGACCAAATATTGTCAATTGGTGCATTTATGGATATTCCGTTTTCTGTGTATCCCAATCCGGTAAAAAACACCTTAACAGTTCAAAACCAAAATACTTCTTTTAAAAATTTAACTGTTTATGTGTTTGATATAAGTGGAAAGTTGGTGCCAACTGAAATCAAGGATGTAGTTAATTCCAATATTTCAATTAATGTAAGTCATTTAAAAAGTGGCATTTACTTTTTAAATATTACAAATAAAGACGGACATAAGCAAATATTGAGATTTATCAAACAATAAGGTTTTGAAAACTTTTATACATATAAGATTGATACTGGTGTTGCTATTTACATTTAATCTGCAATCTTCAACCAAAAAAAAGCCTCAACTTAAAAGCTGAGACTTTGTACTCAAGGTGGAAGTGACCGAATTAAATTTAAACTAAAACTTACTTCAATTATAGCCTTATAATCTTCTATTACTTAATTATTTAAATTTTATTTATTCATTTTCTTAGTTAACTAAGATTGCATTGAATTAAGATAAATTAACTATCTTTCGGCAAAATATCGGCAAAATTTGAATGTAAAATATTTTATAGTAAAAGGCAAGAATAAGTACTCAAGCGTATATGTTCGATTTTGGGATAGTAAACGAATTGACCAAAAAACAAGAACTGGGATAAGTGTGCAATTTAATGATTGGTCTGATAACAAACAAAGAATAAAAGCAAAAACTAAAATCAATAATAAAGACTTTTTAAACAATCAATTAGAAGGGTTAGAAAGATTTATTATTGATAATTATAATACTGACTACAATAACAAAAAGCATATTTCAGGTAAATGGTTAAAAGAAACTGTTCAAAGGTTTTTTGGAAGAGTGGAAAAAAATGAAACCCACAAAATATATTTTGTGGACTGGATAGAAGCATTTACCGAGAACGCACATAAAATTCATTATAATGGAAAACCCATTAAGGCCAGGTCGATTAACAACTACAAAACCACTCTAAATATTTTAAAAGAATTTGAAACGCACAAAGACACTAAATATCGCTTTGAAGATATTGATTTAGGTTTTCATAGAGATTTTATTCACTACTGGATAGGGCGGACAAAGTGAGCCACTTGCGGCGGATGAAAGTGAGCATAGCAAAGTAATTGCTCAAAATCGATTCATTTGAAGTTAAAATTAGTGATTATTTTTCATTTTTTTACGCATAGACTCTCCTTTAATTTCTATTCTATGTGCATTG
>MNYN01000019.1 GCA_001873105.1 Flavobacteriaceae bacterium CG2_30_34_30 | reverse complement strand
ATATGCCCAAATTGCTGGCTTTTTCTTGTTGATAGCTTTAGTGCTTTTTGCAAATGGCAATGATGTATATCGCTGGATTTTTGGTTAATTTTGGCAGTTAAATAAATATTTTGAGGTCGGTATTTAATTTCATATCTTTAACGTCTTATAAAACAAAGGAAAAATGGAAATTTTCAAAGGTCAAAACCTCATAGAGTTTGCTGAACGCTTTAAAACCGACCAAGATTGCAGAGAATATCTCTCAAACATTAAATGGTCAGAGCAATATGTTTGTAGAAAATGTAATCACACAAGGTGTCAAATACGAAAGGATTTTGCGAGAACCTGCAATATTTGTAGCGATACCGAATCTGCTACGGCAAATACTTTATTCCATAAAGTGAAATTTGGATTGAAAAAAGCATTTTTCATCTGCTTTGAAATGGCAACGACCACAAAAAGCCTTTCTGCATCTCAAATGGCAGTTCGCTTTGGAGTTCAGGAGAAGACAGCAAGAATGTTCATGCAAAAAGTTCGTGAGGCCATGAAATCGAGTGGGGACTTCCCTATGAAAGGTATCGTAAATGTTGATGAATATGTTGTTGGTGGCTACCAAGAAGGCAGGCCCGGCAGAAGTTACGATAGTTCAAAGAAAAAAGCGGTGTGTGCCGTGGAACTGACAGATAGGGGAAAAGTGAAGCGTTTTTACACCTTTCAAATCCCGGATTATTCAGCTAGGTCACTGCGGAAAATGTTTGATAGGCACATTGATAAAGAGGCTAAAATCACTACTGACAAATGGAAAGGCTACAATCCAATTGCCAATGATTATGACTTAACACAAATATTAAGCGATAAAGGGGCAAACTTTAAAGCCCTGCACGTGATGATCCATCAAGTTAAATCCTGGATAAGAACAACCTATTCATGGGTAAGCAAAAAAAATATTAACAGGTATTTTGATGAGTTTTGCTACCGGATCAATCGGTCTCAAAGCAAAGACACAATATTTAACAATTTAATCAAAAGGATGGTAAAGACAGATAATATTACGCATAGAGAAATAATATGTGGCTAGATACCGACCTCAATAAATATTAATTGACCAGAGTATTTTTATTATCTCAAGTTTAATAGTACTTTTGATTAACAAAATTTTAAAAAACAATAAAAATGAAAAATATAAACAAAACGGTTAAAAGCATATTTGTGTTATTTCTATTTGCAACATTATCCTCCTATGCACAAGAAAAAGTATCAGACACTGAATTAAATCAATTTGTTGCCTCCATAAAAGCAGTTCAGGAAATTAATCAATCTGCTCAAAAGGATATGATTGCACTTGTAGAACAATCCGGTTTTGAATTGGTTCGTTTCAATGAATTATTTGAATATTCACAAAACCCAAGTTTACCGGCAACAAATGCAACAGAAGAGGAAACCAAAAAATTTGATGGTGTTATTGCACGTATGGAGGTTATGCAACCTGTTTTTCAAAAGCAAATGGAAGATGCGGTTACAAAACTTGGTATTACCATAGACAGGTTTGAAGAAATAGGAAATATTCTTGAGGGCGATATAGAACTTCAAGAAAGATTTCAAGCTTTGATGATTGAGTAGGCTTCATTAAAATTTAAACTAAAAGCTCTAAAAACTAAAGATTTTCAGTGCTTTTTTTTGTTTCTAATACTTTTTTTATCAAATTGGCGCTTGAAGTATTCACTGTTTGAAGCGAGGTATTTTTGTCAAATGCAGTAAGGTTGTTTTTTGCTAATTTTTTTCCCAGTTCTACACCCCATTGGTCATAGCTGAAAATATTCCACACTACTCCTTGAGCAAATAGCTTGTGTTCGTACAGTGCAATTAGTTTTCCCAGACTTTCGGGCGTAAGCTGGTTGATAAGAATTGTTGTAGAAGGTTTGTTACCCTCAAAAACTTGAAATGGATTTTCTATTGCTTCGCCATGAGTGCCATTAAGTAGTGCTTCGGTTTGTGCAAAACAATTTGCTAATAAAATATCTTGATGCAGGTCTTGTTTGTGAAGTGCTTTTGCAAAAGCAATAAAATCAACAGGAATAAGTCTTGTACCTTGGTGAATTAATTGAAAAAAAGCATGTTGTGCATTGGTGCCGGTACTTCCCCATATAATTGTTCCGGTTGGATAGTTTACAGCATTTCCATTTCTGTCGGTGCTTTTTCCATTGCTCTCCATAATGGCTTGTTGTAAATAAGGAACCAACTTCGTCAAGTATTGCGAATAGGGCACTATAGCTTCACTTTCTGCTTTATAAAAATTGTTGTACCATACCGAAAGTAATGCTAAAATTACAGGAATATTGTCTTTAAAAGGTGTGTTTTTAAAATGAACATCCATTTGGTGGGCTCCTTGTAAAAGTTTTTCAAAATTTGAATAACCAACAGCGCAACAAACGGAAAGTCCAACAGCACTCCAAATGGAAAAACGGCCACCCACCCAATCCCACATCGGGAAGATATTTTCTTTAGCGATGCCAAAATTTTCAACTTCTTTGATGTTGGTGGATACAGCCACAAAGTGCCGCTCAATGTCTAAAATGGTAGCTTTTTGTAAAAACCAATGCCTAATGGTTGAAGCGTTTGTTAGTGTTTCCTGAGTGGTAAACGTTTTGGAAACGATAATAAACAAAGTGGTTTCTCGATGCAATTTTTTTAGGGTTTCTTGAATATGGTCACCATCTACATTGGATACAAAATGCGCATTCAGATGATTTTTGTAAAAATGTAATGCTTCGGTTATCATATTAGGACCTAAATCACTTCCTCCTATACCAATGTTTACAATATCTGTAATGGGTTTTCCAGTGTATCCTTTCCAAGTTTTATCAATAATATTTTTTGAAAAAACACGCATATTTTTAAGTGTTTTCTTCACTTCTTTGGGCATGTCGTCAAAATTTCGCAAAGCAGTATGTAAAACGGCTCGATTTTCGGTTTGGTTTATTTTTTCACCGGAAAATTGTTGCTCGATAGCTTGTTTTAGATGCACTTGTTCAGCAAGCTGAAGCAAAAGAGTTGTGGTTTCTTCCGTTATTCTATTTTTGGAATAATCTACATAAAAATCCTCCCAATCGATAGAAAATTTGGTGGCTCTCAAGCTGTCTTCTGTAAATAAATCCTGCATTTTGCGGTCTTTACATTCCGAAAAGTGCTTTTGCAAAAGAGCCCAAGCCTTTGTTGTGGTTGGATTTACCGAAGGAAAATTCATGCCTTATTTAGTTTGTTATTTTTATAATGGTCAATTAATCCATCAATTGGTCTTCTAATGATAGTGCCAAGTTCCAGATGGTATCTGTTTAAACAATCTCTTATAATATCCTGCGAAAAGTGTGCAATAGAGCCTATAAAGTGAATGGGTACTTGCTGGGCTTCTTTATAACACAAAATACGATATTCAATAAATTTTAAAACACCCTCACTTATCAGGTTGTAAAAATACCCATTTACTTCTTCTCTTGTGAAAATAAATTCGGCAAAAGAAGCCAAATAAGTATTTGGATTTGGTTTTTTATAAAGGTTGGTTTTGATAACATCTGGATTTAAATCAAAACGTTTTTCAAAATCGGATGCTATTTGTGCTGGCATTTTTTTATAAAAGTAATCTCGGATAAGCCGTTTACCAAAATAATTGCCACTAGCTTCATCCATTAAAATAAAACCAAGCGAATCGACATTGGTTTTTACTGTGTTACCATCAAAATAACAACTATTGGATCCTGTGCCAAAAATGCAGACGATGCCGGGTTTTTGGGTTACGGCATATACTGCAGCAACCATATCTTCTTCCACAGTGACTTTTGCGTTTTTAAAAAAAGCGCTAAGGGCATTGTGAAGGATGGTCCTTGGTGTTATAGTGCCACAACCCGCACCATAAAAGTCAACAACTTTAACCTGTGTAACTATCTTTTGAAGGTCTTCATTTTCCTTTATTCGAAAAAGTAAATCTTCTTCAGGCACAACGGCAGGATTTAAGCCTAGTGTTCGTGTTTTTAGAATGGTATTTCCAGAAGCATCTAATAAGACCCAGTCGCACTTTGTAGAGCCACCGTCAGCTATTAATATCATAAATTACAATTTAGCAATGTATGCAGATAAGTCCACTAATTTTGAGGAATACCCATATTCATTATCGTACCAAGCTACTAACTTAAAGAAATTATCGTTAAGAGCAATACTTGCTTCTGCATCAAAGGTACAAATATGTTCATCAGAAATAAAGTCTTGTGAAACTACAGCTTCTTCGGTATAATTTACTAAACCTTTGTATGCTCCTTCGGCAGCTTCTTTAATAACTCTTTTAACCTCATCAAAGCTAGCACCTTTTTCGGTTCTTACCGTCAAATCAACAACAGAAACATCGGCTGTAGGCACTCTAAAAGCCATGCCTGTAAGTTTTCCTTTCAATGCAGGTATTACTTTGGTAACCGCTTTAGCGGCTCCGGTAGAAGCAGGTATGATATTTAAAAGTGCACTTCTGCCTCCTCTAAAATCTTTGCGAGAAGGACCGTCAACGGTAAGTTGTGTAGCGGTGGTGGAATGTACCGTAGTCATTAATCCTTCCATAATGCCAAAGTTATCGTTGATTATTTTAGCTAATGGAGCAAGGCAATTTGTAGTGCAAGAAGCGTTAGAAACAATTGTATCTTCTGCTTTTGCGCTTTTATGATTTACTCCCATAACAAACATGGGCGCATCTTTTGAAGGGGCTGAAATAACTACTTTTTTTGCCCCTGCGGTGATGTGTTTTTGGGCATCCTTTTTTAAGGTAAAAAATCCGGTGCATTCAATGATGGTATGTGCATTTATTTCGTTCCATTTCAAATCTTCAGGATTTCGTTCTGCGGTAACGCGTATGGTTTTTCCATTTACAATTAAATGGCCGTCTTTAGTGGAAATATCCCCTTGAAATCTTCCGTGAACAGAATCGAATTTTAACAAATATGCTAAATGTTCTACATCCAAAAGGTCGTTAATCCCTACTATTTCAATATCTTCTCGTTGTGTGGCTATTCTAAAAGCCAATCTACCAATTCGGCCAAAACCGTTTATTCCAATTTTTATTCTCATAATTTATTTTAAATTTATTTTAAATGGATGTAATATCAGCAACTCTAATAAGCTCTGCATCAATTTTTTGTTTGTCTTTTATAGCCTCTTCAAAAGGCACTTGCATCATTTTGTTATGTACGATGCCAATCATTACATCTCTACTTCCTTCCATTAAGGCATCAACGGCAGCAACGCCCATTCGGCTAGCTAAAACGCGATCGTAACAACTAGGAGAACCGCCTCTTTGAATATGCCCTAAAACCGTTACGCGCACATCATATCCTTCTAAATTATTTTGGATAAAATCGGCTAATTCAAAAATGTTTTTTCCTATTTGATCACCTTCAGAAACTACAATAATACTGGATGTTTTGCCAGATTTTTTACTCCTTTCTAACGATTCTATAAGTCGATCTTTCCCCATATTCTCTTCCGGAATAAGTATTTCTTCTGCTCCGGCACCTATGCCTGCATTTAGTGCAATATGTCCTGCATCTCGACCCATAACCTCTACCAAGAATAGGCGGTTGTGCGAATTTGCGGTATCTCTTATCTTGTCAATAGCTTCTACTACGGTGTTTAACGCCGTGTCATACCCAATGGTAAAATCGGTGCCGTGAATGTCATTGTCTATAGTGCCGGGAAGACCTACAATAGGGAAATTGAATTCTTTTATAAAAATAGAAGCGCCGGTAAATGTGCCGTCACCTCCTATAACGATGAGAGCATCTACCCCTTCATTTAAAAGATTTTGGTGGGCTTTGGCTCTGCCTTCTTTTTCAAAAAAGTCTTTAGATCGAGCAGTTTTTAAGAATGTACCACCTCGATTGATGATATTTTTTACCGAGCGAGCATCCAAATCTTTAAAATCTCCTTCTATAAGACCTTGAAGCCCTCTAAAAACGCCAACGCAGGCTATGTTATGGTAAGCACAAGAACGAACCACTGCTCTTATGGCGGCATTCATCCCCGGAGCGTCTCCACCACTGGTGAGGACAGCAATTTTTTGTAGTTTTTTTATCATGAGTGTAAAGCTAAGGCAATTCGCTCATTTTAGCAAAAAGTTATACAAACTCTAACGTTTTCGGTTGATAAGATTCTTTTTATTGTAATAATAGCGGGTTATTTAACTAAAATAACATACTCCCAGGGAGCAAAGCTATAAGTAGTTTTTTTATCAAGTGTCCTGCTTTCATCATGCATATAGTTTTTAAAAATACCTTCTTGATTTATCGTGAACGATGTTTCTTTAGAACTCATATTTGCTATATAGATAATGGTATTATCCCCTTTTTCTCTTTTAAAAGCGAGAACATTTTCATCAGATGTAGTAGTAATGCGGGTATAATCTGCTGCATTTTTGCCGCCATGAAGTGCGATATTATTGCTTTTAAGTTTTCCTAATTTTTCAAGAATTGGCCATTTTTTACTTTTTGTTTTTGGGATTTCATCTTTTTCAAAAAACTTTAGACGGTGGTTCAAGTCGTATTCCTGACCACTATAAATCAATGGCATTCCTGGAAGAGTGTAGATTAATGCAAGCATGGCTTCGCCGGCATCACCCATTCGTTCTTGTACAGTGCCATTCCAAGAATTTTCATCGTGGTTGGTTATAAAATTCATTAGGATATCGTCTGCTTGAAAGGTAGTGTCAATTTTTTGCATGTAGGCATCCCATTGGGCAACTGTCTGTTTTTGTGCAGCAATCTCATTTTTTATGTGATGCCCTTCCCAGTTGTATCCCATATCAAAAGCATGGAAAAACAAGTCCTTTTTCTCGCTTTCTGCAAGCATAAAAATTGGTTTTATTTCTTTAAGTTTAGGTACTACAAATTCCCAAAATGGGGTTGGAATTTCTCCGGCAACATCGCATCTAAAACCGTCTAAGTTGTGTTCTTTAACCCAATAAAGCATGTCGTTTTTCATAGCTTCCCACAATTCTTTATTTTCATAATTTAAATGGGCAACATCGGTCCAACCCCAACTTTCTCCTGTTGCGTAATTTATGGGATCAACAACTTCTCCTTTGTCATTTTTATAATAAAAATCGGAGTTAGTTTGTATCCATTTATGATCCCAACCTGTATGGTTAGCTACCCAATCTAAAATGACATACATCCCATTATCGTGAGCGGTTTTTATTAGTTTATCAAGGTCATCTTTTGTGCCAAAATCGGGATTTACAGCAGTATAATCGGAAATTGAATAGGGACTTCCTAAGTATTTTTCACGTTCTTGTTCATTTTCAATATCTTCTACATTAAGGTTGCCTTTCGCTTTTCTATTGGTTAAAGAAATGGGATGAATAGGCATTAACCAGATAATTTTAACTCCAAGGTCTTTAAGTTGAGGGATATCTTTGGTAAACGCCTCAAAAGTGCCTTCAGGGGAATATTGGCGAATATTAGCTTCATATATAATGGCGTTTTCATAATCGGTTTCACTTATGGGTACAAAAGCATCAGTTTTTAGAGTTTCTATTTGCTTTTTTTCGTTTGCGCACGACAGCATAACGAGTGCAGAAAGGAGTAAACTAATTTTTTTCATAGAAAAAACGTATTATTTATTTTGTAATTATTTTAAAATCATTTGGGGCGATTGTTTCATTTTCAAAAAGAATAGGAGCATTTGATTTATTAAATACAATCTTGATGGTTTGATTAAAATAGCTTCTTTTTAGTGCTAGTATGTTTTTCTCGGCTTTTAAAATTTCAATGGTGCCATATTGCAATGCCATGGTATTCCTTCGAAGTGCAATCAATTCGGTTACTCTTTTTTTAAGGAGTAGTTCGTTGTTGTCTAAATTGTCAAATTGCATCATTTTTCGGTTATCAGGGTCATTAGCGCCAATACTTCCGTATTCATCACCATAATATATGCAAGGAATTCCGGGAATGAATAAATTAAAAGCTTGAAGCATTGCAAGTTTGTTATATGCTGTGGTATCGCTCATTTTAATTTCACGAGTCCACCCGGCTTTTTTTGCATTTTCATCAAATAGAACATCGCCTGAGGCATAACTTATAAAACGAGCTCGGTCTTGATTGCCGGATATGGTGCCCATTAAATGATGATACCCATAATAATGTAAAGACTTTTGCAATGCAGCAGCTAGGTTATCCAATGAAGTTTCTGTTGCAAATGCTTGCACAGAAGTGTCATAAAGGTTAAAATCAAACTGAGCATCGAGCATTCCCGTACTAATATAGCTTCTTATAAGTTCGGGGCTTCCATAGGTTTCTCCAATTTGAAAAATAGGTCGATTTATGCGTTGTTTTATTTTTTTTGTAAGGGTTCGCCAGAATGTTTCTTGAATGTGTTTTGTAGCATCGTGTCTGAAACCGTCTAAGTCGTAATGTGTTAACCAATATGCAGCAGAATCGGTCATTTTTTCAACTACTTCGGGTTTGCTAAAATCAAGAGTGGGCATAAAAGTGTCAAACCAGGTAGTAAGTCGGTGGTCATCCCATCGCTCTGTATTTAAACTGCCATCGGGCAAATACAAATTTGTTGCCCAATCTGGATGTTCTTTATAGAGGGGATGTTCTTCATGAACGTGGTTGGCTACATAATCTAAAAGGACGTTGATGTTTTTTTCATGAGCCGCAGCTAGAAGTTTTTTAAAAACTTCTTCATTTCCAAAACGATCGTCAATTTTTGTGTTGCTTATGGGCCAATAGCCGTGGTATCCTGAAAATTTAGTTATTGGGTCTGGCCAAAGTCCGTACGCACCCTCCGGATTTTGGGTAATTGGCGAAAGCCACACAGTATTTATACCTAAGTCTGTAAAATATCCATCTTCTAGTTTTTTTAACACCCCTTCTAAATCGCCCCCATAATAGTTGGCCTTTGGAAGAATACTATCATTATCTACCTTTCTAGTGTTAGAAGGATTACCATCTAAGAATCTGTCCACCATTAAAAAATACATAATTTGTGTATGAAAATCGGTGCGATTTAATAAGGAAGTATCTGTAATTATTTGACCTTTTTCTAAGGGTATTAAAAGGTCATTGCTAGTACCAAATTCATTAGAAGTATAAACCCGTATATGAGATCGTTTTGTTTCAATTTTTGGTAGGGAAACCGTAAAAACTTCGCCCATATTTGAAATATTTTCTTTTGGCAAAAGACGATTGTCCAAATAGACCATTATTTTGTTTAATTTTGTAGTAGAAGTAAAGCTAAATGTGTTATCCTTTATTTCCTGTGTATGAATAAAAGGTTTTTTGTCTTCGTTTGATTCTATTTGTATTATGGAATTAAATCCTCCCATGCCATTACTTATTTGGATGTCATTAGATGGGTCGGGTTGCTCTTTGCCATCAACAACAAATACGTATTGATGCCTTCCGGGGTTTGCTCTAGTTTCTAACATCCATTTATCTGATGAAAAGGTGAGGGGAAGTTTTTCCCAATTGGAAAATTCACCTTTCACAAAAACCGTTTGGTGGGTTTTGTTTTCATCAGACAAAAAAATGATGAGTTGTTTTTTTTCTCCTTTTAGTAGGGGGATGTCATTTGGAATTGTTCCTGTCCAAAGGCGTAAATTCATTAGGGAAGGTGTGTCATTGTTTAGCGAAAGTATTAACGTGTTTTTATCATCACTCAGTGTTGTTTTATAATTTGAGTTTGACGCAATGGAATCTACTTTAGATACATCCAAAAAATAATCGGAAACCACAATTTCATTTTTTGTTTCAACGAGATAGATTGGGGATGCCATTCCTTTAATGTTGGTTTCTAAAGAAAATGCTTCAATTTTTTTGTCAGAGCATCCAAAACTGATTAAAATGATGCATAATCCTACTAGTTTTTTCATAGAATATAATTTAATTCAAAAGAATAATTAAAGGCGATTTTTTGGTTATTGTAATGGATGAGGTTAGGTCTAATTCTTGATTTGTAAATATGTTTTTTCCGGTTCTAGAATTTCCTAAACCTTCCATAAAACGGTTTAAATGTATTTCTTGATCTTCATTACTGTTGTTTAAAATGACCATTACGGTTTGTTTCTCGCCTTTTCTAAAGTACACATACACTTGATTTTGCGGTATATAATGCAGTAATTTACTATAGTGCAATGCGGATGTGTTTTTTCGAAAATTTAGCAGTGTTTTTAAGAAACTATGGTAGTTTTCTTGCATTGTTGTTCTTTCGTTTTTTTTGAAAGCATTTTGTGTGTCACCTGCCCAGCCACCAGAAAAGTCTTTTCGGATATCGCCATCACCGTTGAGGTCTTTATTACCCCTCATTCCTATTTCATCTCCATAATATAGTTGTGGTATTCCTCGTGTAGTTAGGATAAGAGTCATGGCTAGTTTAAAGGCATTTAAATTACCGTTGTAAATTTCATTAATGCGATTGGTGTCATGATTTCCGGCAAACACTAAGATGTTATTAGGGTTTGGGTAGAGATAATCATTACTAAAGTTATTATAGGCTCTTTGTAAACCAACATCCCAACCGGATTCTTCTTGAAACATTACCATAATAGCATCGTGTAATGTGAAATCCATTACAGAAGGCAATTGCGAGTTATATCCTTGAATTGCCCCTATATTACTATCTTTTTGCCAATAAGCCATGGCAGCTTGATTGTGCATCCACACTTCTCCTACGATGTTGAAATTGGGATATTCGTCCATAATAGCTTTTGTCCATTTCGCAATTCCATTCTTGTCGTTATAGGAATAGGTATCTACTCTTAATCCGCCTAAATCGGCATATTCTATCCACCAGATAGCATTTTGTATCATATAGTTAAGCAATAAAGGGTTGTCCTGGTTCATATCAGGCATAGTAGTATCAAACCAGCCATTCATGCAGTTAAGCGAATCAATTTTTGCGGCATAAGGGTCATATTGGGTAGTCATCCGATAATTGCTTCGTTTAAAACCGGTTTCGTCGCCATCATTCCATTTATGAATCCAATCTTTAGCAGGTAAATCTTGAATCATCCAATGTTTGCTTCCCCAATGGTTAGTTACATAGTCCATGATTAGTTTCATGTCTTTTTTTATCAATTCTTTTGAAAGGCGTTTGTAATCTTCATTAGTGCCAAATCGAGGATCGATTTTGTAATAATCACTTTGTGCATAGGTGTGGTAACTGTAAGTGGGCTCATTATCTTCTAGCATTGGCGTGCTCCAAATGGCGGTAATGCCAAGATCCTCTAGATAGGTTAAATTTTTGATAATACCCTCAATATCACCTCCGTGCCTTCCTTCTGGATTGGCTCGATTTATTTTTTCTGAAGTATTTGAAGTGTTGTCGTTTTCTGGATTTCCATTAGCAAAACGATCGGGCATGAGTAGATAAATTACATCAGAGGCATCAAATCCTTTTCGAAGTGCAGAATCTGATTTGCGTTGTTTTATTTCATAGCTTTTGCTAAATTGTTTTTCTTTGTTTTTATAAAAATCAAACGTATAATTTCCCGGTTTTATTCCCTTTGTATTCACGGAAACAAAAAGGTAATTAGGGTTTTCTGTGTTTTTAATTTCGGTAATAGGCATAGAAGCAGTTATCTCAAAAAGGGCAATGTTTTCTCCATAAAACAGAATTTCTAAAGTATTATGTTTCATATCACTCCACCAAAAAGGTGGCTCTATTCGCTCTAATTGCGCATAACCTAGAGTAAAATGTAATATCAATAAATAGGGAATAAATGGTTTTATCATAAGATCATTTTTTTATTTGGATTTAAAGTCAATGTCTTTTTATGTAAAACAATTTCTATTGGTGTATTTCCATGAAGTTCAAAAGTGCTACCTTCTTTGGTTACATCAACTTGAATTATTTGCCCTCTAAAATTAATTTTAAAGGAATAAGAAATCCACTGATTTGGAATTTTTGGTGAAAAGCAAAGGTTGTTTTTTTTAATTCGCATACCGCCAAAACCTTCAACTATACTCATCCAAGTGCCTGCCATGCTAGTGATGTGGCACCCTTCTTCAACTTCTTGGTTGTAATCCTCTAGATCTAATCTTGAGGAGCGTAAATAAAATTGATAAGCTTGTTCCAAACGTCCTAATTTAGCAGCTTGAATGGCGTGCACACAGGGTGAAAGTGAAGATTCATGAACAGTGAAGGGCTCGTAAAAATTAAAATGACGTTCTAACACTTCTGTAGTAAAATGGTCTTCAAAAAAGTAGAAACCTTGGAGTACATCGGCTTGTTTGATATACACGGAACGCAAAATTTTATCCCATGACCAATTTTGATTGATTGGTCTTTGCGTTTTGTCTAACTCTTTTACAGGAATTAGTTCTTTATCAAGAAACCCTTCTTGTTGTAAAAAAACTTTTTTGTTTTCATCATAAGGGAAGTAGAGGTTTTCAGCAACAGATTTCCATTTAAGGATTTCTGCTTGCGAAAGTTTTACTTTATGCATTATACGCGCATATTCTTTTTTAATATGTTCTTTGATATAATTAATTTGTTCAACAGCATAATCAATACACCACTTAGCTATATAATTAGTGTACCAATTATTGTTTACGTTATTTTCATATTCGTTTGGTCCTGTAACGCCTAAAATCACATACTTGTTTTTTTCAGTTGAAAAAGAGGCTCTTTGTTGCCAAAAACGAGCAATTGCAATAAGCACTTCTAATCCTTTTTCAGGAATGTAATTGTAATCTCCCGTATATCGTACGTAATTAAAAATAGCAAAAGCAATTGCACCGTTTCGGTGAATTTCTTCAAAGGTAATTTCCCATTCGTTATGACATTCTTCACCATTCATAGTAACCATTGGAAATAATGCTGCTCCATTTGAAAATCCTAGCTTTGTGGCATTATCTATGGCCTTGTCTAATTGACTGTATCTATACGCTAGTAAATTTCTTGCAACTAGATTATTTTTAGTTACCATATAAAAAGGGATGCAATAGGCCTCAGTGTCCCAATAGGTACTTCCGCCGTATTTTTCGCCTGTAAACCCTTTAGGGCCAATATTTAATCGGCTGTCTTTTCCTAAATAGGTTTGATTTAGCTGAAAGATTGCAAACCGAATACCCTGTTGTGCTTTTACATCACCCTCGATAGTAACATCGCTTTTTTGCCAGATGTTGTCCCAAGAATTTATTTGTGTTTGTTTTAGTTTTTCAAACCCCAAATTAGTTGCTATCTCAAGGGTATTTTTTGCAGCTAATATTAACTTGTCTATGTCATGGTTTAATGAAGTAGTATAACCGCCAAGTTTTTGAATACTAAATATATCGCCTTTAAGAATTTTTTTTGTGAAGCACATACTAGCAAAGATAGGAGTGGAACTAATTTTTGGAGCTATTAGTAATTCTTTTCCATTAAGAAATGTTTTGTTTTCCATAAAAGTGTTTACATAGAAAAATGTTTTTCTTGTATTTGAATGGATATGTGCCTGATGGTTTTCTATTAACACGTGGGTAGTATCCCAAAACTGATCATCCCAGTTACTGTCTTGATTTTTTATATCACTGTCTAAATAGGATGTAAAAGAGATAGTTGCGTCTTGATTTATGGGTATTACCTCAAAGTTTATTACGCCTAATTCATCATAAGCAAGACTTAAGAAGCGAGTAGATTTTACAGCTATTTCTATTCCATTTTGAAGTGTTGCCTGAAAACTTCGGTAGAGAACACCTTCTTTCATATTAAGGTCTCTTTTGAAATTTTTTATTTTTGCACAAGTATTTAAGTCGAGTACTTCGTTGTTTATAATTACATTAATTCCTATCCACGACGGTGCATTAAGTACTTTTGCAAAATATTCAGGATAGCCATTTTTCCACCATCCTACGCGTGTTTTATCGGGATAATAAACCCCAGCTATATAGCTTCCTTGAAATGTGTTTCCAGTGTATTTTTCTTCAAAATTGGCACGTTGCCCCATGGCTCCATTACCAATACTAAATAAACTTTCAGAGGATTTTACGTGTTTTGGGTTAAATCCTTCTTCAAGGATAGACCACGGGTTTGGTTGTATATAATCTTGATTCATATTTATTAATCCATTAATGACTGAATGAAGGGTATTTTGATTTGATGGAAAGAAGGAAAAATAAAGTTAGCTTCTTTTAGTATTTTATCATTCCCTATTCCAATGGAGTACATGCCTGCAGTATTAGCCGCTTGGATTCCTGCCACAGAATCTTCAAAAACAACGCACTTATTTGTGGGGCAATTTAAAAGCTGTGCTGCTTTAAGGAAAACTTCGGGGTCAGGTTTCGCTTTGGTTACGGAATTTCCATCAACAATGGCTTGAAAATAAGAAGTAATTGCTGTTTTTTGCAGAATAGTTTTGGCATTTTTACTTGCCGATCCTAATGCTAATGTTTGATTATTTTTTCTTAAATAGTTTAAAACAGGCAAAACTCCTGGCAGAAGATCCTCTTGGGTCATTTTTTTTACACAACCCAAATATTCTTCATTTTTTTGTTTCATTAAATATTGGAAGGTTTCTTCATTAATTGTTTTATTGCCCCATGCTAAAATTTTTTCTAAAGATTTTATTCTACTTACTCCCTTTAGTTCTTCGTTTTGTTTTTCGGTAAAGTTAATATCTAAACTTTTAGCCAGATTTTGCCAAGCAATAAAATGAAATTTTGCAGTATCTACAAGTACACCATCTAGATCAAAAATAAAACACGTTTTTTTCATTTTTTATATATCTTTTGACTGGTAAGAAATAGCATTTTTGTTAGTAATTAAAAGATTACACAAGCCGGCAATGATTAGTGAAATTCCTGCTAATGTCATCGTATGTATCGTTTCAGAGCCAATCAAACGTGATAATATATTAATTCCTCCTAATGCGGCAACTATTTGAGGAATAACAATAAACATATTAAATAGACCCATCATCATTCCCATTTGTTTGGGATTTACTGAGCTGGAAAGCATAGCATAAGGCATAGAGAGAATGCTTCCCCAAGAAATACCTATAAGTAAAAAGCAGTATTTTAAAACAGAAGGGTCAGGAATATAAAACATTCCTAAAAATCCGACACCTCCTAAAAAAAGGGAGGCTAAATGAATATATTTTCGATTAATTCTTCTTTTTGAAGTATAAAAAGCGAGTAGTAAAGCAAAAGCCATGGAGGATAAACCGTAAACGCCCATAGCAGATCCCACAAGGTTTGCGGCATCTTGATATTTAATATTGTCATTACTAAAACGTTCTTTTTCTTGGGAGTTTTCAAAATTATAGGAAGATTCAATTGGTATAGGTGCCTTAAAAACGTGTTCTGTAAGTGCAGGTGTTGCCATACTCCACATTGTAAAAAATGCAAACCAACTAAAGAATTGGATAACACCCAATTTTACCATTGTTTTTGGCATAAACAGAAAACCATGTTTAAAATCATTGATAAAACGTGCTTCTTTTTTTTCCTTTTTGAAAGTCTCAAAATCTTCAGGAGGATATTCTGTAGTCTTTATGACGCTGAATACAATACTTGATAGAAAAACAAACCCGCCAATGGCGAAAGCAACTTTTACTGACATGGGCACAATACCCGGGGCAGCATCATTACTAACACCAAGTTCACTAATTAACCATGGTAAATTACTGGCAATCCAGGTTCCAATACCTATAATAAGTGTTTGTATGACAAAACCATAAGACCTTTGAGATTCATGAAGTTTGTCGGCCACCAAAGCTCTAAATGGCTCCATACTAATATTAATAGAAGCATCTAAAATCCATAAACAACCTGCCGCCACCCATAATACGGGAGAATGGGGAACAAAAAATAGAGTAATAGAACTTAAAATAGCACCAATTAAAAAATAAGGTCTACGTCTTCCTAGTCTGGAATGCCAAGTATGGTCACTTAAATAACCAATGATAGGTTGTATTATAAGACCTGTAAGAGGTGCAGCTAACCATAAAAGAGGAATTAGATCTTTTTCAGCGCCAAGAGTTTGAAAAATTCTGGACATAAAGCCCCCTTGAAGGGCAAATCCAAACTGAATTCCTAGAAAACCGAAACTCATGTTCCAAATTTCCCAGAATTTTAATTTAGGTTTTTGCATACCGTTTAAATTAGATTAAAACGATAAGCCTAATAGTATTAGACTTATTTATAATTTTGGAAGTTAAAATAAGGTCTAATAAATTAGATTGTAAATATAGAATTTTTTTAAGTAAAAAGTTAAATATTTTTTGTAGTTTCTCTTTCTATCAATTCTGTTTCTACTATTACGGTTTGAAAAGGAAAATCAACGTCAGTTGATTCTAATCGTCTTATTAGTAATTCTGCTGCTTTCATTCCTAAAATTTTACCGTGCTGGCTCATCGTAGAAAGACTAGGAGTAGCGTATTTTGAAAGGATTCCGTCAGTAAATCCGATAACTTTTAGGTCTTTAGGAACTTCTTTAAACAATTTTTTTGCAGCTTTGATTGCAGATAGCGCATACACTTCATTCACAGCAAAAATACCATCGATTGTAGGATTAAGTTTTAAAAAATCTAAAATAACAACTTCTAATTCCTTAATGAATATAGGGTCATAGAGCCTTTCCTCTAAGTGTAAAATATGCTCGTTAGATTTTGAAATATTTCTACTTCTCAATGCCATTTTGTACCCTTTTGTTCTAAGTTTTCCTACGTTAACATGGTCTTCGGTAGTAATGATAGCAACGTCTTTACATCCTAAATCTATTAATTTTAGTACTGCATTTTTAGCACCTTCAGAGTCATCTACAATTACTTTGTCACAAAGTATTTCATTTATAGTTCTGTCAAACATCACAATAGGCATGCCTTGGTTTATGGTTTCTTCTAAATGGTGAAAATCTTTTAAAAGTTGTGTTTCTTTAGATACCGAAAGAATAAAACCATCTATACTACCATTTGCCAGCATTTCCATATTAATTACTTCCTTTTGGAAGGATTCATTAGAAAGCCCTATAATTACATTATATCCTCTTTGATTTGCTACTTCTTCAATGCCACTTATTACCGTAGTAAAAAAATAGTGAACAATTTCAGGTATAATAACACCTATGGTTTTTGTTTTTCTATTTTTTAAACTTAGTGCAATATTATTTGGTTTGTAGTTATAGAGTTTAGCAAAAGCTTTTATCTTTTGTCGCGTATCTTCACTTATTTCTGGGTTATCTTTTAAAGCTTTAGAAACCGTTGAAATCGAAACGCCTATTTCTTTAGCGATATTTTTTAAAGTAAGTTTATGCATTTGGTTTGGTACATACATGATCTAAAGATATTAAAAGATTTTGTAAAAAAGCTAAAAAAGGATAACACATCCATAAAAAGATAAAGGCAAACAACTCTTTAAGTGTTAAACTTTTAAAACTTATTAACACGAAAACGTTTTCGTTATCTTTTAGAAAAACAGAAAGTTAAATTTATATGAAATTTGTGTTAATTTCGGTGCGGAAGTTAAAAATAAGGTGATTGATTAATTTAATAATAAGTAAATAACTATATGAAACATTATTTAAAAGTGTATTTGTTATTGTTTGTATTATTTCCATGTTTAGCATTTTCCCAATCTGAAGTAAGAGGAACAGTTACCGACCAAGGTTCCGGGTTATCCATGTCAGGTGTAAATGTAATAATAAAAGGAACTGCCACAGGTACAATAACAGATATTGATGGAAATTACACGCTAAAAGTATCAAGTGGACAGAGCATTGTTTATTCCTATGTAGGTTATGTAAAACAAGAAGTTGTTTTCCAAGGTCAAAGTAAAATAGATATTAGTCTTCAAGAAGACGCTGCTAAACTTGACGAAGTGGTAGTGGTTGGTTATGGATCCACCAGAAAAGAAGCCGTAACAGGTGCGGTACAAAAGGTAACCTCAGAAGAATTTAATAAAGGCGCAATTGTGTCAGCAGACCAACTACTTTCTGGCAAATCTGCCGGTGTAAGGATTACTACCGGTGGTGGTGCTCCAGGAGAAGGTGCCGAAATTAGAATTCGTGGAGGATCTTCCTTATCAGCAAACAACAACCCACTTATTGTTATTGATGGTGTACCTTTAGACCAAAGAGGCGTTCAAGGAGTTAGAAATGCTTTAAATGCCATCAACCCTACTGAAATTGAAGAAATGGTTATTTTAAAAGATGCTTCAGCTACAGCTATTTATGGCTCTAGAGCCTCAAATGGTGTCATATTAATCACCACCAAACGAACTAAAAAAGGAGCTCCTTTTCAAATTGAATACGGTTTTCAATTTTCTGTAGATAATGTAACCGATAAAATTGATGTTTTTAATGGAGATGAATTTAGAGCATTAATTAATGCAAGGTCTGACAACAATCCAGCTAAACCTTTAGGATCTGCATCTACCGATTGGCAAAACGAAGTATATCGATCAGCAACAGGTGGAATTCACGATATTACCTTTTCAGAAGGATTTGAAAAATTTAACTATCGAGTTAATTATAATAATACTTCCCGTCAAGGTGTTTTAGGAAACGATTTGTTTAGAAGAAATGCTATTACTCTTAACCTAGGCAGCAATCTCCTAAATGATGATTTAAAATTAAATCTAACTAGCGTAGGAAGTTTTGATGATAACGTATTTGCAAACCGCGGCGCTATTAGAAATGCAATAGTGTTTGACCCCACTCAACCTGTGCTAAGTGATGGAAGTCCTTTTGACGGCTTTTTTGAATATGTACAGCCCAATGGTGACCCTATTGCATTAGCACCAAAAAATCCGGTGGCACAATTAGAACAAGACGATAATAAAGCCAGAAGCAAACGAAATATCACTAATTTTAATGCTTCCTATAAACTCCCCTTTTACGATAAAGTTACCATTAATACCAATGCTGGTTATGATTATGCTGAATTAGATGGAAGACAATTTATAAGTGAAAATTCAGCTTCACAATTAAACGGTGAGTTTAGAAACTTTTATTCCGGTTTAAATAGAAATGTAAATTTAGATGTATTTCTAGTCTATAAAAACTTTGTTGAGGGTTTGAATTTAAATTATGACTTTACAGTAGGTCATTCTTACCAAGAGTTTTATGTAGAATCTGATCAACAAGTTACAGAGCTAGGAGTGCTTATAACCAAACCTACAATAAAAAACAGAAACTCTTTAGAGGGTTATTTTGGAAGATTAAACCTTGATTTTGCCTCTAAATATTTTATTTCAGCAAGTTTTAGAAGAGACGGTTCTTCTAGATTTGGAGACGCAAATCGTTGGGGTAATTTCCCGGCTGTATCAGTAGGGTGGAAAATAAATAATGAAGAATTTTTAGCAAACTCCCAAACTATTTCCAACTTAAAACTAAGAGCTGGATATGGTGTAACCGGGAATCAGGAAATAGGACCAAATTATGGCTATTTAGGTATTTTTACTCCAGGGCAAGCTTCTGCTAGTGTGCAATTTGGAGATGCTTTTGTAAACACCTTACGACCACAAGCTTTTGATGAAAACTTGCGCTGGGAAGAAACTGAACAATATAATGTGGGGGTTGACTTTGGATTCCTTAAAAACAGAATAAACCTTTCAGTAGATGCTTATTATAGAGAAACCATTGACTTATTAGCACAGGTTCCAGTGCCTGCAGGCTCTAACCTATCTGACTTTTTAACAACAAACGTTGGCGAAACTAAAAGTAGAGGGATAGAAGCTAACTTGGATATAGATATCCTACAATCTGAAAACTTGAAATGGAGTGTTAATGCAAATGCTACACTTCAGGATTTAGAAATTACCAAACTTAACTTAAGCGGCGATGCAAACTTTTTTATCCCCAGAGGTGGTATTAGTGGTGGTGTTGGTAACAACATTCAAATTTGGAAACCAGGATATGATCCAACCACCTTTTTTGTGTTTAGACAAGTATATGACCAAGCGGGAAGCCCCATTGAAGGAGCGTATGTTGATGTTAATGGCGATAATCAAATAACTGAAGCCGATAGAGTAGCATACAAAAAAGCCACCCCAGATGCCTTTATTGGGTTTTCTTCAAGTTTAACCTATAAAAATCTAGATTTTGCCTTTACTTTCCGCGGAAGCTTAGGAAACTACGTTTATAATAATGTGTATTCTGATATTGGAAATTACCGATTTATTGAAGATGCTCCGGGCGATTTCTATTTTAATGGAAGTACGAATGTTTTAGAAACAAATTTCTTTAACTCGCAACTTTTTTCTGACTATTACATTAGAAAAGCCGACTTTGTAAGATTGGATAACATATCTTTAGGTTATACTATTCCTTTTGAGCACGTTAACTTTAGAGCGAGCATTACTGGTACAAACCTTTTTACTATTACAGACTACAAAGGTCTTGACCCTGAAATAAGCAGCGGTATTGACAATAATTTCTATCCAAGACCAAGAGGTTTTGTTTTAGGGTTTAATTTTATATTTTAAAAAATGAAAGCTATGTATAAACATGTAACCAAAATTCTTATCTTTTTTGCATTGAGTTTCTTTATGAACTCTTGCGATAATGATTTAGATTTATTGCCAGAAGATGACAGACTTACTTCTGCTAATGCTTTTGATGAACCAGAATCCTACAGAGCCTTTCTTGCAAAAATTTATGCAGGAATTTCTTTAAGTGGTCAACAAGGTCCAGCAGGACAACCAGATTTACTAGGCCTTGATGAAGGGTTTTCGAATTATTTAAGACTTTATTGGAAATTACAAGAATTTCCTACAGATGAAGCCGTAATAGGTTGGGATGACGGAACCATTAGGGATTTGAATTTTCAAAACTGGACTGCCGGTAACGAATTTATCAGCACTATGTATGCCAGAATTATGTTTCAAGTGGGTTTAACTAATGAGTTTTTAAGACAAACCACTCCCGAACTTCTTGACTCCAGAGGTGTAGATGCTTCACTAAGAGAACAAATTCAATTGTTCCGTGCCGAAGCACGATTTATGAGGGCTTTAAGCTATTGGCATATGATTGATTTATATGCAAACCCACCTTTTGTAACTGATGCTGACCCTCTTGGGGCGTTCTTACCTAGCCAAATTCAAAGAGCAGATTTGTTTGCTTTTCTAGAAAGTGAGTTAATAGAGATTGAAAATCAAATTGTACCGGCGAAACAAAATGAATACGGCAGAGCAGATAGAGCAGCTGTATGGACACTACTTGCAAAATTATACCTTAATGCTGAGGTATATACCGGAACCCCTAGATATGCAGATGCCCTAGAAAACTGCAATAAAGTTATTAATGCAGGTTACAGTATAGCACAAGTACCTTATAAAAATTTATTTTTAGCAGATAATGACCAAAATGGCGCTCAAGTTGAAACGATTTTTTCTATTCCTTTTGATGGATTACAAACACAATCTTTCGGAGGTATGACCTTTTTAGTTCACGCCCCAGTTGGAGGCAGTATGGATCCGGCACAATATGGAATTAACGGCGGTTGGTTTGGTGTAAGAACCACTAAAGTGTTTGTAGCACAATTTCCAAACCCAGAAAATTCTCCAGACGGAAGAGCCCAATTTTACACAGATGGTCAAAATTTAGAAATCAACAGTATTTCCTTATTTAATGACGGTTATGCTGTCGAAAAATTCAGAAATGTAGATGTAAATGGCAATCCTGGCTCAGACCCAAACAACCACCCAGATACCGATTTTCCAATGTTTCGATTGGCAGATGTATATTTAATGTATGCGGAAGCTCAACTAAGAGGAGGCGGTGGAAACGAAGCAACTTCACTAGACTATATCAACCAATTAAGACAACGCGCTTACGGCAATACCAATGGAAATATAACATCTGGCGATTTAAATTTAAATTTCATTCTGGCTGAACGCTCCAGAGAATTGCATTGGGAAGCACATAGAAGAACCGATTTAATTCGTTTTGGACAATTTTCTTCTCAAGGTATTTGGCCCTGGAAAGGTAACGTACCTCAGGGTACTACTACAGAACCTTTTAGAGATTTGATGCCAATTCCTGCAAACGATTTAAGTGTTAACCCCAACCTAGTACAAAACCCAGGTTATTAATAATTTAATATGAAAAAAATGAAAAAATTATCTTTATTTATAATAGCTTGTATTGCATTTTTAAGTTTTACAGCTTGTCAAACTGACGACGATATCGTATTTGTAATAGGAGATGCTACAGAAGTAGCTTTCACTAATGATTTTCTTGCTGAATATACACTAACAGCAGCAACAGCAGAAAATATAGGCGAACGATTTACATGGAATTCCGTAGATTTTGGCGTTCCAACCAATGTTGTCTATGAACTACAAAACTCACTAATAGGAGATTTTAGTGATGCAACCACCTTGGCAACCACTAACGGAAACGAATTAGCAATTACCATAGGAGCTATGAGAACAATAGCAATTCAATTGGGGTTAGATGACCTTCCTGAAACCGAAGCACCAAACACAGGACAATTACATTTTAGACTAAGAGCAACCGTTGGAAATGCAGGAGGAGAAGAACGCTTTTCTTCTGTGCAAAGCTTAACAGTTGTTTTACCTGAACTCGTATCAGGTGACCCAATATGCGAAATTGATGCTTATTGGCTTGTTGGAGCCGGCGTCCCTGATGCTGGTTGGGATTGGGCTACCCCTATTGAAATTCCTTGTACCGGAGATGGTATTCTATCTGGAAATGTTAGGTTTACTAGTGATGGGGATGCCAATTTTAGATTCTTCACCATAAATGGCGATTGGAATTCAGGAAGAAATTATCCTTGGTTTGTTAATGAAGGTTATACCATTGATGCCAATTTTGAAGATGCATTAGATGGCGATAATAATTTTAAATTTGTTGGAGTTTCAGGATTGTATTTCTTAGAAGTTAATGCAAATGCCAAAACTATTACTCTAGGTGCCCCACAACCAACAGGTATTTGCGAACTAGAACAGTACTGGCTTGTAGGTGCTGGTGTTCCCGACGCAGGATGGGACTGGGCTACTCCTGTTCAAGTACTTTGTACTGGTGATGGAATTTATTCCGGAAGTGTAAACTTTAGTAGTGAAGGCGACGCAAACTTTAGATTCTTTACTATAAATGGCGATTGGAATTCAGGAAGAAATTATCCTTGGTTTGTTGGCGAAGGTTATACGATTGATCCAAACTTTGAAGATGCTTTAGATGGCGACAATAATTTTAAATTTATAGGAACTACTGGTAACTATGTATTGACAGTAGATGAAACTACTAAAGTGATAATTTTAGAGTAACTTATAAAATAAATTAAAATAAAAGGGCTGTTTTATCAGCCCTTTTATTAAATTTTGTAGCAAGAAAAAACTTAGGTTAATTTATTATTATTTTTTGCTTTGTAGATACAAATTATAGCCCTCATTTCAGTAAAACTTAGTATTAATAAAAATAAAGCGTAGGAGTATGAAAAAGATGGCACTATTAATATGTTTAGTTTTAAGTACGTTTACATATTCTCAACAACAAACGGGACTTTTTACTACTAACCCTCAGTTTTTTAACCCAACCCAGCAGGTTACTTTAACTGTTTCAGGAGTCGATCCGGCAATCTGGGGTGTAACAGATATTTACCTTTGGGCGTGGTATTTTGACACCAACTTAAACCCTGTAGGGGATTCACCCACTAACGGTACATGGACAAACTCTAACGAGGCCCAAAAATTTATTAACAATGGCAACGGCACTTTTTCTTATACGTTTATACCCTCCACACTCTTTGGCGATACCAATATTGGCAGGATTGGCGTCCTAGCCAAAGCCAAAGACGGTACCGGAGATAAAAAAACCCAAGATCATTTAATAGATGTTGGTACATTTCAAGTTACCATAAACAATCCTTCACAAGCAAATACTATTGTGAATAGTGGAACTAACTTGGCTGTGAACGCCACGGCAAGCAATACCGCTAATTTCAAACTATTTGCAAACGGAACCCAAGTGGCAACTCAAAACAATACCACAACTTTTTCAAGTAACCAAGTAATCAATCAGGATACTTTTTTTGAACTAGAAGCCACAAGCACATCGAGTGGTGAAGTGGTAGTAAAAACCTTTAATGTAATACTTACCCCAAATCCACAAATACTTCCAGTACCTTTGGGCATGCACGACGGCATCAATTTTGACCCAAATAATTCTTCAACAGTAACTTTAGTGTTGTTTGCACCCAATAAAAATTTTGTTCACCTGATCGGAAATTTTCACTCTAATGACTGGCGTTTAACAAATACTTATTTATTAAACAAGGATACTGCTCAAAGCCGATTTTGGATTACGCTAAATAATTTAAGTCAAGGCAATCAAAACTTACTCTATCAATATGTGGTTGATGCAAACATTCGCATTGCAGACCCTTACGCAACAACCATTTTGGATGAATTTAACGATGTTTTTATCAACGTAACCACTTTTCCAAATTTGCCCCCCTATCCACAAGGAAAAACAAACCATGCGGTTACCTTTTTTCAACTAGATGAGGTGCCTTATATCTGGCAAACAACGAATTTTATCAGACCAGCCCAAGAAGATTTAGTGATTTATGAATTACTTATTCGCGATTTTATCAACTTACACAGCTATGATGCCCTGATAAATAAACTTAATTATTTAAAAAATCTTGGCATTAACACCATTGAATTGATGCCTGTAAATGAATTTGATGGAAACATTAGCTGGGGTTACAATCCGGCATTTCATATGGCATTAGATAAATATTATGGAACTAGAAACAGTTTTAAAAACTTTGTTGACGAATGCCATGCAAGAGGTATTGCCGTGATTTTAGATGTTGTCTATAATCATGCTACAGGACAAAACCCCTATTACAGAATGTGGAATGATTGTAATGGCTGTTATGGAGGTCAAGCAACTGCACAAAACCCTATTTTTAATGTAGAAGACCCAAATACAACTTTTCAATTTTTTAATGACATAAATCACGAAGCCGCCGCCACTAAAGATTATATCGACAGATTAAATACATATTGGATGGAAGAATACAAGGTAGATGGTTACCGATTTGATTTTACCAAAGGATTTACCAATGTAGTAGGTGATGGTGGTGGTTTTGACGCTTCCCGAATTGCCATCCTTACCAGAATGTATAATGAAATAAGAGCCGTTGACCAAACTGCTTATGTAATTTTAGAGCACTTTGCTCCAAATAGCGAAGAAACCCAACTCATTAACCACAGAGCAACTACTGACCCAAATGAACCAGGTATGCTTGTTTGGAGCAACCATAATTTCAATTATAATCAAGCAACGATGGGCTATGACAATTCTGATTTTTCTTGGATATCCTACCTTAATCGTGGTTGGAGCACACCATCTTCTGTAGGGTATATGGAAAGTCATGATGAGGAACGATTGATGTTTAAAAACTTAGCGTTTGGTAATAGCAATGGGAGTTATAATATAACTGATTTTCCAACAGCTATTGACCGTCAAAAAGCAGCCGGAGCATTTTATTTTACAATTCCTGGTCCTAAAATGATTTGGCAATTTGGCGAACTTGGTTATGAATTCTCTATAAATCGTTGTGAAGATGGTACAATTAGTAATGATTGTAGAACTTCGCCAAAACCTATAGCTTTTGATTTAGGATACCTCAATAATACTGAACGATTAGAACTTTATCACCTTTGGAGAAGATTACTTGAGTTAAAACGTGAAGAACCTATTTTTCAGACTCCAAATTTTACATTAGAAGTAGCTGCTGATGTGCAAAAGAAAATTTATCTGATAGATAACAACGCCACCGGAAACGAAATAAAATATGTCATAGTTGTTGGTAATTTTGGAGTTTCTTCCATTACTACACAACCATTTTTTCAGGAAACTGGAACATGGTATGATATGATAGACAATACACCCTTTGAAGTGACTAATACCAATATGACTTTTACCCTGTTACCTGGGCAATTTAGGATTTTTGCTAATGAGGTTTCTGTATTGAATGTAGAAGAACCTTCCATACAAAAAATAACGCTATATCCTAATCCGGCGACTAATAAAATTCAATTCAGCGTTCCATTAGAGACAATACAAATTTATGATGTGTCGGGTAAATTAATAAAACAATTTAGTTCTTACTCCACTTCAGAATATGTATCTATAGAAGAATTAAAAAATGGTTTGTATTTTTTAAAAGTACAGCATCACGGAAACATACAAACAATAAAACTCCTCAAAAAATAAGTGTTGATTTATTTTTTTTAACCATGAAACATCTTGCTTTAAAGTAAGGTGTTTTTTGGTTATTTTAGCATATTCCACAAACAAGAGTCTATGCAATCAAAAGCCAGCACCCCGGATGCCTATATCGCTGAAATGCCAGAGGAACGAAAAGAAACGTTTAGCAAACTTCGACAAACTATTTTAGATAACATTCCCAAAGGGTTTAAAGAAGAAATGAGTTATGGCATGATAGGATACGTAGTGCCACATTCTATGTATCCGGCAGGCTATCATTGTGACCCTAAACTACCGCTTTCTTTTTCGGCTATAGCTTCCCAAAAAAATTATATTGCTTTTTATTCAGGAAGTTTGTATTCTAATGAGAAAATAAAAAATTGGTTTGTATCTGAATTTCCTAAGCATTCCAAATACAAATTAGATATGGGTAAAAGCTGTATTCGTTTTAAAAACACTCAGGCAATACCTTTTGATTTAATAGGACAACTCATTCAAAAAGTATCTGTTGCACAATGGATTGCTCAATACGAAAAATCGCGTATGCGATAAAAATAAATGAATTCAAGAAAACAATAACAAGTTATGATAAAATTACTTCGTGAAAATTACGGGCATCTTTTTGAAGAAGCTTTGCTAAAGGAAATAGAAAGTGTAGGCACCTATAAAGAAATTCCTGAGGGCTTTCAACTTATCGAAATTGGTCAATATGTTACTTCTATGCCTCTTCTTATTTCAGGTGCCATAAAGGTTCTTCGGCAAGACGAAGATGGCGATGAATTGCTCCTTTATTTTCTAGAACGCGGCGATACCTGTGCAATGACGTTGAGTTGTTGTCTAGGACAAAAAAAGAGCGAAATACGAGCCGTAGCCGAAAGAGATACCAAACTTATGATGATTCCCATTCAAAAAATGGAAGAATGGACAGCCAATTACAAAAGTTGGCGCAATTTTGTTTTTGACAGCTACCACCAACGTTTAAACGAAATGTTAGAAACCATTGATAGTATTGCATTCTTAAAAATGGACGAACGCCTGTGGAAATACCTTCTGGAAAAAGTAAGAATAAATAAGGAAAATATTATTTATAATACCCACCAAGAAATAGCGTATGATTTACATACCTCCAGAGTAGTGATTTCTCGCTTGTTGAAAACACTTGAAAATAGAGGAAAAATAAAATTGCAACGAAATGCTATTCAAATACTTGAGGAATAAGTAAGTACCTTTTGTGGCTGAAAGCACCTTTTTTTGGAAGTATTTTTGTATCCCTATTAAAAAAAATTAATGGAAACTATCGAAATTTTTGGTTATGCAGGCGCTCTTCTTATAGGAATTGTGCTTGGTTTGATAGGCGGAGGCGGTTCTATTATCACCGTTCCGGTATTTGTGTATTTATTTGCCGTGAATCCGGTGACCGCAACGGCATATTCTTTATTTGTGGTGGGAGTTTCTGCATTAGTAGGCGCATTTCAAAATTTTAAAAAGAAATTAGTTGACTTTAAAACAGCTTTTGTTTTTGCAACCCCCGCATTTATAGCCGTCTATAGCACCAGAAAATTTATTGTTCCTATTATTCCGGATATTTTATTTCACATAGGAGAATTTACCATAACAAAAAACATGGGAATCATGGTGTTTTTTGCGCTAATCATGCTTTTAGCTTCCTTTTCAATGCTTAGAAAGAAGCTAGAAGAACCAAAGAAATTTACGCGCATTACATATAACTACCCATTAATTGTTGTTGAAGGATTTGTTATAGGAATTCTTACAGGCCTTGTAGGAGCCGGCGGTGGGTTTCTTATTATTCCTGCATTGGTGCTGCTTGCGAAACTGCCAATGAAAAAAGCGGTGGCTACTTCCTTACTTATCATTGCTATGAAATCGCTTATTGGGTTTATCGGCGATGTTGAAAATTTAGCTATCGATTGGAATTTTTTGTTAGTATTTACTCTTTTGTCGGTTTTAGGTATCTTTGTAGGCGTTTGGTTAAACCAGTTTATAGATGGAAAAAAATTGAAAAATACATTTGGCTGGTTTGTACTGTTTATGGCAGTTTATATTTTAGTAAAAGAGTTTGTAACTTTATAAGATTTTGAATAAGGACATTTTAAGTTTATTTATTTTACAAACATTAACTTGTTTTAAAAGTGAATTATCAAAAAAAGAAATGATGAAAAATGAAAATATAATTGAGAAGACATCTGTATTATCAGGTGTTGAACAGATTTATACAGGATGTTTAGCACAAGGTGCTTACTATATTGTTAGCAATGGCGAAGCAGTAATCATAGATCCTTTACGTGAAGTACAACCTTATATAGATAAAGCCTATAAAGACAATGCAAAAATAAAATATATTTTTGAAACCCATTTTCATGCCGATTTTGTTAGTGGACATCTCACTCTAGCCAAAAAAACCGGGGCATCTATTGTTTTTGGACCAACTGCAAATCCGAATTTTGAAGCTATTATTGCAAAAGATGGAGAAGTATTTCAAGTGGGCGATTTTACAATTACTGCATTGCATACTCCAGGACATACCATGGAAAGCACTACCTATTTATTAAAAAACAAGGAAGGAAAAGACATTGCCATATTTAGTGGTGACACTTTGTTTTTAGGCGATGTGGGCAGACCCGATTTAGCACAAAAAGCAACATCAATGACGCAAGAGGAATTGGCAGGAATGCTTTTCGATAGTTTACGCACAAAAATCTTGCCTTTAGCTGATGATGTCATTGTTTACCCTGCACACGGAGCCGGCTCTGCTTGTGGAAAAAAAATGATGAAAGAAACGGTGGACACCCTTGGTAACCAAAAGAAAATAAATTATGCCCTGCGTGCCGATATGACCAAAGACGAATTCGTTCTGGAAGTAACCGATGGACTTTTACCACCACCGTTATATTTTCCGCTAAACGTAAAAATGAACAAAGAGGGCTATGAAGATATCGATTACGTAATTAAAAGAGGAATTCAAGCACTTTCGCCAGATGCTTTTGAAACAGCTGCCAATGAAACAGCCGCTATTGTTTTAGATGTTCGTCATCAAAAGGATTTTGTAAAATCTCATATACCACGGTCTATATTTATTGGGTTAGAGGGTGGTTTTGCTCCTTGGGTTGGAGCACTTCTAGCGGATACCAAACAACCATTATTGCTGGTTTGCCCTGAAGGCAAAGAAGAGGAAGCTATAACTCGACTTTCGAGAATTGGTTTTGACAATACCATAGGCTATTTAAAAGGAGAAATTGCTGCTTGGATACATAAAGGAAAGGAAACAGATGCTTTAACGTCTATTTCGGCAAAAGAATTTAAAAAGGCGTTAGAGACCAAAGAAATTCCTGTTTTTGATGTGCGCAAAGAGGGCGAATTTGCCTCTTCACATATCAAAAATGCAAAACTCACACCATTGGATTTTCTGAACAATTATCTTAGTGAATTTCCTAAAGACACAGATTTTTATCTGCATTGTGCCGGAGGGTATCGCAGTGTTATTGCTGCTTCTATCCTAAAAAGCAGAGGTATTCATAACCTTATTGATGTAGCAGGAGGTTTTGATAGTATAAAGAAAGAAGGAATTCCTGTGTCAAATGAGGTATGTCCTATCACTTTAAAATAACCAGCTAAATGTAACACAGGTTACTTTGAAAAGAAAATAAATACCTTAAATTTGCAGAAAAATAAGGCGTTTTCGTCATTTTGTTTTTAAATAACTTGGCTTCATTTAAAGAATTAAATGCTTTTTTTAAATCTATTTCCTATGAAGATTATTTATACATTATTGTTTTCTCTTTTCCTATTAACCATTTCTACTGCACAAGAAAAGGAACAAGTGGAACTTTTAGATGCTCCAACCTATAAGACTGCCATAACATCAAAAAATGTTCAGTTAGTGGACGTTCGTACTCCACAAGAATATGCCAAAGGTCATATCGAGGGTTCTATAAATATCGATTTTTTTGAAACAGAAGTTTTTAATAAAAAATTTGAAACTTTAGATAAAGAAAAGCCGGTTTATATTTATTGTCATTCCGGAGGCAGAAGTAATAAAGCGGCAAAACTTCTTCTAAAAATGGGATTTACTAAAATATTTGATTTAAAAGGAGGATATGCTTCTTGGAAATAATGCATTAATAATTGTAACCAATATTTCTTTTTGAATCATTAAAAAAATGAAAATGACACGATTTTCCTCTTAAGCCAAATCATTCGTGAGTTGTGCCGTGTGGTGAATGGTCAAATAATACATCTTATGAAACTACTCGGTATGATTGGCGGCACTTCTTGGCACTCTACTGTTGATTACTATCGATGGATCAATGAACTTGTTGGAAAAGAAATTGGCGAAAGTCAAAACCCTCCTCTGCTCCTTTATAGTATTAATATCCAGTTAATGCGTGAACAAAATAAAGAAAAGATTCAAGCAGCTTATCTTGAAATAAGTCAAAAACTTCAAACTGCCGGAGCGGAAGCCATTATTATTTGCGCCAACACACCACATATGATTTATGAATATGTACAACCTAAAATAAATATCCCGATTCTACATATTGCGGAAGCTGTTGGTAGGTCAGCAAAAAGCCAGGGACTAAAAAAACTAGGTCTTTTAGGGAATAGACCTACCATGACATTGGGTTTTATACCTGAATATTTAAAAACACATTACCAAATAGAAACAATTACCCCAAATAAAAATGATTTTGGGGAAATACACCGATATATTTCTGAAGACCTTACTCAAGGAAAATTTACCGAAGAAGCAAAAAAATTCTTCATCCATCAAATGCTGCTTTTAGAAGCTCAAGGAGCCGAAGGGATCATATTGGGTTGTACGGAATTGCCAATGTTACTTTCACAAAAAGATTTTCTCTTACCTCTTTTAGAAACTTCCTTACTACACGCCCATCTCGCTGCCGATTTTATTTTGTCCTAAAAACTTCCTTTGTAACAAATGTTACTGCATAACCAAATTCATTTTTAGAAATTTACAACAAGAATGGCACACATTCTTCTTAGTAAATTTTTAAACTAATGGCAAAAATACTTGTTTTAGGTGCCGGCATTTCAGGTCACGTAGCAGCTGCGCATTTACGCAGAAAACTTTCAAAAGAACATCAAGTTGTAGTGGTATCACCAAACAGCAATTACCAATGGATTCCCTCAAATATATGGGTTGGCATCGGAAGAATGAAATCAAAAGAAATCCTGTTTCCTTTGGCACCTCTTTATAAAAGAAAAAACATCGATTTTTTACAAGCAAAAGCAATGGCCTTTTATCCGGAAGGAGATATTTCTGAAAACAAACCTTATGTTTTAGTAGAGTATGTTACAGAACAAAACAAAGGAAAGCAAGAAAAAGTAACCTATGATTATCTGATAAATGCCACCGGTCCAAAGCTAAATTTTGAAGCAACTGAAGGTCTCATCCCCGAAAAAAACAAAACACATTCTGTTTGTACCTATACCCATGCAGAACCCACCTGGAAGGCTCTTGAAATATTAATTCATGAAATGAAACAAGGAAAAAATGTAAAAATCCTTATAGGTACAGGACACCCAAAGGCAACATGTCAAGGGGCTGCTTTTGAATATATTTTGAATGTAGAAAGAGAATTAGTAAAACGTGGCGTTCGTGACAAAGCCGAAATTACTTGGATTTCTAACGAATATAAATTGGGAGATTTTGGTATTGACGGAGCTTTATTAAGCTATGGCGGTATGACGATGAAATCTAATGAAATGATGGAAATGATTTTTGAAGACCGAAATATTAAATGGATTTTAGGTGCCGGTGTTACAAAAATTGAAGATGGTATAGCACATTATGAAAATTTAGATGGCGAATATAAAAACGAAACCTTTGATTTTGCCATGCTAATTCCTGCTTTTTCCGGTCATGGTTTTAAAGCGTATGATAAAAATAACCAAGATATAACCGATAAATTGTTCAAAGGATTTATGATTGTGGATGCTGATTATACGCCAAAACCTTATGAAGAATGGAAAGCGCAAGATTGGCCGGAAACCTATCAAAACCCAAGTTATGCCAATATTTTTGCACCGGGAATCGCTTTTGCACCACCACACACCATATCAAAACCCAGAAAAAGCAAAAACGGCACAGAAATTTTTCCATCTCCGCCCAGAACCGGTATGCCTTCGGGTATAACTGCAAAATTAGTTGCAGATAACATTATTGACTCAATAAAAAAGGGCACAATGTCACTAAAACACAAAGGTTCTATGGCAAATATGGGAGCAGCCTGTATAGCCTCAGCCGGATATGGAAGGACACAAGGAAGTGGTGTAAGCATAACAACCTATCCCATTGTACCTGATTACGTAAAATACAAAAACACCCAAGGCAGAGATTTAAACAAAACCTTTGGAGAAATTGGCTTAGCGGGGCATTGGCTGAAAATGACGCTGCATTATGCCTTTATTTACAAAGCAAAAATGAAACCCTTCTGGTGGTTAATTCCTGAATAAAAAAACGAAAAAATGACACAAAGAATATCAAAATCAAAACGGGCAAGAATGCAAAACCCTATACTTCAATTTTTTAGATACATACGCCTAAATCTAAAAATCTTAAAAATTGTATCCAAAGGTCATGGCAGTACCAGAGATGTAAACTACACTAAGTAGCAACATGCAGGCAAATATTAAAGATTACATTTTTGTTTCCTTGCAATTACTATTGTTTATAGCTTTTGTCTTTAAGGTAGATGGGGCGTTAGAGCTATTTCATGGTATGAAAACCTTTGGAATATTTTTGTTGCTTTTTGGAGGTATTTTGTTGTTAATCTCGCTTTTGCAACTCAACAAAAACCTATCGCCTTTTCCAACGCCAAAAGCAGATGCCGCACTTATCCAAACAGGCTTGTATAAATACATCAGGCATCCTATTTATACAAGTATTTTAATACTTTTTATTGGATATAGCTTATATCAAAATTCAATTTATAAACTTGCAATAACCCTTCTTTTAGGTGGTTTATTTTACTTCAAATCGAAGTATGAAGAAAATCAATTAGCTATAAAATTTACTGAATATCCTGCTTATAAAAATAAAACCGGGCGGTTTTTGCCTAAATTTTTTTCGAAATAATTCAATGCACTTTTCAAGTAATATCTAAAAAAATAGTGCGATTCTCGGAGTTAAAGTAATAAGTGTTACTAATAAACCTTATTGTGTTCCTGAATTTTAAAATTTTTTAAAAAAACCACTAATTGGTACATACCGTTTAGTGTTTTTTTAATACATTTGTTAACCACTTGGTTAAACCAAAAAGTTTGTTATGTCAAAAAAGAAAGAAGTCACTACCGAAACCCAGATTTTAGAAGCTGCTAAACACGTATTTCAAAACAAAGGAATGGACGGCGCGCGAATGCAAGAAATTGCTGATGAAGCCAAAATCAACAAAGCTATGCTCCATTATTACTACCGAAGCAAACAATTATTATTTGAAGCGGTTTTTAAAAACGCTTTTTTGTTGTTAGCACCTCAATTGAACAAAGTTTTGAATGATGATTCCTCTATTGAGGATAAGATTAGAAACTTTACATCCAACTATATTTCCTTTATCAACAAGCACCCATACATCCCCAATTTTATTATTCAAGAACTGAACAGAAACCCCAATTTTATTAGCAATATAAGCGAACAAGCAATTTTTCCAAATATTGATAAATTTAAAAAACAAGTAGAAATAGAAGTGCAACAAGGAATTCTTAAACCCATTGCGGCAGAGCAGTTGTTTATCCATTTATTAGCACTCAATGTATTTCCTTTTATAGCCAAGCCTTTGGTAAAAGCTTTTCTCCATTTAGAGGATAAAGACTTTAAACAATTTATGGAAAGTAGAAAAAAAGAGGTGGCAGATTTTATCATTCATTCTATAAAAGCTTAAAAAATGAAGAACAAGGTTTTATATCTATTGTATTTATTGTACTTAGGCTCTTTTGCACAAGAAAAAATTACTTTGGAGAATTGTTATGACTTGATAAATAGTAATTATCCTGTCTCTAGGCAAACCGAATTAATTGCTGAACAATACCAAATAGAGAATTCAATTATACAAACCGAAAAACTTCCCAAACTCGATCTGGCAGCGCAAGCCACCTATCAATCGGAAGTTACACAAGTGCCTGCCGCTTCATTAGGTATAGAACCACTCAATAAAGATCAATATCGGGCTACTTTAGGAATTAACCAGCTCCTTTATGCCGGCGGACTCATTAATGCCAAGGCAAATGCCAAACTAGCCGAACAAAGCACCAAACAAAAACAGGTGGAAGTTTCGTTGCACGCCTTGAAATTTCAAATTAACCAATTGTATTTTTCCATTCTGTTAAATCAAGAAAACCGGGAATTGCTGCTCAGCAAACAAAATCAATTACTGACGCAATTAAAAGAAGTGCAATCGGGCATCAAAAACGGAATTGTAGTACCAACATCAGACAAGGTCATTGAGATTGAACTACTAAAAATAGACCAACAACTCTTTGAAAATAAAACATCGCGAGAACTTCTCATAAGCAGTTTGGTGGCACTCATTGGGAAACCCTTACCCACAGAAACCCTTTTTAGCAATGCACCCATTTTAATCCATAAAAGTGAAGCGTTACGTCGTCCCGAACTAGATTTGTTTCAATTTCAAAAAAAGGAAATAGCCAACAATCAAAGTGTTATAGGCAAACAAAATTTTCCAAAATTGAGCGCTTTTGCCACTGGCGGTTACGGAAATCCCGGTCTAAATGCCTTAGAAAATTCATTTCAGTCGT
>MNYN01000012.1 GCA_001873105.1 Flavobacteriaceae bacterium CG2_30_34_30 | reverse complement strand
GCTTGGGTATCAATATGTGCCATTTTTTGAGCATTTACAAAACTTGTAGCTCCAACAAACAGCACAAACGCTACTAATAATGATTTCATTTGTTTCATTTTAAATTGTATTAAGTGTTAATGTATAGTTTAAAAAAATTGTTATTCAAATAGATTAAATACCACCTTCATTATTATCTCCTTCACCTGCATTTATTGGAGGTGCAGTATTGTTTTGTCTTGTGCCACGAATAGAATCTTGTTTTCTTTGTCTTTCTTCAATAATTTTGGTACGTTTTAATTCCAATTCTATTTTTTTAGCATTCTTAATGGAATCTTGAACGCGTTTTCTTTCGATGATAATCGCTTCACGGGTAGTCTTTGTATCTCCTTCTCCAACACCTGATTTGTTACCTGTTTCTTTTTCGTTGGGTATGTTTTGCGATTTTCCATCACCTCCTTCATTACTCCCGGAATTAGGATTATTTCTTTCTTCTAATATTCGTTGACGTCTTAATTCAAATTCTGCTTGTTTTGCGGCTCTGATAGAGTCTCTTACTTTTCTTCGTTCTTCCAAAAGGGCTTCTCTTTCATTTTTCTTGCTTTCAATAGCTTGTTCTCGCTCATTGAGGACTTTGTCTTGTTCATCGGAAAGTCCGTCTCTTGTTTCAATATCTTTTTTGTCTTGTTTGCTTTCTGCTTGTGTTCTTTTTGCAGATCGAACAATCATTCGTATTACTTGATCGCTAATATCATTTCTTTGAGCAGCATAAAGCATCACTACATCGGCTGATTTATCAAAGATAAAATCGTATTGTTTATTTCCAGCTATTTCTTGAACAGCATTGAATACTTGATCTTGAACAGGCTGTACAAGTTGACGTTTTTGAATCATTAAATCACCATTAGGACCAAAACGGTCTTGTTGGTATTTAAATAAGGCATCTTCTTTTATTTTAATATCTTCTTCGCGTTCCTCAATAAGTTCTTTGGTTAATAAAACTTTTTCATTACTGAAATTAAGTTTCATTTGGTCAATTTCTTTCTGTTGGTTTTCAATATCTTTTCTCCATCGTTGTACTTTTCCTTCTAGCTGAAGCAAGGATTCTTGATATTCAGGAACACTCTCAAGGATGTATTCCATGTCAATATATCCTATTCTAACACCTCTTTGTGATTGTGCTTCTACTAAAAAAGAGGTAAGCAGGAGCGTCATACTTAGTAAAAATAGCTTGTTTCTCATATTGTTGGTTTTTTAAAGAAAATATCGTGCCAATTTTAAAATTGTTGTCCTATTATAAAATGTGTTTCCCATCCATTTGGATCAAAAGTTCCCGGTATTGGGTCAAATCCATAACCAAAATCGATGCCTAATAAACCAAAAGCGGGCATAAATATACGAATTCCTAGACCAGCAGAACGACTTAATTGAAAAGGATTATAATCTTTAAAACCGCTATAGGTTGCTCCACCTTCTATAAAAGTCAGCCCATAAATGGATGCCATTGGTTTTAAGGTAATAGGATATCTTAATTCTAACGTGAATTTGTTAAAAATAGTATTTCCGTCATTTGGTGATAAAGATTGGTTTGGATATCCTCTTAACGATATAATTTCTCTGCCATCTAGGCTAAAAGCTCCCAGGCCATCGCCTCCCATAAAAAATCTTTCGAATGGTGGAATCCCTCTATCGTTATTATAAGCTCCAAGAAAACCGTATTCTGCATACGATCTCAGCACAAGCTTGTCTATAATATTTGTGTACCAAGCTCCTTTAAATTTAATTTTATAAAATTCTAACCATTTAAAACGTTCTTGATCAATAGCACTTTGATTGGGTGTGCCATCGGCATTTTGATACTGTTCTTGATTTTTTAAATCGCCATAGTTTATGTTGTTAAATGCAGAAAAAGGGGGAGTCATTTTTGCAGTTATTGAAAATTCAGAACCTCCCATTGGAAAAATAGGATTGGAATAGGTGTTATTTCTACTTAATCCGATGGTGTATGCCAAGTTATTGGAGTATCCATCACCAAAAGTGAACAGACCGGTATTGTAATTTTTTAGGTTGTAGTGTTGAAAACTAATAGCGTGAGATAATACAAAATAATCATCTGGCCATTTTAATTTTTTCGCAATACCTACAGAGCCTCCAGTTATTAAAAACCTTCTGTCTTTATCTGCTTTTCTAGCCTGAAAGTCATATAAAAATTGAATAGTATGTGAAAAGGATGCGCTAAACTGTATAGGTTTTTTGCCACCAAGCCATGGTTCAACTAAGGATAGACTATAAGTTTGATAAAAACTGCTCGCCTGTGCTCGTAACGAAAGTTTTTGACCATCTCCCATTGGAAGTGGTTTATACGCCTCGCCATTAAAGATGTTTCGCAATGAAAAATTATTAAAGGACAGACCAAGTGTTCCTACAAAACCGCCACCTCCATAGCCTCCTTGAAGTTCTATTTGGCTCGCTCCTTTTTCAACTACCGAAAATTCCATGTCTAAGGTTCCTGTATTAGGATCCACATTTTGAAAATCGGGTTTAATTTGTTCGGGATCAAAAAAGCCTAGTTGCCCAAGCTCTCTTATGGTTCTCATTAAGTTGCGTTTGCTGTATTTTTGCCCGGGTTTCACTCTTAGCTCTCTGTAGATTACGTGATCATTGGTTTTATCATTTCCTACTACGCTAATATGATTAAAGTAGGCTAGTTTTCCTTCAGAAATTCTAACTTCAAAATCTATGGTATCATTTTGTACCGCTACTTCTACAGGATTTATTTTTGAAAATAAATACCCGTTGTTTTGATAGGCGTTTGAAATATCATCAGCGTCTGGGTCTGAATCATCGGCGATGCGTTTTTGTAACAATACACCGTTGTAGGTATCGCCTCTTTTTATTCCCAGAAAGTTTTTTAATTCTTTGTCGGTATATACACTATTTCCAATAAAGCGTATGTCTCCAAAATAATGTTTTCTTCCTTCTTCTACTTCAAGATTTAAGGTAATGGTTTTATCATCTATTACTACCAGTTCATCTGAAACAATACGGGCATCACGGTATCCTTGTTCTTTGTATTTGTTAATAAATGTCACTTTATCGGCTTCATAATCGGCTTCAATATATTTTGAACGTTTAAAGAGGCGGATAAAGTTTTTTTGTTTGGTTTTTTTCATTGCCTTGCGAACTTTTTTATCTGAAAATTCGCTATTACCTGAAATATTGATGTTTTGTATTTTTACTTTTTCTCTTTTATCAATGGCAATTTTCATGTCTTTCCCTACTTCAGCGCCTGTTGAGTCGATAACTGGGGTGGTGCTAATCATTACGTCTGCGTTATAAAAACCATCTTTACGATACTTGTTTGTTAAGTAGTTTCTGGTGGTTGTGATTAAGTTTTTTGTAATTTTTATGCCTTTGTCAAGCTTTACTTCTTTGATTAATTCTTTGGCCTTTCCTTTTCTAACACCGGTAATTGTAGCGGTATTCAGGGTTGGGAGTTCTATAATGTTAATTTCTAAATCAACCACGTTATCCACTATATTGGTAACATAAATATTTACGTCACTAAATAGATTTTCATCCCAAAGTTTTTTAATTACAGTGCTAATGCGTTCCCCGGGAATGTAGATTTCTTCTCCCTTTTTTAGGCCGGTAAAAGCGATAACAGTTAGCTCATTAAAGCTTTGTGCTCCGGTAACTGTTATTTCGCCTAAAACGTATCTTTTTCCACTGTCTAATTGGTTTTGTTGGCTAAAACTAATTAGTGGTATAAAAAGTAAAATTAAAAGTAAATATATAGATTTCAATCGTAAAAATAGGGTTGAAATTTTTTTAGTTAAGTTGTTCACTTGTTTTTCCAAATCTTCGTTCTCTGTGTTGATAATTTAAAATTGCTTCAAAAAGATTGTCTTTATTAAAATCGGGCCAAAGCACCGGGGTAAAATAAAGTTCTGCATAGGCAATTTGCCATAATAAAAAGTTACTAATTCGTTGTTCTCCACTAGTCCTAATTAACAAATCTACCTCAGGTAAATTTTGCGTGTAAAGATGCTCATTTATAACCGTTTCATCAATATTTTTTATAGAAATTATATTATTTTTAACTTTATGGCAAATGTCCTTAATCGCATTGGTTATTTCCTCTCGTGATCCATAGCTTAGAGCAAGCGTTAATACCATTTTATCGTATCCTTTTGTTTTCTCCATTACTTCATGTAATTCAGCAAACGCTTTTTTGGGTAATGCAGTTATGTTTCCTATGGCATTTAACCTTATATGGTTGTCATGCAAGGTTTTAATTTCTTTTTTTAGAGAAGAAACTAATAGGTTCATAAGGGTTTTAACTTCTAACTTTGGTCGGTTCCAATTTTCAGTGGAAAAGGCGTAAAGGGTAACATATGGAATACCTAACTCCCCACATCCTTCAACTAATTCTTTTACTGCATTTGCTCCTTTTTCATGCCCAACAGTTCGAAAAAACCCTTTTTGCTTTGCCCAACGACCATTACCATCCATAATCACTGCTAAGTGTTTTGGGAGTTTGTTTTTGTCAATTTGATCTAGTTGGTTCATTAAAAAAGTTTAAAAATTACAATAACAAGGTTGTCTGCCGAAACTAAATGTAATGTTGATTCCTGTAAAAACATACCAATCGTTGCTATTAATATTTCCAAATTTTAAAGAGGGTTGATCTTCTTTATCCCCAGTTGGATTACTTCCGTCTAAATTGTCAGTAAAAGTATATCTGGCGCCTATTTCAAATCCTAAAACAACATGTCTTATAGCAGTGGTTTTATACCCCACTACCATTGGAATGGCAAATGCCCAATCATTTCCGTACTTTTTTAGTTGGTTATTTCTATCTAAATATAAGCTTTCATAATTAAAATATGTCAAACCGGTGTATAGATAGGGAGCAAATTGTGTTTTGCTGCTATGTACGTCAAATTCCCAAAAGGTATATTCTATGCCTGCTGCTAATTCAATCACCCTGTTTTTAAACGACAATCCTCTTTCTTTTCTCCTTTGTTCCTCTGAGTCTAAATCATCTGACTTTAAACCTGCAAACATTGCTGTAAACCGAAAGGAATGCCTGTCACTTCTATTCCATCTTAGTATTCCTCCTATGGCCAAATCGTTTGGTGATATATAATTTGTGGGACCAACGTCGCCTATATAATTTGCGCCTCCTACAATTCCCCCAATTTCATAGGTTTGCGATTGTGATGCAAATATGCCAATAAAAAATATTACTACTATTGCGAAATATTTCATAAACCCCAAAAAGTTTGCAAATATAACAATAAAGTTTGCTCTACAATAGGTAAAGCCAAATTGTCTCCCTTGATTAACAAGATTTACTCTTTTTTATTGTTTTAATTTCGCTTGTCTTCCCCCCATAATAATTTTTTACGGAGTGTTTTAATAAAACTTTCATCATCAAGTTGGATCATTTTAATGGTAAATGGTGATTTTTTTATCGTAATACAGGTTTCATTAGTTAGCGTGGCAATTCTTGAATCTAAGGATACCAAATATTTTTTTTCTCTTCCGGAAACTTTTAATTTAACCTCAGTAGTATCGGGAATGACTATAGGGCGCGCATTAAGATTGTGAGGCGCAATGGGAGTTAAAATTATACTGCTAGAAGTTGGATCTAAAATAGGACCTCCACAACTTAACGAATATCCTGTGGATCCGGTAGGGGTTGAAATTATTAAACCATCAGACCAATAGGAGGTAAGGTATTCGTCATTCAAAAAGGTTTCTACTTTAATCATTGAAGTAGTATTTTTTCGAATCACACTTATCTCATTTAATGCAAAATTAAGCGTATTTAATTTTTTATTTTTTGGAAATACATCAATACTAAGTAAATTTCTTTCAGAAATGCAATAGTTGCCATTTAATATTTTTTCTATAGACTGTTTGATTTCTTCTTTTTGGATGCTTGCCAAAAAACCTAGTCTGCCTGTATTTATTCCTGCAAGTGGGATGTTAAGGTCTTTAATATAGGTTATTGATTTTAAAATAGTGCCATCACCACCTATGGTAAAAAATAAATCAAAGGAAGTATCTAGATCTTTAAAGGTGGGAAAATTGGTGTATTTTTCATTTATTTGTGTGTGTTTTACTATTAATTTTAAAAAATTTTCTTCTATAAAAACGGTATTTTTTTTATTATATAAGGCCTCTAAAAGTATTTGAATGGAAATATCTGCATCCTCGTGATAAAATTGACCGTAAATACCGATTTTCATTTTCCTCATTTTTTGGATTGGTGTAAACTAAGTTTTTGCAAAAAAAAAATAATTAGATACTAAGGTATTTATTAAGATATTCAGAGCGTGCTTTTAAATTTTCTGCCATTTTATCTTCTTCATGGCTGGAGATAATGTCATACCCATAACGCCGGAAAGTTTGTGTGATGGCATTCATGCTTTCTTGTCCTATTTTTATAGTAGTTTGGGTTTTTTCAGCTTCTATTTTTGAAATAAAAATACCTAGTATTTTGGTGTTATTCGATTCAATAATCTGGCAAATTTCACTAAAAGAATACTCTCTAGAGCCTTTTTCAACAATAATAATTCCTCCATTTTCATTCAGGAAGGGTGTGTTGTTGAATAAACTCATTATATCTGCTAACTCAAAGTATCCTAGATATACATTATTTTCATCTAATACCGGCATGATGTTAGTAGCGTTATTTGCAAATGCCTCAATGATATCTAACCAAATGGTGTCTTTTCTTACAAAAAAAACCTCAAGAGCATATTGAAAATCGGATAGGCTCTTTTCTGTGTCAAAACAATGTGCATCGGTTTCAGAAACACAACCAATGTAAACACCGTTCTTTGTAACAGGAATATGTGAATAGGTTAATTGATTGAATGCTGCCTTCACATCCGTAATTTTTGTATGAATATCAAACGGATCAATGTCTCTAATAATGTAAAGCTGAGTGTCCACGTCTACTTTTTTTTGCAAATTAATCAAAATAGTACAGATGTTGGGTATTCTTGTTTGTATTTTTATACCCTAAAAAATACTTTATGACAAAGTTAAGTGTAAATATTAATAAAATAGCAACACTTCGAAATTCTAGGGGTGGAAATACACCAAATCTTCTTCAAGTGGCAAAAGACATTCAAGATTTTGGCGCTCAGGGTATCACGATACATCCCAGACCCGATGAAAGACACATAAGATATCAAGATGCATACGATTTAAAACCTATTGTGCATACCGAATACAACATAGAAGGAAACCCAATAAAAAAGTTTATGGATATGGTTTTGGAGCTAAAACCTACACAAGTTACTTTAGTTCCTGATAGCAACGAAGTGTTGACGTCTAATGCCGGTTGGAATACTATTTCAAATAAAGATTTTTTAACCGAAATTATTTCAGAATTGCATAAAAACAACATCAGAACCTCCATATTTGTGGATCCAAATTTAAAAATGATAGAAGGCGCCAATGCTACAGGCACCGATAGAATAGAACTCTACACCGAAGAATTTGCAAAACAATATGCACTTGGAAATAAAAATGGCATACAACCTTATACGGAATGCGCAATTCTTGCGAATGAATTACATATAGGTATTAACGCGGGTCATGATTTATCTTTAGAAAATATAGCATTTTTTAAACAAAACATTCCCGGCTTACTAGAAGTTTCCATAGGCCATGCACTCATTTCAGAATCACTATATTTAGGATTGGATAATGTGGTGAATATGTATTTGCATAGGTTAAAAGAGTAGGTAGAAGATTTGCAATTATCTAATATATCCAAATATCTAAACCCATCTGTTTGCGAGCCGCCGTAATCAAGTTCCGTACCCGTATGGTGGTGTGAGATGCGCACTCCGTCATTTAATGGCGGAGCCATCTACTCGATTGTAAGCTGGCCTTTATTTTTTAAGTAATTATTTCGTGTTCAGGGCAGTCCACTCGGATTTCAGATTCGGCAAGTTTTGTTTTCAGTAAATTGCAATAGTGTATTCCGTTTTCGGAATTGTAAAAAGAGCAAGTAAAACACATTCTTTGAATGGTAATGATTCCTGACTTGTTAAGGTCATAAATCATTTGAAGAAGTCCATTAAGTATCACAGTTTTTTGTACTTCCGACAATTTCTCAATAGGTTTCTCTATGGAAGATGCGAAAAATGACGCTTTTTCTGCAATTTGTTCCCCTTTTTTAGTGAGTGAAAGTGTGTAACTTCTTGTGTCAATAGAGTCAGTTTCTTTGATAACTAAATCTTTGGCAAGTAAAACCTTAACGCTATCACTTATAGTGGCTTTGGTCATATTAAATTCATCTGCCAAATAACCCACTTTGCATTTTTCTTGGGCGTGAAATTGTATGAAAATCAATAGTTGAATTTGAATAGGACTTAATGAATAATCTTTACTTTCATTCCAAAGTAGAACTCTGAACGCTTCCGATATTCGTTCTAAAGCCACTACTATTTTACTCTCTGTATTTTTGTTTTGTCGGTTTAAGTCAAAAGAAGATTTCATCTAATTACAATTTTCCATTTCATAAATAAAATATCCTTGCTGATCGATGGATTTTACCCAATCAGGTTTTACCGTTTCTATGTGGCAAAAGATACTTTCATTAGTTGTCAAAGAACGTCCTGTTTGTCCTTTTGTGGCAAGATATGTTTTACCATAACTGTAAACAGTTTCTTGGTTTATTATTTCTTCAGGAACAATGATGTCAAAGTGCATCACGCTACCGTCTTTTTTTGTTACATAGGTGTCCCAAACTGCTACTTTCATTTCTGTTTGTTTTTGATGACAAATAAAGCCCTGCAAAGATAGGAATCCTAACTTTACAGGGCAAAAAAATATTACTTTACTTTATAGGGTAGCGATAAATCGCCACTTGCTACTGAATACACTTTGTAAACGCCAAGCATTGGTTTGTCTCCGCCACCGTGTTCACCGTCTCCGCCTGTATTCACTTGCATATAGGCTGCAACTCCATCATAGGAAAAATCCGTTTTGTTGTTCATTCGATAATCGGGAACAACTACTTTTATTGTATTTCCTTTTGTGATTACTTGAAATCCTGGTGAGTCCATATACATTGGCATTCCGGGATTGGTTGGAGGTAAAACCACACTCGTGTCCTTTGGGTCAAATTGTTTTACTGCCAAACCACCTTCCACACGTTTGTCTTCGGTTAAAATTACCCAATGCGGATGCCAAATAATACCGTCATTGGCAAAATTGCGGTCCGAGTTTTCATCCCAAAGAGGTGTGTCGTCAAAGTCAGGGTGTGAAGTTAGGGCAAGAGCCACTATGCCTTCGGTATCTCCAAATCCAACATCTGTTGGTTTTAAAGTAGTTGGGAATACGTATCCCAAAACAGGTGCACCATTTAGTTGTCCTGCTGGCGTAGGTGTTGTTTTACCTGCTGTTCCTTTTACAGTAATTTCCCAAATGGTCGCTGCAATGTCCTCAGAGTGTTTTACGCTCACACTTTTAATTTGGAAATCGTCATTGTTGTAGTTTCCGCATTTGTCGCAAGCATAAGTTTGAACTGCGAAAAGCGAAAGTCCGAGAGTAAGAAATAATTGTTTCATTTTTGAATTTTAATGGTTAAAAATTAAGCTAGAAGCCCTAATAAAGTAGGACTCCTAACTTTTAGGGAGTAATTTTTTAGCCTTTTACGTCAGCCATAGACGCACCAAAATTAAGATGAAGTACATTTCCACTTGGTGTTAACAAAGCTGGAACAGATTTTACACCTGCTTTTTCTGCTTCTGCAATACGGTTTCGGTCTTCGCCAATGTGAACGAGTTCTACATTGTCAGCACCAATTAGATTAACGATGTCGTGCTCTGCACTCACGCATACTGGACATCCTGCGTGATAGAAAATTGATTTTGCCATTTGATTAATGTTTAAAATTTTGTTTTGGCATTATTGCCAATACAAATATAGTAAGGATTCCTAACTATACAAATTATTTTTAAGAATTTATTTCTGAAAGAAAGAAAAATGGTACAAACAGTGGATAAAGAAGATAGAAATAGACCAAAGTGTTTAAAAAACATTAAATACCGTCAAGAAGACTCTTCCAAATACGGCTCCAAACAAAAAGTAGTACGGTAGCAAAACCTTAATAATCCCAAAAGCAACAGACCAATCCCCATAGGCAGTTGACAATCCCACCGGTTCAGTCAACACAGCGTTCATGCTGGGTCGTACCGACCGCACGAACGCTTAGTTATTGTGCAACGTTTCTTTTATTCAGCTAATTTTGTTTTTCGTTTAA
>MNYN01000028.1 GCA_001873105.1 Flavobacteriaceae bacterium CG2_30_34_30 | reverse complement strand
CCTTTTAGTAGTTTTTACCTATTTAAAAATCACTTTTTCAAGCAAAATAAAAATACCAAGAAAATTAAAAATATATTGGTTCGTCCTTATTTAATTTTCAAGAAATTAATAGCTTATCACTTTCTCGCAACAGCGATAGTAGCGGCATCCTTTTTTTGCTTTTCGCAAAAAAAGATATAGCGGATAGCGCGGTCTTTTAAAACCTTTTTCGGTTTTAAAAGAGTTGCCCAAACTAAAATTAATCGAACATAGATTTCATTATGGTTTGTATGCCTTTGAAGGCAAAATACATGGCGGCGGCGGCTACAACCAATCCTAAGGGGAAAAAAATATAAAAGGTATTGTTGGTTTTGTTTAAAAATCCTAAAGTGATTAAATAGGGTCCTAAAAACATGAGAGGTAGGGCTAGAGCTAGATATTTCACTCCTTTTGCCAGAATATTTTTATTGGTGTGTTTCATTTTTAAATATGGTTATGGCGGTTCTTACGTTTTTGTGTTGTTGTAAAAGTTGCATTGCTTTTTCTTGGCTAATAGATAGTTCTTTCATTAACATCAAAATACCCCGTGTTTCTAATTTATGGTTGCTCAACTGCATGTCTATCATTTTGCTGCCTTGTACTTTGCCCAGCTGAATCATGGTGGCTGTGGAAATCATATTTAAAACTAACTTTTGTGCTGTTCCTGCTTTCATACGGGAACTTCCTGTTACAAATTCCGGACCCACAACTACTTCAATAGCTAGATTTGCTGTTTTGGCAAGCGGACTTTCTGCATTGCAAGTAATACATCCTGTGGTGATGCCATTTGCATTACATTCTTGTAGTGCATTAACTACATAAGGTGTGGTGCCAGAAGCGGCAATGCCGATAACGATGTCTTTAGTAGTGATGTGATGGTTTTTTAAATCTTCCCAGCCTTGTGTGGTGGAGTCTTCGGCAAATTCAACTGCTTTTCTGATGGCGGAATCGCCTCCGGCAATTAAGCCTATAACCAAATCTGGGGCAACGCCAAATGTGGGAGGACATTCACTGGCATCTAAAATACCAAGGCGACCGCTGGTGCCTGCACCAATATAAAATAACCTTCCGCCAGAGCGTAATTTGTTGATAACAATTTTGGTAAGTGCTTCTATTTGTGGAAGAACTTTTTCTACTGCTAAAGCTACGGTTTTGTCTTCGGTGTTGATGTTTTTTAGCAAAGCGCCTACTTCCATTTTTTCTAAATGGTGGTAGTGCGAATCTTCTTCTGTAGTTTTATGGAATGCCATACTACAAAAATACACATTGTTATTGAACTGTATAACTAAATCGATATACTTCTGAAATTCTAAAATAACCTAATGGAAAATTCTCCGGATTGGTTTGATTAGTAATGTTTCCTCTTACCGATGCCGGTTGTGTTTCAAAAGGGCCACCTGGGGATTCAGTTTGTAATAATAAGGTGAATAGAAAATTATAATTGGTTTCATTAATGCCATACAGATTAAAATGAACAGTATCTCCCGGTGCAATATCTTCCACTAAATAGTATCCAAAAATTAAATTACCATCAAAAAAGGTATCTTTTAAAGCATCAAAACTATCTCCTTTACTGGATAATCCTTCAAAAAAGTAAAAGTTTGGCACTCCGGCAGGGTCTGTAAAGTAGGCTTTAAGTTCAATATCTTTTCCTGTAAAACCTCCGTCATTTCTTTGCTCTATAAATTCTATAGGAACCGCAGTTTCTAAGTGCGTGGTAGCGGTGTATAGTTCGTTTTTATAGTTTATATTTAAAGTGTAGTCTATGCTATCTTGTGGAATTAAATTTCCAAGGTAAATGCCATTTTCTGAATGGGTGAATGGATATTGTATGCCGTTTTCATCGGTTATGGACACTGTTGCATCTGCTACAAATGGGATGTTGGTATTAAAAAAAGGGGCGGTGGTTGTTAATTTTATAAAAGCAAAAGTAGAGCCATCTTCTTCAAGGTTGATAGAAGCATCTATTACTAATTTTGGGTTGGCTTCATTCAAATCTAAATCAATAACCTCTTCACAAGAGCTTAAACTTATAGCCAAAAAGATGGTTATTATTTTTACTAGTTTCATTTTAAAATTTAAAATTATAGGTTACTGCCGGAATAATACCAAAAATAGATAATTTTACGGCTTCGTTTTTTCCGATATTGGTATTTTCTCGAAAGGAAACAGATGCAGCATTCTTCCGGTCATACAGATTGTAGATGCTAAAAACCCATTCGCCTTGCCAGTTTCTGCCTTGGTTTTTTGAAGGGGTTAGAGTAGCTGATAGGTCAAGATGGTGAAAGGCTTGTAGCCTGCTGCTGTTTCTCTTTTCAAAAGTAGGCACAACAATGCCATTGTATTGGTATTGTCCGTTTGGAAATGTAGCCGGTTGTCCTGTTTGAAAAATAAAATTGGCACCAAAAGACCATTTGGCATTCCATGTATAATTTGCGGTAACTGAAATATCATGCGTTTTGTCCCAGGCCGAATGGTACCAGTTACTATTATTGATGCCTATTTCTTCGGGCGTTCTGCCGGGAGTTTTTTGTTCGCTTTTGGATAGGGTATAGGCAATCCATCCTTGCAGTTTACCTTCATTTTTTCGGAATAAGACTTCTAGACCATAGGCTCTTGCTTCACCGGAAAGTAAAACTTGTTCAATAGCATTGTTTGCTATCAAATCGGCACCATCGGTATAATCTAATCGATTTTGCACTTCTTTATAAAAGGTTTCTATTTCTAAGGAATAGTTTTTAAAATTCCGAAAATAGCCTATTGCCACCTGATCAGAAAGTTGGGGTTTAATATACTTTCCACTTGGCGCATATACATCAAAAGGGGTAGGCGAGGAGGTGTTTGAAATTAAATGTATGTATTGTGCCATTCTTTGGTAACTTGTTTTAATAGACGATATCTCGTTCAGTTCATATCCTAAAGAAATGCGTGGCTCAAGATGAGCAAATGATTTAATTGTATTGCTTGTAGAGATACTTATGGTATCTATTGCAGGCGCTTTTTGATATATTTTAAGGTCATTATTAAAGGTAATAGGATTGTCATTTTCATAGAGATACAATTCGTTTTGTCCTAATCGGTTAAAGGTAGATAAACGCATTCCAGCTTGCACTGTCAACTTCTCTGTAATTTTTATTTCAGCTTCTAGATATGTGGCATTTTCAACAGCATATTTATCAGTTAGTTTTTGTGCATTAATTCCCGATGTTTCTGAAGTGGGATGTATTTCACCGGGAATGAATTTGTAATAGATAGCGTTTACGCCATAATTGAGTTGTAATTTATCAGTCACATAGTGTTTTAAATCATATTTCAGATTCATGTTTCTGATGCCACTATCAAAATCAAATTCCACAAATTTTAGGGTTAATCCATAATAGTAGTCGGAATAAATAACGGAAAGATTTGAAAATAGTTTATCAGAAAACAGATGATTCCATCGCAAATTGAGGGTAGTATTTCCAAAGGTGTTGCTAAAACTGTCTGCTATTTCAAAAACATCTCTCCCAAAATATCCAGAGAGATACAGATTGTTGTTGTTATTAAGTTTGTAACTTAATTTGGTGTTTAAATCATAAAAATAAGCGATGTTCTCATTGTTAAAAAGAGGAAGAAAAAGATGAGCATAACTGCTGCGTCCACCCACTAAAAAGGAACCGCGTTGTTTTACAATTGGACCTTCCAGTAGAGCTCTGCTTGAAACAAGACCTATGCCTCCAGTGCCTTTTAATTCGTTTCTATTACCATCTTTTTGGTAAATATCCAAAACCGAAGAAATTCTTCCACCAAAACGCGCAGGAATACCTCCTTTATAAAGCTTTAAATCTTTTATGGCATCGGGATTAAAAACTGAGAAAAACCCAAATAAATGCGAAGAATTATACAAGGTAGCCTCGTCAAGTAAAATAAGATTTTGGTCAGCAGCACCACCTCTTACATTGAAACCGCTGGCACCTTCGCCGGCACTAGTAACTCCCGGTAATAATAAAATAGATTTAATGATGTCAGTTTCTCCTAAAACAACAGGCATTTTTTTTATGGTATTAATAGATAGCGCATTAACACTCATTTGCGGATTTCTTATGTTTACTTTTTCAATATCCTGAGAGATTACAATGGCATCTAGCTCTTCTGTCGATTCTTCTAGTTCGAGATTCCATTTGGTGTTTTCAGTAAGTTCTATGCTTTGGGTAACATTTTTAAATCCTAATGTACTAAAAATTACTTTATAGATTCCCGCAGGCAGGGTGATGGAATAAAAACCATATTCATTAGTAATAGTTCCAGTTTGGAGTTCGGGGAAAATTACATTAACGCCAATTAGGGTTTCATTGCTTGATTTTTCAACCACAGTACCGCTCAAGGTAAATCGCTGTTGTGCACCTAAAGTATTGAAATAGAGAAGTAGGGTAAGAAGTAAAAATCTAAAAGCTGAAAAGTATTGCAATTTTCTTTTTGTTTCAAATATACCGTTTTAGTGTAAACAGAAATGTTAATAAATACTTATAATCATAAAATTATAAACATTTGAATTTCAAATACATAGAGTGTTTCATGTTTTTTTAGCATAACAATTGGGAGCACTTTTTTTAAATAACTGAGTATTCACTTAAAGAAAGGGCATGTATTATGAAAACAAACGTACTATTTTGGTTTTTTTTCTTTTTCTGGCCTCTAAGGGTTTTAGCAAAATTGGTAAGTCAAGTGTACACATTGAATTTTCCCAAGGAAATTATTTCACCTACATTTTTTATGTAGGAAACCTATCGTATCGAGCTGATTTACGAGCAGGATTACATCCGGCGCAAATTTTTCAATTGCAGGGTAGAAATCGTAAACTGGTATATTCCGGCGGAGTAAATCTTGCTTTTAAAGCAACTACTTTTGCAATTTTTAGAAGTGGTAATTTTTTCGTAACAGAGGTTATTCCATATTACGAAGAAGAAATAATCACTATACCAGTTCTTACCAATTCTATGAATGATGCGCAGTTTAATCGGTTTAAATAGTCAATAGCAGAGGAATGGTTTGACTCCGATAGAGTTGAAGCATTGCAAAAGGGGTACAGTTTAACTATTTTGATGTCTACCAAATAAAAGTGTTGATGGATATTCTTTCTTTTGATTTCAGTAAATTGCAATTTGCAAAATTAGCTTTTACTAGAGTTGTAGATCCTGAAAACTATTATTTGGTGCGTGAAGGACTTGTTTTTTCAAGCAGTAAAAGAGAAGTAAATGCGGATATAAATAGCCAATTAGTTTATTAGTATTTTTCTTTAAAACAAAAAAAGCTGCCAATTACATTTCTGGCAGCTTTTTTTGATTAATATACTTCTTTCTGATTATGCTATGGATTTTAATAGAGTATTAAATGTTTTACTCGGGCGCATTGCCTGAGTAATTAGTTGTACATCGGGGCTGTAATACCCTTTTAATTCTACTGGTTTTCCTTGAATTTTAATTAGCTCATCAAGTATAGTTGCTTCATTATCTTTTAGTTGTTTTGCAACTTTGGTAAACATGGTTTTTAGGGTTTCGTCTTTGTTTTGTTTTGCAAGTGCTTCGGCCCAATACATCGCTAAATAAAAATGACTGCCTCTATTGTCTAATTCGCCTACTTTTCGAGAGGGCGATTTGTCATTTTCTAAAAAACTTTCAATGGCTTCATCTAAGGTTTCGGCAAGTATTATGGCTTTTGCATTGTTTGTTGTGTTTCCTAAATGCTCTAAAGAAACGGTTAATGCCAGAAATTCACCTAAAGAATCCCATCGTAAATGATTTTCTTTTAAAAATTGATCCACGTGTTTAGGCGCAGATCCTCCGGCACCGGTTTCAAACATACCGCCACCATTCATTAATGGAACGATGGAAAGCATTTTTGCGCTTGTTCCTACTTCTAAAATAGGGAATAAATCCGTTAAATAATCACGAAGTATATTTCCGGTAACCGAAATGGTATTTTTCCCTTCTTTTACACGTTTTAAAGAATAGGAGGTAGCATCAAGTGGATTCATGATTTGAATGTCTAAGCCACTAGTATCGTATTCTTTTAAATAGGTGTTTACTTTTTTAATTATTTCAATGTCGTGTGCTCTTTTATTGTCTAACCAAAAAATAGTTGGCTCTCCTGTTGCTTTTGCACGTTTAACAGCAAGTTTCACCCAATCTTGAATGGGGGCATCTTTTGCTTGACACATTCTCCAAATGTCGCCACTTTCTACTGCTTGCTCCATCCAAACGGTACCATTACTATTAACTACTTGTACTTTTCCGTTTTCTTTTATTTCAAAGGTTTTATCGTGCGAGCCATATTCTTCGGCTTGTTGTGCCATTAGTCCTACATTGGATACCGTTCCCATTGTGGTAGGATTAAAGGCGCCATGTGCTTTGCAAAAATCGATAGAGGCTTGATAAATGCACGCATAACTACTATCGGGAATAACGGCCTTAATATCTCGAGCTTCCCCTTTGGCATCCCACATTTTCCCAGAATTACGTATCATTGCCGGCATGGAAGCATCTATAATCACATCACTTGGTACGTGTAAATTGGTTATTCCTTTAGTAGAATCTACCATAGCTAGGTCGGGTCCATTTTTATATGCCGTGGCAATATCATTTTCAATTTCTATTCTATTCTTTTCAGGAAGACTGGTAATTTTGTTTAATAAATCGTTAAAGCCATTGTTTGCATCAATTCCAATTTTTTGAAATGTTTCTTGATGTTTTGTAAAGACTTCTTTAAAAAATACTTTTACTGCATGACCAAAAATAATGGGGTCAGAAACTTTCATCATTGTGGCCTTTAAATGGATAGAAAACAATACGTTTTTTTCTTTAGCATCCTTAATCTGTTCTTGTAGAAATTGCAATAAGGCTTTTTTACTCAGTAAAGTAGCATCTATAATTTCTCCAGGCAATACAGCTAGATTTTCTTTTAAAATGGTTATTTTTCCGTTTGCATTTAGGTGCTGAATAGTTAATGTATCCGCTTTTTTAAGGGTCATAGACTTTTCATTAGCATAAAAATCACCGGTTTGCATTGTAGAAACGTGGGTTTTAGAATTAGCACTCCAGGATCCCATGCTATGTGGGTGTTTTTTTGCGTAATTTTTTACCGCTTTAGGTGCTCTTCTATCGGAATTCCCTTCTCTTAAAATAGGATTAACAGCGCTTCCTTTTATTTTATCGTATCTGGATTTGATGTCTTTTTCAATATCATTTTTCGGTTCGTCCGGATAGTTTGGTATGGCATAACCTTTTGTTTGTAATTCAAGAATGGCTTCTTTTAATTGTGGAAGGGATGCGCTGATGTTTGGTAATTTAATTATATTGGCATCGGGCGATTTTGCAAGTTTGCTCAACTCATTCAAATCGTCAGAAATCTTTTGGTTTACTTTTAGAAAATCAGGAAATTTTGCTAGTATTCTTGATGCAAGAGAAATGTCTCGGGTTTCCATTTGTATTCCTGATGGTGCCGTAAAGGCTTGAACAATTGGTAAAAAGGAATAGGTAGCTAAAGCAGGAGCTTCATCTGTTTTCGTGTAGATAATGGTTTGTTTTTTTGTCATGCCAAATGGTTTTTAAATAGAACTTCATTGTTTTCTAAGAAAGTAAGGCTTTCTTGAAATCTAAGGATTGCAAAGATAGGGTTTTGCGCTGCTTTTTAAAAGTAATGCCATGTATTCTTTTGTTAAGGAATAGAGAAATGTAAAACATTTATAAAACAAAAGCCATCCGTCTAAAAGATGGATGGCTTTCTTGAAAATAATTCGTTACCGACTAATCTTGCGATTACAGAGATAGAATGATTATGTATCCTATGTCGTGAACTATTTCATCGGATTTCTAACTTTGTTTACTACAGTCCTAAGACTATTTTAACGAAGTCTTCATCCTAAACTTTTCTATTCTAATACTACAACTAAATTTTGCAATTTAGGGAGAGTACTTCAGGCAAATAAGAAAAGTTTAATAAAGTAAGTGTCTTTATTTCAAAATACATTTCTCGTTAGTGTTAACTGCTTCGATTTGTAATTTTGATTTGTGATACTACAACTCTTTACCAATTAATCTTGCGATTACTAGGACAGAATCATTACAAATTCTGTATTGTGAATTATACTCTCACTAGATTTTAATTTTGAATTACAGGAAAAATCCTAAGAGTATTTCTGTGAAACAAAACTAGCATCTACACTTTGTCATTCTAGTACGTTTTCAAACTCCGAGAAGCTAAAAAAGTAGTTCAAACAAATGAACAAGTCAAAATAAAGAACGTTTACTTTACCTCAAAAAACATTTCAATTTAGTGTTAACTGCTTCGATTTGTAATTTTGATATTCAAATATAAAACAGAATATCTAAAAAACAAATTATTTATACGGTTTAAAATCAACAACTTATTCACCTGAGTTGTTCACAATTGTTAATAAAAAAAGCCTCAATAATTGAGGCTTAATTTTTAGTAAAAAGAAGGGATTAACCTCTCTTTTCTTTAATTTTGGCTTTTTTACCGGTAAGCTCTCTAAAGTAGAAAATACGTTTTCTACGAACACTACCTTTTTTGTTGATTTCCACTTTTTGTAATGTCGGAAGGTTGATAGGGAAAATACGTTCTACACCTACCGTTCCTGACATTTTTCTGATGGTAAAAGTTAATGAAGATCCAGATCCTCTTAATTGAATCACAACTCCTCTAAAGAACTGTGTTCTTGTTTTTTCACCCTCTCTAATTTCGTAATACACCGTGATGGTATCACCGGCACTAAATTTTGGGAATTCTTTTTTTGGTACAAATTCGTCTTGTACAAATTTTACTAAATCTTCCATTTTTACTTGTATTGGAATTAAAATCAAAACAACATGCACGGTTTTCGCCAGAGGTTGAAGTGATTGCATTTAATTTAATGCGGTTGCAAAATTAATCAAATTTTATGATGTTGCAATTTTAATTTTGTTTTTTCTTTCTTTAAATGAAAAGCAATAGTTATTGAACGGTTTTTGAGGTATTGATCCAATTATCAATTTTAGTTTCAAGCAGTGACAGCGGAATACAACCAGTTTCTAAAACTTGGTTGTGAAACTCTCGTATGTCAAAGGCTTCTCCTAATTCTTTTTCTGCTTTTCCTCGCAATTCTCTTATTTTTAATTGTCCAATTTTATAAGCAAGTGCTTGTCCCGGATTTGCCATATAGCGTTCAATTTCAGCTATAATACCTTCTTCACTTTCCGCTTCATTGTCTAGTGAATATTGTATAGCTTGCTCTCGTGTCCAGCCTTTTGCATGCAAACCAGTATCTACAACAAGGCGAATGGCACGATGCATTTCGGCGCCTAACATTCCAAAATATTGGTAAGGGTCTGTGTATAAACCAAGCTCTTTGCCTAAAGATTCTGTGTATAGAGCCCATCCTTCGCCATAACCACTATACCAAAGTACTTTTCTGAAGTCAGAAAGATCTTTACTTTCTTGGGTTAATGAAATTTGATAATGATGCCCAGGGATGGCTTCATGTAAAAACAAAGATTCATCTGAATAAATATTGTATTTAGATGCATCGGGAATTGGTGTATAAAAAATACCTGGTCGTGTGCCGTCTAAAGAACCTTGATTGTATTCAGCACTTGCCGAATTTTCGCGGAATGCTTCTGTTTGTCGCACTTCAAAAGCGGTTTTTGGGGTTTTGTCAAATAATTTTTCGAGTTGCGGTTTCATGCGCTCATGGATGGCATTGAAATTATCGATTATTTGTTGCGCATCGGTAAAGGGCATCAGTTCTTTTTTGTTTCGCACATAATCAAAAAATGATTTTATTTCGCCTTTATAACCTACTTGTTCTTTTACTTTTTCCATCTCAGATAAGATTCGTGCCACTTCTGAAAGTCCTAGTTCATGTATTTCCTCAGCGGACATGTCGGTGGTTGTGTATTTTTTTATTTGGTGCTCATAATAGGCTTTTCCGTTAGGAGTTTCAGCGATGCCGCTTGTTAATCTTCCTGCTTCTAAATAATCAGTTTTCATAAAGTCTAACAAACTTTGGTAGGTTGGAATTATTTTTTCAGAAATCATTGCAGTATATGCTTTTGTAAGCGCTTCTTTATCTTCTGCTGAAAAATCTTCCGGAATGTTTTTAATGGGTGCATAGAAAAGATGTTGTTCTACATCAGGATTTGTCATTGCTTCTAGTTGCGGAATTACTTTTACTATCAATGATTTTGGAAGGACATAGCCTGCTGCCATTCCTTCTTTCATTCGTTCTTCAGCGGTGGATAACCACACTACAAAACCATCTGTTCTTTTCAGCCAATTGTTATAGTCTTCTATGTTTTTAAATGGTTGAGCACTTTGTCCGCTCGCCAATTGACCAAAAAATAGATTTATAGACCACATTTGGTCTATTGGAAAAAATTTGTTGTTGTTAAAGGAAAGGTATTCTGTATTTATATCACATTCCCAAGCCAAAACAGCTTTGGACATTTGTTCCGTTTCAGATAAATCGGCATCGCTAAATTGTGCAACTTCTTGTTTATACTTGGTGTAATAATTTTTTAAGCTATCTATATAGGTATCTGTAAGTGTATTTGGAAATTGATCGTTAAATCTATTATCGCCAGCCATGGTTGCTTGTACAGGATTTAACAGCAAGCCTTCTTCATAGTAGTTTTTCAGTACGGATTGAAAAACAGCACTAACATCAGGTTTTACGTCTTCTTTGGTTTCATTTTTACATCCAAGAATAAGGAGTGTGGTGAAAAGTATAAGCATTGAATTTTTTCTCATGATAATAGAAGTTTAGGTTTTTGGTAAGTGTAAATGTAACTAAATTTTGTTTACTGAAATAACCTAACCATTAATTTTGAGGAGGATAGGAATTTATGGAAGTGTGAGTTATTCCAGCAAATCGGGTCTTCTTTCTTTTGTATGTTGGTAGGCTTCTTCATCCCGCCATGCTTCAATTTTTGGGGTATTGCCGCTAAGTAAAATTTCTGGAACTTTCCAACCTTTGTATTCTGCGGGTCTTGTATATATAGGAGGTGCAAGTAAGTCGTCTTGAAAGGAATCGGTTAGTGCACTTGCTTCATCGCCTAAAACTCCGGGGATTAATCGAATAATCGTATCACATAATATAGCGGCTCCTAACTCGCCACCACTTAAAACATAATCGCCTATAGAAACTTCTTTAGTGATGAAGTGATCGCGAACACGCTGATCGACTCCTTTATAATGCCCACAAAGGATAATCATATTTTCGTTTAGCGAAAGGTGGTTTGCCATTCTTTGCTTTAAGGTTTCTCCATCGGGAGTCATATAGATAATTTCATCATAATTCCGTTCACTTTTTAATTTGCTAATGCATTTATCGATGGGTTCTATCATCATTACCATGCCGGCTCCACCGCCATATTGATAGTCGTCAACTTGCTTGTAATTGTCTGTTACATAATCTCTTAAATTGTGTAAATGAATTTCTACCAATCCTTTATCGATGGCTCTTTTTAATATAGATGCTTCAAAAGGGCTTTTAAGTAGTTCCGGCAAAACTGTTATGATGTCTATGCGCATGGGTTTTAAATACAAACTAGTTTACAAATTTAGGTTTATAATTTTGAATTTTTCCAAAGAAACAAAAAAACCACTTTAGGCGTTTCTAAAGTGGTTTAAATTTAAGGAAAGTTTTCTACTAATAATAGGTATAACGTCTCACTTTAGCAATATATTTTGCTAAACGAATTACTTGGTGGCTATATCCATACTCATTGTCATACCATACATAAAGGACAACATTTGTGCCTGCTGCGTTAACTATGGTTGCATTACTGTCATAAATGGCTGGAGCAGATGTGCCAACAATATCGCTGGAAACTAATTCATTGTTTAAAGAATATTTAATTTGTTCTACCAAATCGCCTTCTAATGCATATTGTTTTATAACTGCGCTAACCTCTTCTTTTGAGGTTTTCGTTTTAAGTTCCAAATTTAAAATAACAAGGGAGCCGTTTGGAACTGGAACTCTAATAGCATTAGAAGTTAATTTTCCTTCAAGTGCTGGTAATGCTTTTGCTACAGCACTTCCGGCACCGGTTTCTGTAATAACCATATTTAAAGCTGCAGCACGACCTCTTCGGTATTTGCTGTGCATATTATCTACTAGATTCTGGTCGTTAGTATATGCGTGAATGGTTTCTAAATGTCCTTGAACAATGCCAAAGGAATCTTCTATTACTTTTAGTATAGGAGTTATGGCATTTGTGGTACAAGAGGCTGCAGAAAATATATCTACTTCGTCTGGATTGTATTCGTTTTGGTTTACTCCGTGTACAATATTTGGAACTCCTTTTCCTGGTGCGGTAAGTAATACTTTAGAGGCTCCTTTGGATGCTAGGTGTCTGCTTAATGCTTCTTTATCACGAAACGCTCCGGTATTGTCTATGATTAATGCATTTTTAATGCCGTATTTAGTGTAATCAATTTCTTCGGGTGCATTTGCTGAAATCATATGGACAGTTGTACCGTTTATCAGCAAAGCATTGTTTTCTAAGTCGGTATGTACGGTTCCCATAAAATCACCGTGAACGGAATCATATTGTAATAAGGAAGCTCTTTTTTCCAAAACATTTTGATCTATTTTACCTCTAGTCACGATGGCGCGCAATCGAAGTTGGCTTCCATTTCCGGTTTTTGCCATTAATTCTCTGGCTAAAAGTCTTCCTATGCGGCCAAAACCATAAAGCACTACATCTTTTGGGCTTTTGCTCTCCACCTTTTTGGCGTTTTTTAATTTATCAGATACAAAAGCCAGCGCATCACTATACTTGTCATCCTCTAAGTGAAATTCATAAGTTAGTTTACCTATATCTAGTTTTGATGGTGGGAGGTCAAGCAATTTGATGGCCTGTGCAATTTCAACCGAATCAAAAATAGAAATGGGCTTTTGAACAAATTCTACAGCGTACTCGTGCAAATTGATAATCTCACTCACATTTTTGTCGATAAGTTGGTTTCTAAATAAAACTAACTCGATAGACTTGTCATACCAAAGGTCACTAACAATCTTAATAAATTCGACTGATGCGCGTCTTCGGTCTGCCTGAAAAGAAAGCTCTTTTTCGTATACTTCTTGTAAACTCATAATGTTTTGTTTAGGTGTATAAAACTTTTTGCAAAAGTAGCTATTTCAAACGTTTTAGTAAAGGATATTAGCAAAAATAAACCTCTAAAAATTAATTTTTAGAGGTTTAAATTGTGGCTTATTTTTTTGGGTTATCGAAAGATGAAATTATTGATTTCGCCTTTTTGGTTTACAAAAGTTATTTTTATAGATTCTCCTATATTTCTTTGGTTCATTATGCGTTTTACATCTTCAATATCTTTTACATCTTCATCATTTAGCCTTGTAATTACGATTCCGGATAAATTGTATTTGGCCATCTCTTTTGAAATGGGTCTAGTTACCACAACTCCATTTTTTAAGCCTAGTTTACTTAATTCCTCTTTGGAGGTGTTTTTTACTTCAAGTCCTAAACTCTCTATTTCATAGGTTTCTAATTTTACAAGGGTTACCGGGATGATTTGTTCATTACCATTTCTTTCAATGGTTACATTTACAACATCTTTGGGTCGTTTAGAGCCTAAATAGCCAGATAATTCAGAAAAAGTAGTGATGGCTATATTATCTAATTTTTTTATGATATCACCTTTTTTTATGCCGCTCAAATCTGCACCGCTTCCTTTTTCTATTTCGGCAACATAAACGCCTTGAATTTTGTCAACACCTAGCTCTTTGGCTTGATTGGAATTGGAATTCATAACTTGAATGCCTAAAACGGCTCGTTGCACATTGCCATATTCCAAAATATCTTCTACAACCTTTCTGGCAATATTTGATGGAACAGCAAAAGAATACCCTATAAAAGCACCTGTTTGCGAAGTAATAGCGGTATTTATTCCTACTAATTCCCCTTGAATGTTTACAAGTGCTCCTCCACTGTTTCCTCGGTTTACAGCGGCATCGGTTTGAATAAATGATTGAGGATTTCCATCAAATTCGTTAAGGTTTCGTGCTTTTGCACTTACGATTCCTGCAGTTACCGTAGAGGTTAGGTTGAAAGGATTTCCAACAGCAAGTACCCATTCCCCTATTTTTATCTGGTTTGAATTAGCAAAAGGTACATAAGGCAAATCGGAATCTGCTTTGACTTTTAAAAGTGCTATATCGGTTTTTGGGTCGGTGCCTATTAATTCTGCTATATAAGTTTGGTTGTTGTTTAATACTACTTCAATTTGTGTGGCATTAGCAATCACGTGGTTGTTGGTAACAATATACCCATCGGGTGAAATGATTACACCACTACCAAAACCAACTACTTCTCTTTCTTGTCCTCTTCCATATAAAAGTTCATACATATTTGTAGGAGAAATGGTGGTTGTTTTGTTTTTAACGTGAACCACGGCATGTACTGTTTTTTCAGCAGCAAATGTAAAATCAATGTTTGTTCCTTCCACAAAATTAGTAGAAGTATAGTTGGTCGGAACAAATTGTGCTAACTCTTTTTGGTTGTCAGAAACTAGAGTAGAAGTTTTTTCCATAAAAAATTTATAGCCACCTAGAGTTATAACTCCCGAAAAAATGGCTATAATAAACAAGCTTGCATATTTTTTCATAGTTTATGTTTTAAAGTTTAATTTTCTATTATAGAACATAAAATTAAAAGATTTCGTATTTCTAAAAAATGGTTTTAACGAGCATTTAACAATACAAACTACAAAGAAATAATCTTACCTTTGTGGCTATGCAACTCTCATTTTATAAATACCAAGGCACCGGAAACGATTTCGTTTTTATTGATAATCGTTCCTTATTTTTCCCAAAAAAGGATACGAAACTTATTGCGCAACTTTGCGACAGAAAATTTGGTATAGGGGCAGATGGGCTTATTTTATTAGAAAAACATCCATCTCTAGATTTTAAAATGATGTATTACAATGCCGATGGACAGCAAAGTTCTATGTGCGGTAATGGTGGACGATGCATTGTTCATTTTGCAAAACATTTAGGATTAATAACTTCTGAAGCAACTTTTGAAGCTATCGATGGCGAACATAGTGCCACTATAAATGAGGAGTCTGTTGTATCGCTTAAAATGAGTGATATTTCAGAAATAAAAACCACTGAGAACTTTTCTTTTTTAAATAGCGGTTCGCCACATCATGTGGAGTTGAGAAACGACTTAAAAACCATTTCCATGCAAGAAGAAGGCGCATCCTTGCGTTATGGATTGTATGGCAAAGAAGGCGCAAATATCAATTTTGTAGAAGCATTAGAAAACAACATTTTTGCCGTTCGAACTTATGAGCGCGGTGTAGAAAACGAAACCCTTTCTTGTGGAACGGGCGTTACAGCCGTAGCAATTGCAATGCATAACAAAGGATTGGCTGCCTGCAATTCGGTTACTTTAAAAACGAAAGGCGGAACATTAAAAGTTACTTTTGAGAAGAATGGTGACAGCTATAAAAATATTTATCTTATAGGAAAAGCAACACTTGTTTTTAAAGGAGAATGGATATGTTAGAAGGAACTAAAATAAAACTGAGAGCCCTAGAACCCGAAGATTTAGATTTTCTGTATCAAATAGAAAACGACACCAACCTTTGGGAATATAGCACCACTCAAGCCCCTTATTCAAAATTTGTGTTGAAACAATACTTAGAAAATTCTTTGAGAGACGTTTATGAAGCAAAACAACTCCGTTTGGTAATTACAAATCTGGATAATAAAACAGTGGGAATGATTGATTTGTTTGATTTTGACCCAAAAAATAAACGGGTAGGAGTGGGCATACTTATTGCCACCACCGAAAATCGCCAAAAAGGATATGCTAAAGAAGCACTTGAGTTGTTAACTAAATATGCATTCAACACCTTAGACGTACATCAAATATATGCCAATATTGGTCAGGACAATACAAAGAGCATTGCGTTATTTGAAAAAGCAGGGTTTAAACAAATCGGTCTTAAAAAAGATTGGAACTTTTATAATGGAAAATTTCAAGATGAGTTTTTATACCAATTAGTGAATTACCTTGTAAAAAAATAAAATCAAACATCTTAACTTAAAAATCACCCTTTTTTATGTACATAAAAAAAATACTTTTAGCCGTGGTTTTAATTGGACTTGTAATAGCCAGTATTTTCTCCTATTATATATACAATACTATTTTTTCGCCAAACACTGCTTTTGAAGAAGACACAGTTTTTATATATGTACCAAGTGACCGCTCGTATGCAGCAGTAAGAAACCAGCTCAAGGATTTATTAAAAGATCCCGAAAGTTTTGATATAGTTGCTCAAAAAAAAGGATATATAAGCAATGTTAAACCCGGAAGATACCAACTGCGAAAAGAAATGAACAACAACGCAATAATTAATACATTGCGGAGCAATAATTTGCCTCTAAAAATTTCCTTTAACAACCAAGAAACGCTTGACAAACTAGCAGGAAGAATAGCAGAGCAAATAGAAGCCGATAGTATTTCCTTGCTAAAAGCAATGGTGGATTCTGATTTTTTAAAGGAAAACGGTTTTAATGAAGAAAATGCGTTAGGCATGTATATTCCCAATAGTTATGAGTTTTACTGGAATTCGTCAGCCGAAACCTTCCGAGATAAAATGCATACAGAATACAATCGATTTTGGAATAAAAACAGATTAGCAAAAGCCGAAGCACTTAAAATGACGCCACAGCAAATAATAAGTCTAGCTGCAATTGTTCAAAAAGAAACCGCTCGGGTGGACGAAAGACCAAGAGTAGCCGGAGTTTATGTAAATAGACTGCGAGTTGGCATGCTGCTACAAGCAGACCCAACCGTCATTTTTGCAGTAAAAAAGCTAACCGGCGTTTATGACACTATTATCAAAAGAGTACTTTATAAAGACTTAGAAACAGATTCGCCATACAATACTTATAAATACGCCGGCGTGCCTCCGGGACCCATCGCCATGCCAGATATCTCCTCTATAGATGCGGTTTTAAATTATGAAAAACATGACTACTTTTATTTTGTAGCCAATGTTGAAAATCCAGGCTATCATCTCTTTGCAAAAAACCTTGCACAACACAATCGTAATCGACAACAATATGTGCAGTGGATGAACAAAAAGGGGGTCAATAGATAACCAAATCTACAGAAAATTTTTTTTAAAAATGTCATTTTTCAATTCTAAATGTTAAAATTAAGACAATTTTAATACAAATAACGTTCCTTAAGAAAACTCTACACCCATTGAAAATAAAGGAATCTACAAGTCGTTTGTCGGACAATTATACGGTTTATCAAAATCTTAACAAGTTGAAATACAATTTATTGTAAATTTTTGTATCTTTGCCGCCGATTTTAAGAAGTAAGAAATGTCTTTTTTAAGGGATAGTTTTTGTGTCCCGTTTTTTTAAAAAGACATTACAAAAGTTTCAAGATTTTTATATAATGAAGCCTTTGAAATTATTTCACGAAAATTAAAAAGAATGAAAAAAACATATTTAAGATTACTTTTAATCCCATTTGCAGTACTAGTTATAAGTTGGGGATTATCGTCTATTAATACTGTAGATTTTTCTCACTATTCTACAGAAGGACTTGAACTTTACTTTGATGTTTCTGAGGACACAGAATTATTTGAAGAAGACAATACTGAAATTTTTTATTATCCATTTACCGGAAAATCCTATATGGGCTTTAGAGAAGCGCTTGGTTACAAAGAATCTCGAGGCAATTACTTTGTAACTAACCAATTGGGCTATATGGGGAAATACCAATTTGGCAAATCAACATTACACCAATTAGGCATTCACGACTCCTCTTCATTTTTAAAAGATCCCATTTTACAAGAATCTGCTTTTAAAGCATACACAGCTAGTAATAAATGGTATTTAAGAAATGAAATCAAACGGTATTCCGGAAAATATATAGGAGGCGTTTTGGTTACAGAATCGGGTATTCTTGCCGCTGCACATTTAGCCGGACCAGGCAATATTAGAAAATTTTTACGCACCGGTGGTGCATATACTTTTGAAGATGCAAATGGTGCCTCCATAAGGTATTATTTGAGAAAATTTTCAGGATACGATACTTCCCATATTGTGGGAGTAAAAAACGCAAAAGTGAAAAGAACTGCGTAGAAATCAATCTTTATGAAAAATAAATAAAGTTGGTCTTTTATGAAGACTGACTTTATTTATTTTCCATTCTTTTACGGTTTTTGTGCTAATGAATTCTGTTTTTAAAGTAATATCTGTAGCAACACAAACTCTTGTTTCTTCTGAAAGAGTACTTAGTAAATCCTCTAAAAAAGCGTCATTTCGATAAGGTGTTTCAATAAATAACTGTGATTGATTGTTATCAAAAGATACCTTTTCTAAACGTTTTATTTCTTTTTTTCTAATGTCTTTGTCAATAGGTAAATAGCCATTGAAAGTAAAACGTTGACCGTTCATTCCACTTGCCATCATTGCCAATAAAATAGAAGAAGGTCCTACTAAAGGAATAACTTGTATGTTTTTATCGTGGGCAATTCGCACCACATCTGCTCCTGGATCTGCAATTCCGGGACATCCGGCTTCCGAAAGAATACCAATATCATTTCCTTCAAAACAGGGTTCTAAAAAAGTGGGCAATTCTTCTGCTTCCGTAAATTTATTCAACAAAAATAAATGAAGTTTGGGCTGTGCCTTATGTGGACAGATACTTTTAATAAATCCTCTTGCCGATTTTTCGTTCTCCACAATAAAGTATTGGATTTGCTCTACAATTTTTTTTACCGAAAGCGGCAATACTTCTAAAGGATTAGTTTCCCCTAAAGTTGTAGGAATTAAATATAGCTTTCCGGGTGGTCTTTGCAGCATCGTTTATTTTACAATAAGTTTTTTATATATTTTATTTCCTTGGTTTGTAAGAAGTGAAACCACATAAATTCCTTTGGAGAAAGAAGAAACCAAAATAGATGTTTGGTTTTTTTCAAACGTGGCTTCATCATATATTAAACTTCCTTTTACATCATAAATTGCAACTTGCTCTATGTTTTTTAATGGGAATTCTAAAATAACCTCATAATTTGCCGGGTTAGGGTATAAGGAAAAGTTGGATTCTTGATTAGTATCATTAATGGAAAGCGGAGTATTATCCTTTATTTTATACACAGCACCACTTCCAAAGGAGGTTAGATAAAGTTTGTTCTCTATATCTACCCCAAAACTTGTAATGGTGGAAAACACCGACTCGCCATGAAAAACCAAATTTCCTGAAGCATTAACGGTACCTATTTGATTGCTACATAAGTCAGCAAAGAAATACAAACCTTGCATTGCCGGATATTCTGTGCCTCTATATACATAGCCTCCGGTTATAGAACAACGTCCGCCGGAGTGGTTGTAAACAGCTAGTGGAAATGTTATTTCATTTATAGGTGGACATCCGGAAGTATTAAATGGCGCATTGCCTTCATAACATCGCCAGCCGTAATTTAATCCTGCAGCAGTACTGGGTTGTCTATTTATTTCTTCCCAAGCATTTTGTCCAACATCCGCAATCCATAAGTCACCTGTTTCACTGTCAAAAGAAAATTTCCAAGCATTACGAATGCCGTACGCCCATATTTCATCTAAAGGGGAAGAATTAACAAAAGGATTATCTACAGGTATATATGGTGCTGGAAGATCGACGTCTAAACGCAATATTTTGCCCAATAAAGTGGTTAGTGTTTGTGAATTGTTCATAGGATCGCCACCACTGCCGCCGTCGCCACTTGCTATAAATAATTTACCGTCAGGTCCAAAAGCAATATGACCTCCATTATGATTACTGAATGGTTGTGTGAACGAGAGCATTTGTAACTCTGAACTAGGATCTGCAATATTTGGGTCACCACCACTTACCGTAAATCTAGATATTTGCGAATTATTGCTGGTATTGGTATAATACACATAAAAGAAGCCATTAGTTGCATAGTTGGGATGAAAGGCAAGTCCTAACAATCCTCTTTCGCCACCGGAACTAACAATAGAGGTTATGTTTAGAAATGGTGTAGCGTTTACCGTTCCATCTGAATTTAAAATTTTTATTATTCCACCTTGCTCCACAACAAACAATCTTTCGTCGCCTGCGTGTTGAATTTCAAGAGGCGAACTAAATCCATTGGCAACTAATACTAGCTCCAAATCAAGTACTTGCGCAAAGGAAATTTGCGCAAAAAAGAAAAAAACAGATATTATTTTTATGGTTTTCATAGCAAAAGAATTAATTTAAGGCACTAAGATAAATAAAAAAATCTTCTTAATTTTTAGTGAAATAGTTAGTTGGAAAGTTTTTCAGAAAGTACAGTACAAGCCTCATCCAATAGTTTAAAAATGTGATTAAAATCATCCTCGTTTCCATAATAAGGATCGGGAACGTCCACATTTTCGTTTTCAAAAAGTGCATTTAAAATTAATTTTACTTTTTCTCTTTCTTCTTTGTTTTTTGTTAGTAATAGGAGGTCTTTTAAATTGGAATTGTCCATCACAAAAATGTGATCAAAATCTTTAAAATCAGATGTTCTGAATTGGCGACCACGTTGCTCACTAATGTCCAATCCATGTTTTTTTGCAATAGTAATACTTCGTGGATCTGGTGCCTGGTTTACATGCCAATCGCCTGTGCCTGCCGAATCTACAAAAAAATAATTTGGGTCTAGTTTCGATTTTAAAATGCCTTCTGCTAATGGAGATCTACAGATATTGCCAAGACAAACCATTAAAATTTTTGTCTTCATGGAAAATGAAATTTTAAATAGTCAATTTTTTGGTAAGGTCTTCTACGTATTTTCGAAATTGCTTATCTGTCAACGATAAATTATCAACTGTTTTACAAGCGTGAAGGACGGTGGCGTGATCGCGTCTTCCAATTTGTGAACCGATACTTGCCAAAGATGCTTTAGTGAATTTTTTTGCAAAAAACATTGCCAATTGTCTGGCTTGTACAATATGTCGTTTTCTGGTTTTTGATTGTAAAGTATCCACATCCATTTGAAAATAATCAGAAACTACTTTTTGAATGTAATCTATAGAAACTTCTCTTTTGGTATGTTTTACGTAGTTATCAACAATTTTCCGAGCTAAATCTATGGTAATTTCTTTTCTGTTGAAGGAGGAATGGGCGATTAATGAAATGATAGCCCCTTCTAATTCTCGGATGTTTGTTTTGATATTATTTGCCAAAAACTCGATGATATCTTCGTGCATTTCCACACCATCACGATACAATTTGTTTTTTATAATCGACACACGGGTTTCAAAATCAGGATGTTGTAGTTCCGCTGAAAGACCCCATTTAAATCGGGACAACAATCGTTGCTCTATATCAATCATATCTACCGGTGCTTTGTCACTCGTTAAAATAACCTGCTTTCCGTTTTGGTGTAAGTGATTAAAAATGTGAAAGAAAACATCTTGCGTTCCTGATTTTCCAGAAAGAAACTGAATGTCATCTACAATTAGGATATCAATTATTTGGTAGAAATGAATAAAATCATTTCGGTTATTTTTTTTAACCGATTCGATATATTGCTGTGTAAATTTTTCAGCAGAAATATAAAGTACGGTTTTTTCAGGATATTTGTCTTTTATTTCGACGCCAATAGCGTGAGCTAAATGCGTTTTGCCTAAACCTACACCACCAAAAACCAATAGCGGATTAAAGGAGGTGCCACCGGGTTTATTGGCAACTGCTAACCCTGCAGAACGCGCAAGTCGGTTGGAATCACCTTCTAAAAAGTTGTCAAAATTATAATTAGGGTTGAGTTGCGATTCAATTTTTACATTTCGGATTCCGGGAATAATAAAAGGGTTTCTTAACTCGGGATTTTTATTTTTTATAGGTACATCTACCTCTTGGTATTTTGCTTGTGCTCTATTGGAGCTGGGAATTTTTTCGGTAAAGGGTTGTTTGTTCCCGTAGGTATTTTCCATTTTAATTATGTAAACCAGCTTGGCATGTTCCCCCAATTCTTTGGTAAGAGAAACTTTTAAAAGTTTTACATAATGTTCTTCCAGCCATTCGTAAAAAAATTTGCTAGGAACTTGAATACTTAAAGCGTTGTCAGTTAGTTTAACGGCTTGTATGGGCTCGAACCAAGTTTTATATGCTTGTGGGGAGATGTTGTCTGCTATAAAAGTCAGGCAGTTCGTCCAAACTGATTGCGCAGTTTTGCTCATACCAAAAGGTGTAATTTATTTAATTAGTTAGTTCTGAAAAAAAAAGAGAAAATGAATTTCCCTTGGATTTTAATACTGCAAATATGTGAACAAATTATTGAAAAAAAAAACGGTTAGGGTATTGAATATTCAATTTTTTTTTCTCATAATGCAAGAGTTTAAAACTACAAAAAAAAAGTACCCTTTCAAAATAAAAATACAAATGAAAACAGATTTTTTACAATTGCGTGTAAGGTATGGGGAAACTGATCAAATGGGAGTAGTATATTATGGCAATTATGCTCAATATTTTGAGATGGGACGCACCGAATGGTTAAGAAAACTGGGGCTTTCCTATAAATGGATGGAGGATAATGGCATCCTACTTCCTGTAATAGATTTTAGCGTAAAGTTTAAACAATCTGCCCATTATGATGACGTGCTAACGGTGAAAACAGAAATTAAGAAAATTCCTACAATAAGAATACACTTTTTTTATGAAATTTTTAACCAAAAAAAGGAATTAATTACCACCGCAGAAACCACTTTGGTATTTATAAATAAAGAAACAAAAAAACCGATGATGGCGCCTGATTATTTATTGGAAAAATTTAGAAATAGCGAATTTTAATTAATGTTTTTTATTTTTTCATTAGGAAATGGATTGGATAGAAACTTTATAAATCGATTCAAAAATAGATTGAACTTCTTCTGCGATGTTTTTTCTGACCGATATAAAAATAGTACAATTTAAAGCCATTTTTTGTTCTAGAATGTGCAACTGTTTTTCCTTAATCACCCGCATCACTCTATTCATATTTTTGTAATCAAATGTGATTTGAAAAGTAACATCGATGGTTTTGCTAATAATTTCTGAGGCTTCCAAGGTCTCTTTGGCCGAGGTTTTATAGGCACTTATCAAGCCGCCAACCCCCAATTTTGTGCCGCCAAAATAGCGCACGACCACCACAAGCACATTGGTGATATCAAACGATTGTATCTGCCCGTAAATAGGCATTCCTGCGCTGTTGGATGGTTCGCCGTCATCGTTTACGCGATAGCGAATGGTTTCTGTTCCTAGTTGGTAGGCATAGCAAAAATGACGGGCTGTTTTATGTTTGTGTTTTAAGGTTTCTAAACATTCTGTTATGTCTTCTTCTTTTTCAATAGGGAAGGCGTATCCAAAAAACTTACTGCTCTTTTCTTTTAAAAGTGTTTCTTCGCTTGGTTTTGCAATTGTTTTATAAGAATCTGATGGTTCCAAAATATTTTTGTTTATCTGTAAACTACTAAAAAAATACTGATAATAGCTAATAAAACGCCTATCCAATTTTTTGTTAAAAGTCTTTCTTTAAAGAAAAATAACCCTAAAAGCGTGGAGAGCATTACGACACCCACGTTATTAATGGTAAACACCGAGGAGCTTTCTAATCCTTCTGTGGCTAATGCTTTCATAAGAGTGACAATAGAAAAATAGTTGGGTATTCCTAAACAAATTCCTGCAATAATGCTTTTCCAACTTATTTTAAGGTCATGTTTAAGAATGGCAAATAATAACCCGCTTAGCCCAGCAAATAAAAAGGTTATTGCAGAAAAGATAGATAAATTTTCATCTTTTATATGTGTGTTTTGCAAATATTTTAAAGAGGTATCTATGATGCCGGAGCCTAAAAACAGCAGTATAGGAAAAATTAAATTTCTTATTTTAACGCCTTCTTTACTTTTAATAGAGGCAAGATAAACGGCGATTAATGCCAATAATATTCCTATAATTTTAAGAAATCCAGCACTTTCTTTATACATAAAAAATCCGAAAATCACAGGAATTACCACAGACATTTTTGTAGCAATGGAGGCAACCGATAGTCCACTTCTTTGCACCGTTATGGCCATAATGTTAAAGATGAAAACAAATAGTACTCCTAGGCCAAGAGCTCCAAAAAACCAAGGTGTTTGGTAAATTTCTTGTACACTTAGTGAGGTGTTTGAAAAAAGAATCCCACAACCAAAAGCTACCATATAATTTACAACAATAGCATGAAGAGTATGAATTTTAAATCGTTCAAATAGATTGAAAACCACATATAGAAAAGAAGAAACAAGGATGCTAAGAGCCAGATATATCATAAGAAAAGTTCTTTTTGTTTAAATAATTGTATGATATCTTCTTTTTTGGGCTGTATATTCCATACTTGAAACCCTAATTCTTTGGCAGCATCGGTGTTTTCCTTGGTGTCATCTATAAATAATATTTCTTCAGGTTTCAGGTGGTGTTGGTCTAAAATAAATTGGTAACAATCTATTTCGGGTTTTCGTAATGCTATTTCGTGGGATAAATAAAATCCATCAAAACAAGCTTTAAAAGCATCAAATGGTTCAATATTATTTTTTACCCAATCGATATGTATTTCATTTGTGTTACTTAATAGGAGTAATTGAAATGACTTTTTTTTTGCAAGTTTTTGTATAAAATCCAATCGCGGTGGTGGAAAATCTAATAAAATAGCATTCCAAGCTTTTAGTAATGATTTTTTTGACACGAAAGGAAACACTTGTTGATAATTTTTTATAAAGGTTTCTGTAGAAATTGTTCCTTTTTCATAAGCTTGATTCCAAAGGAGCATTTCAGCAGTAAATTCTTTTATTCCTAATTTCTGTAATTCCCGAATGGTTGCCTGTTTATCTAAGTTTAAAAACACATCACCAAAATCAAATAAAAGTGTTTTAATCATGGGTGTAAGTTGTTAGTAGTTCTCTTTCTAGGTGTTCTTTTGAACGTATTTTACCTTTTAAATCTGGTGCTTTTATTCCTTGCACTAGTTTGTTATTGCTTTTAAAAACTCTGGCTTCGTCCCAAAGGTTAGTATCAATAAACGATTGTAGGGTTATAGCACCACCTTCAATTATTATCGATTGAATTTGGTGTTTAAAGAGAACATCACAAATTTGTTTTGGCACCTCTTTTTCAAAATCGATGGCTTCAAAAATTACATTTTCAGAAGCCATGGTTTTGCTTGCATTTTCTTCAGAAGTAAAAACAAGGCTTTTGATGCTTTTGTCTAGTATAAAGGAATCTTTCGGAAGTTTTAAATTTCGGTCTAATACTATTCGCATGGGGTTTTCGCCTTCCCAAAGCCGTACATTCAATTGTGGATTGTCTTTTATAGCTGTGGTGGTTCCTACTAAAATAGCTTGTTCCTCAGAGCGCCATTTGTGTACTAATTGTTTAGAATAGGTATTGGAAATCCAAAAAGGTTTCCCTTTTTCTTGATTAAGGGGAGCAATAAATCCGTCTTCTGTTTGTGCCCATTTTAAGATTATATAAGGTCTTTTTTTAATGTGAAAAGTAAAAAAACGCTTATTGAGCTCCTGACATTCCTTTTCTAAAACGCCAACAAGGACTTTACATCCTGCTTCGAGCAACTTTTTTACCCCACGACCTGCTACTTTTTCATTTGGATCCAAACCACCAATAACCACTTTTGGAATTTTTTTAGCAATAATTAAATCAGCACAGGGTGGGGTTTTGCCAAAATGACTGCAAGGTTCTAAACTCACATAAATGGTAGCTTTTTTTAAAAGCGATTGGTCTTTAACGCTTTTTATAGCAAGAACTTCTGCGTGTGCTTGACCAGCTTTTTGATGCCACCCTTCGCCAATTATTTGTCCTTTATATACCACCACACTTCCCACCATGGGGTTAGGATAGGTAGTTCCTAATCCATTTTTTGCCAAAATAAGGCACCTTTCTATATATTTTTGATGTGTGTGCAACTAAAAATTAGATTAACTTTGCTGTACAAAAATAGCATATTAATCTAGAATGAACGAGATAGTTATCCGACCTATTAAACAAAAAGATAATCCACAGATTGCTAAGGTAATTAGAGAGGTTTTGGTTGAATTTGGAGTTCCAAAAATAGGCACTGCATATGCCGATACTTCTTTAGACCGCATGTTTGAAACCTACACACAAGATAAATCTTGTTATTTTGTTTTAGAAGAAAACAGTAAAATTATTGGAGGTGCCGGCGTGCGTCCTTTAGATAATTTTGAAGGCAACGTATGCGAATTACAAAAAATGTACTTTTCACCACAAGCAAGAGGACGTGGATTTGGCTCACTAATGATGGATAAGTGTTTAAAAAATGCCAAGGCATTCGGGTTTGAAAAATGCTATTTAGAAACCATGCCTTATATGAAGGATGCACAAAAATTATATGCTAAAGTAGGTTTTCAGCCTTTAGACAAACCCATGGGCGATACCGGACATTATGCGTGTAATGTGTGGATGTTGAAGGAAATTTGATTTTTTTAATAGATAGAATTAGAATTTTTACCAACAAGGATGCCTTATTTATTATATGCGCTATTCGGAAAACTTTTTTTATTCTAAAAATTCTCTGACTCTTGGGTCTGGGTTTCCTATTTACCTCTCCTTTGGAGAGGTCAGAACTGCCTTTTTTGGCAGTTTCGGGTGAGCCAAAATATAAAATCTTTAAACGTTTTTGAGAGTGGAACGTTATCTTTTACCTATGAATGTAAAAACGTATAAAACCTTTTTTATTAATCAATTGAAATCTCTTTATCCTCTAGAGGAAATCGACTCTTTTTTTTCGATACTTAACCGACATTATTTGAAATGGAACAGGGCAGAAGGGATACTCAATCAGGAAAATGAAATGCCTTTAGAAGTAGAGCAGCATTTACAATCGGCTTTAGAAAAATTAAAAAAACAAATTCCCATTCAATATATTGTAGGGGAAACGGAGTTTTACTCTCTTCCTTTTTTAGTAAATGCATCGGTTTTAATTCCCAGACCAGAAACCGAAGAATTGGTTGATTGGATTTTAGAATCCCAAAAATCTTTTAGTTTAGACAATTTAGCTTTCACTAAAACACTTACTTCAAACCAACAACAAATCTCTATTTTAGATATCGGCACAGGTAGCGGCTGCATAGCGATAACTTTAGCAAAGAATCTGCCAAATGCAATGGTTTCTGCTTTAGATGTTTCTGAAAAAGCACTTGCAACCGCAAGGAAGAACGCACAAAAAAACGAAGTAAAAATTACCTTTTTGAAAATGGATATTTTAAATACTTCAGATTTAGGAGGAACATGGGATATTATTGTTTCAAATCCACCATATATTAAGGAAGAAGAAAAAGATAAAATGAGTAACAATGTTTTAGAAAATGAGCCTCATGTAGCATTGTTTGTTTCTGATGCGGATGCCTTACTATTTTATAAAAAAATAGCAGCATTGGCAAAAAGTCATTTAAATGTTGGCGGGTCTTTATATTTTGAAATTAATGAAAATCAGGGTGCTAATGTAGTTTCTTTACTAGAAAAAGAAGGATTTAAAAACTTGGAATTGCGCAAAGATTTATATGGTAAAGACAGAATGGTTTTAGGAAAATTTTAAAGTTTATAATTTATTCTCAATTAAATTAATTACCTAAAACAAAACTTTCAATTAACTAATTTACCACTTGCAAAATTCCTATACTTTAGTAATCTTTACACGATGGATATAGAAGAAAAAATCAAAGCACTTCGCGAGGAGTTGCACCAACACAACCACAACTATTATGTGCTGGATGCACCTGTTATATCTGATTATGAATTTGACCAAAAGTTAAAGCAACTGCAGGAGTTAGAACAACAACATCCGGAGTTTTTTGATGCTAATTCACCCACGTTACGTGTAGGTGGTACGGTTACCAAAAATTTTGAAACCGTAGTTCACGAGTTTCGCATGCACTCATTAGACAATTCTTATTCGGAAGCAGATTTGCTGGACTGGGAAAATCGAATTAAAAAGTTGGTAGATGGTCAAGTAAACTATACCTGCGAATTGAAGTATGATGGCGCATCGATGAGTCTTACCTATGTAGATGGCGTTTTACAAAAAGCTGTAACACGAGGAGATGGTTTTCAAGGCGATAATGTTACAAATAATGTAAAAACTATTCGTTCTGTACCATTGTATTTAAAAGGTAAATACCCACAAAAAATTCATATTCGTGGTGAAATCATTTTGCCTATTGCCGGCTTTATGAAAATGAATGAAGAACGTGTGGAAATTGGGGAAGAGCCCTTTGCAAACCCAAGAAATACTGCCTCCGGAAGTTTGAAATTGCAAGATAGTGCGGAAGTTTCAAAACGCCCTTTGGACTTTTTAATGTATAATTTGGTAGGTGAAAGGCTTTCCATAAATACACAAATGGAAGCTTTAGAAAAAGCTCGAGAATGGGGGTTTAAAGTGCCAAAAGCTTGTAAATTGGTTCAAAACATGGAAGAAGTTTTACACTTTATCCATTATTGGGACACAGAAAGGCATCACCTTCCTTATGAAACCGATGGGGTAGTAATAAAAGTGAACAATTTACAACAACAAGAAGAATTAGGATACACCGCTAAATCGCCGCGTTGGGCTATCGCCTATAAATTCAAGTCTGAACAAGTGGCAACTGTTTTACATCAAATAACCTACCAGGTGGGTAGAACTGGAGCAATTACTCCAGTTGCTAATTTAGAACCGGTTCCTTTGGCTGGCACTATTGTAAAAAGAGCTTCCTTACACAATGCCGATCAAATCGAAAAACTAGACATTCGAGAAGGCGATACGGTTTTTGTAGAAAAAGGAGGAGAGATTATTCCCAAAATTATTGCGGTTGATTTTTCGAAAAGAAAATCTACTTCAGTTCCTACAACATACATTGCACATTGCCCGGAATGTCATACAAAACTAATTAGGAAAGAAGGTGAAGCACAACATTACTGCCCTAATTTTTATGGTTGTCCGCCACAAATTACAGGGCGAATTCAGCATTTTATTTCGCGTAAAGCGATGGATATAGAAGGACTTGGAGGCGAAACAGTTGAGTTACTTTATAGAGACGGATTGGTTCAAAATTATGCCGATTTATATTCTTTAAAAATGGAACAATTACTTCCATTAGAACGAATGGCACAAAAAAGTGCTGAAAATTTAATAAAAGGGGTGGAGAAATCTAAGGAAATTCCTTTTGAACGAGTGCTTTTTGCTTTAGGAATTCGGTTTGTAGGTGAAACCGTTGCAAAAAAGTTAGCAAGACACTACAAAAGTATGGAAGCTTTAAAAAATGCAACTGCTATGGAATTAATCATGGTGGATGAAATAGGTGAAAAGATTGCAGAAAGTGTATTGGAGTTTTTTAGTAAAGAAGATAATATAGAAATATTAAATAGGCTGAAAGCTTACGGCGTGCAATTACAAATTTCGGAAGAAGAATTAGAAGGACAAACCAATAGATTACAAGGTAATACCTTTGTAATATCAGGGGTATTTGAAAAGGTATCTCGCGACGATCTAAAAAAACTAATTGAAGATAATGGAGGTAAAGTTTCAGGCTCTATTTCAGCAAAAACAAGCTATGTGGTAGCCGGAGATTCTATGGGACCCAGTAAAAAATCTAAAGCAGTAAGCCTTGGAATACCCATTATTTTGGAAGATGATTTTTTGAAAATGATTTCTTGAATTTCTTATTTTAAATAGTCCATTCTTATCACTCTGCCGTCTTTATCGTCAAGAATTAATAAAAAACTACCACTTCCTGAAACATCCTTATTAGGCGTTCCTCTTAAAACCCAATAGTTGTTAATATGATGCACTTCATAAGGTTTTTGATTTAAGATAGTTTTTTCTCCGTAGATACCAAAAAGTAACGATTCTGCTACAGCAATTGCAGTTTTATTGGTTTTTATTAAGGTAAATTTTGTGTCAATAATGTTGTTTACTTTTACTCCAGATAGTGAAATAGTAAGTTCATTTTCAGCAGAGAGTCTTCCTGATAATTGTGTTGGATTAAGATTTTGAGAAAATAAAGAGCCAGAAATCAATAAAAGAACACCAACTATAATTAAATTATAAATTTTTTCCATTTGGCTAAAAGTATAACCAAATATATAAAAATTTACCAGTTTTAAACTAAAATAGTAATCGCATTTCTTGAAACAGTTTTTTTTCCAACCATGTTAATTAAAGTAAATTCAAATTTAAGACATCCAAAAATGCTTTTGATATGTAGAAAGAATACGCTACATTTTTTAGTATTCCAATGGTAAATAATGTACACATGCACTTTAAATTAATTACTTTTGTACGAAAGAAGCTAAGGACAAATGATTCTAAAAATTTTAAGAAAAAAATTTCTGGAGAGAGAGATAAAAAAGAGATTGAAAGATCGTTTGCCAATCCATGAAGGCAGACCTTTGCGGACCCTTGGTGTTGTAATCAACGCAATGGAGTTTAAGCAAGTTGAGGTTTTTGAAAACTTGGCAAATGTGCTACATATTCTTAACAAAGACATTAAGATTATTTATTATAAAGAAGAAAACATAAACCTTCCTACTTTAGAGCAGAATTCATTCACACCCAAAGATTTTAACTGGAAAGGATTGATGACAAAACCTGCAATTCTAGAATTTTTAGATAGAGAGTATGATGTATTTATTTGCTACTCTTCAGCAGATTCTGTTTTTATAGACTTTATAGTTTCACAAGCAAAAGCCACATTAAAAGTAGGGCTTGATGGCGCAAATGCAGCATTATTTGATTTGATTTTTAAAATAAAGACCAATCAATATGACCTTTTTGAAAAAGAACTTACTAAATACCTTCAAATTATTAATAAAGACAACAAAAATTAAATAAATGAAACAGCTGATAGGAACCGGAGTTGCCCTAGTAACTCCTTTTAAAACCGATTTTTCTATAGATATAGAGGCTTTAAAACGTGTCGTAAACCATTGTATTGAAGGTGGAATTGATTATTTAGTAGTATTAGGTACCACAGGAGAATCTGCCACACTTTCTTCTAAAGAAAAACAACAAGTTATAGACACGGTTGTTTCGGCAAACAACTCAAGATTACCACTTGTACTAGGCATAGGAGGAAACAATACCCAAAAAGTGGTAGAAGAAATATTAACACGTGATTTATCTGCATTTGATGCCATACTTTCTGTTTCTCCTTATTATAATAAACCCACTCAAGAAGGTATTTATCAACACTTTAAAGCAATAGCAAAAGCGTCACCAAAACCCATAATAATGTACAATGTGCCGGGTAGAACATCGTCTAATATGCTGCCCAAAACGGTTATTCGATTAGCAAACGATTTTAAAAATATTGTTGGAATAAAAGAAGCAGCAGGCGATATAGTGCAAGGCATGCGTTTAATAAAAGACAAGCCAAAAGATTTTCATATCATTTCTGGCGATGATATGATAACATTGCCTATGGTTTTAGCTGGAGGCTCCGGAGTGATTTCAGTTATAGGGCAAGGATTCCCAAAAGAATTTTCAACGATGGTAAACCTAGGCTTAGAAAGAAAAGTGGATGCAGCCTATGCTTTACATTATAATATAGCTCCTTCTATCGATATGATTTTTGCAGAAGGCAATCCTGCAGGTATTAAAGCAGTTTTTAATGAATTAGGCATTTGTAATGCCACCGTGAGACTTCCACTTGTAAGTGCTACCGATGCTTTACGACAAGAAATTAAAAGTTTTATATCTCAATTTAAGTAATTTTTCAAAACAAATAACAAATGTAAAATCTTCACGTTTCTTTAACGAAATATAGATTTTTATTATCTCTTTTATTTACATACTTTTGCAGGATGTTTTTTAACCATATGAGAATATTTTTTTTATTAGTAGTTTCTGCCTTGTTGTTGGGTTCTTGTAGTCCTTATCAAAAAATGTTGAGATCAGAAGATATTGGATTAAAATTTCAATATGCTGATTCGCTTTATAATGCAGGTAAATACAAAAAAGCCTTAAAATTAATGGAGCAGTTGGTTCCGGCATATAGAGGAAAACCTCAGGCAGAAAAACTAATGTTTTTATATGCAGACACCTTTTATATATTAGGTGATTATTACACTGCCGGATATCAATTTGAACGATTTACTACTTCCTATCCAAAAAGTGAAAAAATAGAAGAAGCTGCCTTTAAAGGTGCTAAAAGTTATTATGAATTATCCCCAAGATATTCTTTAGATCAAAAAGATACTTTTATAGGGTTAGAAAAATTACAAGGATTTATTAATATGTATCCAAATTCTGTACTACGCCAAGAAGCTAATATTTTAGTTGCTGAACTTACAAATAAAATTGAAAGAAAACGATTTGAAATTGCAAAACAATATTTTAATACTTCTGATTATAAGGCAGCTATAAAAGCTTTTGACCTTTATGTTGTTGATTTTCCAGGTTCTGAATATAGAATGGAAGCCTTTTACTTAAGGCTTGAATCTGCTTATTTATTAGCCATAGGAAGTTTACCAAATTTAGTGGAAGGAAGGTTAAAGGATGCAAAATCACACTATGCTAGTTTTAATAGATATTATTCTAACAGTAAGCGAAAAGCAGATGCTGATAAAATACTTCAAGAAATAGAAGAACGATTACAAAACAAACAAGTTTAATAAAAAGAAAGAATTGTTATGAAGAATGTGAAAAATTCAGAGGCACCGGTCAGTACAGTAACTTTAGATAAAAATGTAGTTGATGCTCCTACAGGAAATATTTATGAATCTATTTCTATTGTTGCAAAAAGAGCAAATCAAATTAATTCTGAAATTAAAAAAGAGCTTATTGAAAAACTCGATGAATTTGCAACTTACAATGATAGCTTAGAAGAAATATTCGAAAATAAAGAGCAAATTGAGGTTTCAAAATATTATGAAAAATTACCAAAACCCCATTCTCTTGCCATGCAAGAATGGATAGATGGAAAAGTGTATTATAGAAACACATTAGAAGAATCTCAAGATAAATAGACTATGTCATTATTAAGCGGCAAAAAAATACTCGTTGGTGTTAGTGCCGGGATTGCTGCTTATAAAACGCCTTTCTTAGTTCGGTTATTTGTTAAAGCAGGCGCTGAAGTAAAAGTTGTAATGACTCCTTCTTCTAAAGACTTTGTTACCCCTCTAACTCTCTCAACAGTATCTAAAAATGAAGTTTTTTCTGCCTTCACTATAGAAGAAAATGACAATGCAATTTGGAATAATCATGTAGAATTAGCTCTTTGGGCCGACATTTTTGTTATAGCCCCTGCCACGGCAAACACAATTTCTAAAATGGCTAATGGTATTTGTGACAATTTATTATTAGCTACCTTTCTCTCTGCCAAATGTCCGGTGTATTATGCTCCTGCAATGGACTTAGACATGTACAAACACAAATCTACACAAGAAAACTTTAAAAAATTAGCATCCTTTGAAACCATACAAATTCCGGCTGGTTTTGGAGAGCTTGCAAGTGGTTTAATGGGTGAAGGAAGAATGGCTGAGCCGGAAGAAATGGTAGCTTTTATAGAAAACGACATTCTAAAAAAGCTTCCTTTACGAAATAAAAAAGTACTTGTAACTGCCGGCCCAACCTATGAAGCAATCGATCCTGTTCGATTTATTGGTAATCATTCCAGTGGAAAAATGGGTTTTGAAATTGCTCAAGCAGCCGCAAATTTAGGTGCTGAGGTTATTTTAGTTTCAGGACCTACACATTATACTACTTCAAACAAACAAATAAAATATATTTCAGTAATCAGCGCGCAACAAATGTATGATGCGTGTCACCAGTATTTTGAAGAGATAGATATTGCCATTCTCTCAGCTGCAGTTGCAGATTATCGCCCGAAAATTGTAGCCACTCAAAAAATAAAAAAAGCTACTGCTACGTTACATATTGAATTAGAACCCACAAAAGATATTTTAGCATCTTTAGGCGCTATAAAAAAGAATCAAATTTTAGTGGGATTTGCACTTGAAACTGAGAACGAAGTCGAAAACGCAAAAAATAAACTAAAAAAGAAAAATTTAAATCTAATTGTCTTAAATTCGTTAAACGATAAAGGTGCTGGTTTTAAAACAGAAACTAATAAAGTAACCCTTATTGACCAAAGAGGAAGCCTAAAAGAGTTTGACCTAAAAACAAAAGCAGAAGTCGCTAAAGATTTGCTTAACGAAATAATACGTTTCATCCATGAATAAGTATCTACTACTAATTTTATCTTTATGTTTTTCCACAACTTTTTTTGCGCAAGAATTTAATGCTCAAGTGGTTGTCAATGCAGAGCAAACAAACGTCTCTAATTTACAAGTTTTTAAAACCCTAGAAAGATCATTAACAGAATTTATTAATGATACCAAATGGACCAATAAAGTATATGCAAACCAAGAAAGAATAGACTGCAGTTTTGTGTTGATTATATCCTCTGCAGATGCCGATACATTTAACGCAACACTTCAGGTGCAGGCATCCAGACCTGTTTACGGATCTTCATATTCTACCTCTATTTACAATTATAACGACAGACAATTTAATTTTAACTATCGCGAATTTCAGCCGTTAGTTTTTAACCCAAATTCTTTTGACTCTAATTTAATTTCAGGTATTGCTTTTCATTTATACACCATTTTAGGTTTAGATGCTTCTACCTTTTCAAAAGGTGGAGGTAATGAATATTATGCTACAGCAAAACAAATTGTAACTACCGCAGCTTCCGGAAACTTTCAAGGCTGGAAAGCTACCGATGGTAACCAATCCCGTTACCAACTTAATGAAGCTTTAATTTCACCTGTTTTTAGTACATTTCATACCGTTATGTATGAATACCACAGAAACGGTTTAGATTTAATGCAAGAAAATCCAAGAGAAGGTAAAGCCAAAATTGCTGAAGCGGTTAATATGCTAAAAGAAATTAATGATAGACGCCCTAATTCATATTTATTGCGTACTTTTTTTGATACAAAAGCTGAAGAAATTCAACAAATATTTAGTGATGGACCTAGTGTGCCTATAGACCAATTAGTGCAAAATCTTACCAGAATGGCTCCTACAAAAAGAGAAAACTGGGCAAAAATTAAATTTTAACTACCTTGTTTTAATACCCAAACTCTTATACCTTTAATGTTTCAATAAAAACAGTAAAGTGATTACACAACTCACCATAAAAAATTACGCTTTAATTGAAGATATTAAAGTAAATTTTGAAGAAGGATTAACCATCATTACCGGTGAAACGGGTGCCGGAAAATCTATTCTCCTTGGTGCTATGGCTCTGCTGTTAGGTAAACGGGCAGATTTGAGTAGTGTGAAAGACACCACAAAAAAATGTGTGATAGAAGCAGAATTTGCCATCGATTCCTATCAACTACAAGATCTCTTTAAAGCGGAAGATTTAGATTATGAAAAGCATACTATTATAAGGAGAGAAATTCTTCCTTCTGGCAAATCAAGAGCATTTGTAAACGATTCACCAGTAAATTTAAGTGCATTAACCATTTTAGGCGAACGACTTATAGACATCCACAACCAACATCAAACCCAAGAAGTTTCTTCGGAAGAATTCCAATTTGCAATTCTGGATGCCTTGGCAAATACATCACACTTACTTCTTTCCTTTACTACAAATTATAAAAAATACCAAAACCTCCAAAAAGAAATTGCAAAACTTTTAGACAATAAAGAGAAAGCACAAAAAGAACTTGATTATAATATGTTTTTGCTTCAAGAACTTAAGGAGGCAAATTTAAAACCAGACGAACAAGAAGCCTTAGAAGAAGAGTTTGAAACCCTGAATAATGTAGAATCCATACAAGAAACACTTTCCGAAATCACTCAAATGCTGGATGCAGATCAAATAGGAGTTTTACATGTTTTAAAAGAATCTAACCAGAAACTTAATAAATTAAAAGAGGTTTCCTCTACCTTTCAAAGTTTTTGGGAACGCGTGCAAAGCGTTCAGATTGAATTAGACGATATCTATGCTGAAATCACAAAAATGGCAGAAACGCTTGAAGCCAACCCCACGCGTTTACAAGAAATTGAAAACAGACTACAACTCATTTATAAACTTCAAAAAAAACACCAATGTACTAGCATTCAAGAATTAGTGGCATTACAAAATGAATTAGAAACCAAGGTAGAAAAAACCACCAACCTAGAATTACAAATAACGCAATTAGAAAACGAAAAAATACTTTTAAAAGCCGAAATCGAAGCAATAGGCACTGCTATTCACAACAAACGGATGGAAGTAATACCAACACTTATAGATGAATTAGAAAACATATTGTTTCAATTAGGATTGCCAAATGCCAGATTTAAAATAGAATTACAAAAAACAGAAGAATTTTCAAGTAACGGAATGGATGCATTGCAGTTTCTATTTACAGCAAATAAAGGCACTAACTTTGGTGAATTAAAAAAAGTAGCTTCCGGAGGCGAAATGAGCCGAATCATGTTAGCCGTAAAATCAATTTTAGCAAACTATTCGCATCTCCCTACCATTATTTTTGATGAAATTGATACCGGAGTTTCGGGTGAAATAGCAAATAAAATAGCCCAAATCATGAAAAAAATGAGTACTAAAATGCAAGTATTAAGCATTACTCATCTACCTCAAATTGCAGCAAAAGGGAAACATCACTTTAAAGTGTATAAGCTAGATATAGAAGAAGTTACTTATACCAAATTAAAATTATTAACCCAAGAAGAGCGTGTTCAAGAGCTTGCACAAATGTTGGGCGGTAAAAAAAAATCGGCTTCAGCCATCGCTCATGCCAAAGAATTATTAAATTAAAATGTATATTTGAGTGTTGTAGAAAAAGTAGTGTTTTAAAAATAGAAAAAAATGGTTGAAACACAGCCAGAAACCAGTAATAAGTTAAAATATGAATTACAATTTACTAAAAGGAAAAAAAGGAATCATCTTTGGAGCCTTAGATGAAAACTCAATTGCTTGGAAAACTGCAGAACGCATTTATGAAGAAGGCGGTAAATTTGTATTAACAAATGCCCCTATCGCCCTAAGAATGGGAGAAATAAATGAACTTGCTAAAAAAACAAATTCTCAAATTATTCCTGCCGATGCCACAAGCATAGAAGATTTAAATAATCTTGTAGAAAAATCAATGGAAATTCTGGGAGGAAAACTGGATTTTATTTTACATTCCATCGGCATGTCGGTGAACGTAAGAAAAGGAAAGCCATATACCGATCAAAACTACGATTGGACCCACAAAGGTTGGGATGTATCTGCAGTCTCTTTTCATAAGACCATGCAAACACTTTATCAAAAAGATGCTATGAACGAGTGGGGAAGTATTGTTGCGCTTACCTATATGGCAGCTCAGCGAGTGTTTCCAGACTATAACGATATGGCAGATAATAAGGCTTATTTAGAATCCATTGCAAGAAGTTTTGGTTATTTCTTCGGAAAAGATAAAAAAGTACGGGTAAATACCATTTCACAATCTCCAACGCCTACAACAGCCGGACAAGGGGTAAAAGGATTTGACGGATTTATAAATTATGCTGAAAAAATGGCCCCTTTAGGCAATGCCACAGCTTTAGATTGTGCCAATTATACCGTAGCCATGTTTAGCGATTTAACAAAGAAAGTTACCTTACAGAATTTATATAATGACGGAGGATTTTCAAATATGGGAGTGAGTAACGAGGTTATCGATGCCTTTTCAAAAAAGTAAAAAATGGAATATAGTTTGCTTAAAAGACCTGATTTTTCAGGTCTTTTTTGTTTTATAAAAATTGCACAATAATATAATGTAAGCTATTTTTAAATATTTATTGTTTTTAACAAAATATTTACATACTTTTAATACTTATTAACTAAAATTATTTAACCAATGAAAAAAAATACTTTTTTGTGGTGCTTTTTATTGGGTTTTACGACCCTGTTAAGTGCACAACATTTGACCACGAATGAGGAATTAGAAATTCTTGAAAATTCAAGAATAGCAAATCTTTCTCAAGTTAGCATTACAACTGATGTTAATAAGCCATTAGCAATACAAGCTGCAGAACCTCAAATTAGCAGTGCAACAGCTATTATTGCACCTTCTAAAATTGGGTCATTAAAAGCACATTACAAATCTCAGAACAGAGATGTGCTAGCAAACATTATACCTACTGCAGGTGCTACCGAAACTTTTACTCCAAATGTTGGAGACTTTTTCTTTGATCCGGGAGGACCAGGTGGTGGACCCGATGGCACACCTGGAAATTATCCAAACTGTGGCTGTGTTACACTAACCACACTTGCCGGAGTAACAGAAATTGAGTTTCTTGACTATGAGGTTTTTGGAACTTTTGATTGGTTAAGAGTTTATGACGGTGCAGATAATACCGGAACTATTTTATTTGATAACAGCTCCGGAGGTATAAATCAAGGGGCTAATACTTTTGCTCAACTTCTTGCGGCAAACGGAGGCTCAGGTATTTTTACAGGAACTTCAGGAAATTTTTTCTTTGAATTCAATTCTACAACGGTTGTAAACCGTCTAGGTTGGGAAGTAGAAATACTTGCAACTGGCGGCGGCGGCGGCGGTTGTACACCAAATGATCTTACCACTTTCTTCACAGGAGGAAATTCTTTTGCAGGAAATATGTTTGATGTAACAGCAAGTGGAGCAGATGACGTATTGATAGATAAATTTGACGTAAATGTTACTGCTGGTTCAGGCACAATAAGTGTTTATACACGACCAGGAAGCTATGTTGGATTTGAAGGCGCAGCAGCAGGATGGACACTAATGGGTTCAGAAGTTGTAACCGGAGCAGGCTCTAATTTACCAACTCAAGTTAATGTTGGAGGATTAACTATTCCAGCAGGACAAACATACGGGTTTTATGTAACCGTTTCAGATTATCCATCCTTAACCATGAATTATACCAATGGAGATAATGTATTCTCTGATGCCAATATTACCATAGCTACAGGTGTAGGAAAAGGCAACCCTGATTTTACCGGATCTACTTTTGCTAGTCGTTCTTGGAATGGAACAATATACTACTGTTCAGGAACTGGCGGCGGCGGCGGCGGCGGCGGCGGCCCTTGTGCTGAAGTAAGTCCTTCAGCCGGTTTTGTTAATGGTTTTACTTCCTCAACAGACCAAGCGCAGAGAATAGCTACTGATTTGACTGTACCTGTAAATACTGATTTTAATTTTGAAAGAATTACTACTAATTTCTGGACAAATCCAGGGGCTTTAATTTCAAATTTTGAAGTAAAAATTTATGATGATGCAGGAGGTTTACCAAACCCAGCTTCTATTGTAAATACCCAAAATGTTGTTCCAACCTCACAAACTTTTATTGGTTCTGCATTTGGATTTGATATTTCTGAATTTGTTTTAGATTTAGCTCCAGTACTCTTAAATGGTCAAGCTGGAAATACAACTAGATATTGGGTGGGTTTAACAGCAACCGTTAATTCTGGAAGTGGATTTTGGGATGCAACCAATACTATTTTAAATTTACAAGCTACTTTTTCTACTGATGGCGGTCTTACTTGGGCTATTAATTCAGGATGGGATCAAGTATATAATTTTGAAGGCACTTGTACCGATCTTGGCGGTGGTGGCGGCACTTGTGTAAGCACACCTTACACAGCTACCGGTTTACCAGCAGACATAGATGGTGCAGACACATCTACAGCAGATTGTATTGGCGCCCCTAATTTATATCCTGTTACTGTTTCAGATGCAGGGATTATAGGCACCGATGCAGTATTAGAAGATGTTACCATAAACATTACCCATACGTGGTCAGGTGATTTAGAGCTTTATTTACGTTCACCATCCGGAGTCGAGTTAATGCTATGGGATAATGTAGGCGGAAGTGGCGATAACTTTACAAACACCCAATTTCAAGACGGAGGAATTCCATCCACAGGAAGTACAGCACCACATACCGGTGTTTATGCACCAGTGGGAGGTACTTTTGCAGCAGCTTTTGCCGGAGAAGACATCAATGGCGATTGGCAGTTGAAAGTATGTGATACCGCAGCAGGAGATACAGGAACTGTAGATAGTTTTACGATTACCTTCTGTATAGAAAATGGCGGACCAACCAACAACTGGGAGTGTGCAGATGCAATAGCACTTACTTGTGGTGACGTAGTTGCCGGAAGTACCACAGGTGCAACCAACTCAGGAGGAAATGCCTCACCAGATGTATTCTATTCCTATACAGGAAGTGGTGCTGTAGAGTTTGTTACCATATCCTTATGTGGCGGTGGAACAACCTATGATTCGCTGCTTAGAGTATTTGCAAGTTGTGGCAATTTAGGATTAGGAAGCGAAATTGCATTAAATGATGATTTCTGTGGACTACAATCGGAAGTAACCTTTGAATCAGATGGAGTTTCAGAATACATTATCATGGTAGAAGGCTTTGGAAGTGGTTCAGGCGATTTCAGTTTAGCAATCACTTGTGAACTGGCACCACCACCACCAGCTTGTGGCGGAATCTTTACCGATACAGGAGGAGTTGGAGGCAACTACGAGAACAATGCAGACGAGGTTTGGACAATAAGCCCGGATGTTTCTGGCGATGCAGTAACCGTAATATTTACTTCTTTTGATGTAGAAAGTGGCTGGGATGCCTTGTATGTTTTTGATGGACCAGACACTAGTTCTCCATTAATAAGTAGTGGTAACCCACCAACAAATACAGGATTCCCTGCAGGAGGATTTTATGGCACCACAAACCCCGGACCATTTACCTCTACCCACCCAACAGGCGCATTGACCTTCCGATTTTTAAGTGATGGTTCCGTAACTCGAGCAGGATGGATAGCAGATATACTATGTTTGCCAATACCACCACCAAACGATTTAATAGTAAATGCGATAGATGTAGATCAGTTTACACAACCCTACACCGATCCAATGGTTAGATTGTTTGCTGCTACCAATGAGTTATTAAACCCAGTAGGATGTTCCATAGCAGGCACTAATGGTGTTTGGTATAAATTTACCGCAACAGCTGATGGTTCAGCAACAGCGTCTATTACCACCCCAGCAGGAGCAAGTGCAGTAATATTTTATAGCGCACCAGATGAAAATGTAAGTAACGAAACAAATCTTACCTACACTTTTGAGCAATCCAATCAATGTGGACCTGGTACTTCAGCTACGGCAGCAACAGTTGCAGGACAAAGCTACTATCTGTTTGTTTTAAACACAGGCGGAGAAAGTGATGTTGTTGTAGATATAAGCAATGCATTAAGTACTTCAGACAACACAATAGAAGGGTTTACCTATTATCCAAACCCAATGCATGAAGTGTTGCATTTGCGTGCAAACAGCACCATAGAAAGTGTGGTTATTTACACTATATTAGGTCAAAAAGTAATCGACCAAAACATAGAAGCAACCACATCGCAACTAAATGTTTCTAATTTATCCACTGGAGCTTACTTGATGAAAGTAGTTTCAGAAGGACAAACCGGAATCTATAGATTGATTAAAAAGTAAAGTAATTTTTTAAATAATGAAAAGAAGCCACTCGTATTTTGCGAGTGGTTTTTTTTTATTTTAATAAACTTTTCTTATCTGTAAATGTTAATTAACAATTACATCATATGGTTAGTTGGTAGTATGTTTAAAATAAAATAGTATCTTGTGGCGTATTAATTAATTAAAAATTTCAATTAAATTATGAAGAAAATTACGTTTTTTATTTTTGCATTTTTACTCTGTTTGAGTAGCAATGCGCAAGAAGTTCTAATTACGGGGTATATAGATTCTACCTGTCCAAGTGCGCTTGGCAGAACCCTAGAAATTTATGTTGATGGTACCGTAGATTTAACTGGATGGAATGTTGTAAGACAAGCCAATGGCGGTGGTTTTACCACTAACATCAGTTTAACAACATTAGGTACTTTAACCGATGAATTTGCTTATTTAACAAATGATGCAGTGATATTGGATGCTGAATTTGGTATTAATAGTGGAAATTCAAATGTTTTGACTAGTGGATCAATTTCAAGCAATGGAGATGATGCTTTTCAGGTTATTAATGATCTTGCTGTTGTTATCGATCGTTTTGGTGAAGATTTAGTAGATGGAACAGGTACTGCTTGGGAACATGTAGATACCTATTATTATAGAAATGACAACTCGGTTGCAAATGCAGGGGCTTTTGATCCTATAAACTGGACTTTTGGAGCACAGAATTTATTAGATGGCCAAGGTCTTTGTAATGGAGGTTCTGCATTTAGTACCTTTGTGCCTTTTGGTAGCTTTGTTCCTTTTTCTGGTGGCGGCGTTCCTGTTGCCTGTGAACAAATTCAAGTTACTAATGGTTTTGAAAATGGCTATTTTATGCAAGCTGGTTTCAACTTGGTTGCTAATGACTTTCTTGTAGCCTATGGCGAAGAATTTACAGTAAACACTATTACAGCTAATATCTTTGCTCAGGGTGGAATATCTTCTGTTGACGTTACATTTTATGACAATGCAGGCGGATTACCTGGAGCTATATTAGATACCTATCCTGGAATTGTTCCAACCTCTCAAACTATTGTTGGAAACAATTTTGGCTTTGATATATATGAAACAGTTATTGATTTACCTACATCACCAACTTATACAGGTGGCTTTACAGGCACTACAACCTATTGGGTTCAAATTTCCGGTGTTCCAGCAGGACCAGGCACACAATTAGCATGGGATGTTACTACTGTTAGTGCTATTGGTGCTTTTGTCGTTCTAAATGACGGTACAGGTTGGGCAGCACAAGCGGGTGATGATGGTGTATTTACTATTTCTGGTGAATGTGCAACACTTCCATTGCCAAGTTGTTTACCTCCATTAAATCTTTTAGTTTCTAACATTACAGATACATCTGCTGACCTAGCTTGGGACGCAGAACCAAATGCAACCAACGGGTATAACTGGTATGTATTTGATAATGGTGCAGACCCTCAAATTGATACTCCTGTTGCTAGCGGTTCTACCGCTGCCGGTGTAACCAACGATACTGCTACAGGTTTAACAGGGGCTACAACTTACGATTTTTATGTGGAATCTGACTGTGCTGCAGACGGATTAAGCAATCTTAATGGTCCTGTAACTTTTGAAACACTTCTAACACCACCAGCTTGTGGTGAACAATTTTTTGATACAGGTGGACCTGCCGGTGACTACCAAAATAATGAAGACGTTACTTGGACAATTTTACCAGATATTTCTGGTGACGTGGTTACCGTAACCTTTACTTCTTTTGATGTTGAATCCGGTTGGGATGCGTTATACATATTTAATGGCCCAGACACTTCCTTTCCTTTATTTGATAGTGGTAATCCAGCAACAAATTCAGGATTTCCTGCCGGAGGATATTATGGTACTGTTAATCCAGGATCTTTTATTTCAACACATCCAACAGGTGCTTTAACCTTCCAGTTTTTAAGTGATGGTTCCGTGCAAAGAGCCGGATGGATTGCAGATGTAACTTGTGATGTAGCACCAACTTGTTCTGCACCGCTAGGTTTAGTTGTAACTGCAGTAACTGACACCACAGCTGATTTAGCTTGGAATGCTGAAGCAAATGCTACAAATGGTTATGTATGGTTTGTATTTGAAAATGGTGCAGATCCACAAGTAGATACTCCGGTAGCTACAGGAACAACTCCAGTTGGAGTAACCATTGCAACGGCAACAGGACTTAATTCTTCCACACTTTATGACTTTTATGTGCAAGCAGATTGTGATGCAGGTGGTCTTAGCAATCTTGCTGGACCGGTTACCTTTGAAACAGATGTAGCTTTTCCAACCTGTGGTGGGCCTTTTTATGATACAGGAGGACCAAGTGGAAATTACAATAATAATGCAGATGAAACTTGGGTTATCGTTCCTGATAATTCCGGTGACGCTGTAACAGTTACCTTCACCGCATTTGATGTGGAAAGTGGCTGGGATGCCTTATACGTTTATGATGGACCAGACACTAGTTCCCCATTAATAAGTAGTGGTAACCCACCAACAAACACAGGTTTCCCTGCAGGCGGTTTCTACGGAACTACTAATCCTGGACCTTTTTCATCAACACATCCAAGTGGTGCATTGACTTTTAGATTTTTAAGTGATGGTTCTGTTACTAGAGCTGGATGGGCTGCAGATGTAACTTGTTTACCTGTGCCTCCAGCGAATGACTTAATTGTTAATGCAATTGATGTAGATCAATTTCCACAAGCCTATACCGATCCTCTTGTACGTTTATTTGCTGCAACCAATGAGTTATTAAACCCAGCCGGTTGTAACATAGCAGGAACCAATGGCGTTTGGTATAAATTTACAGCAACAGCCGATGGTTCAGCAACTGCTTCCATCACCACACCAGCTGGAGCAAGTGCAGTAATATTTTATACCGCACCAGATGAAAATGTAACCGATGAAACAAATCTTACTTACACTTTTGAGCAATCTAATCAGTGTGGTCCTGGTACTGTAGCTACAACAGAAACAGTTGCAGGACAAAGCTATTATCTATTTGTATTAAATACAGGTGGAGAAAGCGATGTGGTGGTAGATTTAAGCAACGCAATATTAAGTACTTCAGATAATACAATAGAAGGATTTACTTTTTATCCAAATCCTACTAGCAATGTGTTGAATGTAAAAGCAAATAGTAGTATAGATACGATTACTATTTACAACACTTTGGGCCAACAAATTTTAAACAAAACTATTGGAGCTACAACTTCTCAGTTAAACGTTTCAAATTTAACCACAGGAGTGTACTTGATAAAAGTAATTTCTGAAGGTCAAACAGGAACTTACAGATTGATTAAAAAATAGAAGAACTTTTTTAAATAAAGTAGAAAGCCATCCGTTACATGCGGATGGCTTTTTTTTTGTTCTTATATTTGTAGGATGAATTTGTATGTATCCTTTATAATCCCTGTTTATAATCGCCCGGAAGAAATTAAAGAACTGCTAGAAAGTTTCTTTATGCAGGACAAACATCCAGAATATGAAATTGTTATTGTGGAGGACGGATCCAGCGAAACGTGTGAGGAAATAGTAAATTCCTATAAAAGCAAACTTCCAATTAGTTATTATTTCAAACCGAACTCAGGTCCGGGAGATTCTAGAAATTTCGGCATGAAAAAAGCAAAGGGAAACTTTTTTATTCTTTTAGATTCCGACTGTATTTTACCACCTAACTATATATTTGCCTTAAATAAAGCCCTTACCAAAAAAAAAATAGACTGTTTTGGAGGACCTGACGCTGCGCACGAAAGTTTTTCCGATGTACAAAAAGCCATAAATTACACCATGACTTCCTATTTAACTACCGGAGGAATTAGAGGTAAAAATAAAGCAGTTCATAAATTTGAACCGCGAAGTTTTAATATGGGATTATCAAAAAATGCCTTTGAAGCTACCGGTGGTTTTGGAAAAATTCATCCCGGTGAAGATCCTGATTTATCTTTACGTTTGCGCAAAGAGGGATTTGAAACCCATTTTATTAAAGAGGTATTTGTGTATCATAAAAGGCGTATTAACTGGAATTCCTTTTATCAACAAGTAAAAAAGTTTGGATTGGTAAGACCAATTCTATCCTCATGGCATCCGGAATCTGCAAAAATATCTTTTTGGTTTCCTTCCTTTTTTGTGTTATTTTTTTTCTTTAGCTTCGTTTGCTTGTTTTTTGGTTATTGGCAGCTTATTTTATTATTTGGATTCTATTTTATGTTGATTTTTATCGATTCCTCTAAAACCAATAAAAATTTGAAAATTGGGTTTCTTTCTATAAAAGCAGTGTGTATTCAGTTTTTTGGTTATGGTTTAGCGTTTCTTGTCTCCACATTTTTTATACGGGTATTAAAGCAAGACCCAAAAAAAAGATTTCCTAAATTATTTTTTGACTAATTTTAAAAGTATAATCCTAAAAATTTAATATTTTCTAAAATGAAAGTTATTTGTCTAACAGGTGGTATAGGTAGCGGAAAGAGCACCATTGCAGAAATGTTTAAGGAATTGGGGGTTTCCATTTATATTGCAGATGAGGAAGCTAAAAAATTGATGCAACAGAATGCTTCGTTAAAACAAAAAATACAACAACTTTTAGGGGAAGAAGCTTACAAAAACGGAATTTTAAATAAAAAGTTTATAGCATCCAAAGTGTTTAATAATTCGGAACTCCTACAACAACTCAATGCATTAGTACACCCTGCTGTAGGGTTGCATTTTGAGCAATGGAAAAGAAGCCAATCTGGTGTTTATGTCATAAAGGAAGCTGCCATACTATTTGAAAATGGCGGTTATAAACAGTGTGATAAAACCATTTTAGTAATTGCTCCGGTTGAAACAAGAATACAACGCGTTTTAAAAAGAGAGGCCACTTCAAAAGAAGAAATTCTAGCACGAATGCAAAATCAATGGCCGGATGAAAGAAAAATCAAACTAGCGGATATAGTAATAGATAACAATCAAAATTTAGAAAATATACGTATTCAAGTATTAAAAATTCATAACCAACTTCTTGAAAAATTTCATTAATAAAATAAGTTTTGTTAACATTTGGTTAAACCTTTAATTATCTAAATGTTAAAATCTTACTTTTGGGGTATGAGCAAAAAACTTTTTATCATCCTGATTGTTTTCATGAGTCTTTGTTTGCTAGGGATAATTTTTGTTCAGGGGTATTGGATAAACAATTCATTTCAGAATAAAGAAGACCAGTTTGTTTATAATGTTAGGCAAACACTAATGGCTGTGTCTAAGGAAATGCAAATTAAAGAATTGGAATATTATTACCGCCTTTATGCAGAAGTAGCCGATAGTATTGGAGAACCTGACAAATCTACTTTTAGAGAAATTGTGTACACAAAGGCTGATAATTTAACCAATGAAACATTTATTTATTCTAGCGGAATTTTAGAAGAAGATTATAAACTTTCTTCTAATTTTTTAGAAGTTGATGTGGATAGTATCAATTTTAAAAAATTATATAACAGAAAATTCAGCACTACGATTAAAGGTGGTGTTGACGGTTCATCACCAAATGTTGAATCTACAGTTATATCGGTTAAAAGATTACAAGAACCAGAACAATATCAGTTACGTGAAACCTTTAAAGATATTGCGCAACGAATACCCATTCATAAACGAGTGAATAAAGCAGAAATACGAAATTTAATTGAATATCAATTACAACTTAGAGATTTAAAACCGGAATTTGAATTTGCTATATATAGTAATGGATTAGCAACTAAGATATCTTCTGAAAATTTTGTGTATGAACCCAAATCTCCATTGGTTTATAGTGTACCTCTATTTTTAGATGAAAACAGAAATTATAAATATGAATTGTTGGTACAGTTTCCCAAAAAACAACAATATGTTTTTTCTTCTGTATTATGGATGGGAGGACTTACATTGTTTCTTACCACAATTATTATTTTAGCCTATTATAGTGCTATTAAACAAATTATAAGACAACGTCAAATTTCAGAAATAAAAACAGACTTTATTAATAACATGACCCATGAATTTAAAACACCTATTGCAACGATAAACTTGGCTTTAGATGCAATGAAAAACCCAAAAATTTCTGAAAACAAGGAAACGATGGACCGTTATTTAAAAATGATTCGTGAGGAAAATAAACGAATGCACGCACAGGTTGAAAATGTATTACGTATTTCTAAATTACAAAAAAGAGATCTGAATATCAAGAAAGAAAGATTAAAGTTGCATGACTTAATTGAAGATGCTATAACCCATGTTCAACTACTAGTAGATGATAGAGGCGGCTATATTAAAACACACTTTGGAGCTTTAAAATCATCTGTTTTAGCAAATGAGTCGCATTTTACTAATGTGATTGTAAATATATTAGATAATGCTATTAAATATTCGCCAGAAACACCCAAAATTGACATTTATACGGAAAATGTAAAAAACAATATTATTTTAAAAATTAGAGATCAAGGAAGTGGCATGAGTAAAGTCACACAAAAAAAAATATTTGAAAAATTTTATAGAGAACATACAGGAGATGTTCACAACGTAAAAGGCCACGGACTTGGTCTTTCTTATGTAAAACGTATGGTAGATGATCATCAGGGTCAAATTTACGTGGAAAGTGAGAAAGGAAAAGGAAGTACCTTTATTATTAAACTTCAATTAATATCATAAATTATGGAAACTGAAAATAAAAAAATTCTATTAGTAGAAGACGATCCAAACTTTGGAACCGTATTAAAAGACTATCTTATGATGAATGACTACAATGTCACTCATGCTAAAAACGGCATGGAAGGTTTTGAAAAATTTAAAAAAGATGATTTCGATCTTTGTATTCTTGACGTAATGATGCCTTATAAAGATGGCTTCACCCTAGCAAAAGAAATAAGAGAAAAAAATGCCGATGTGCCTATTATTTTTCTTACCGCCAAAGCTATGAAAGAAGATGTTTTAAAAGGTTATAAAGTGGGTGCTGACGATTATTTAAATAAACCTTTCGACTCGGAAGTGTTATTAATGAAAATTAAAGCCATCATTCAACGTAAAGCTACTGATACGATTGCTGATAGCAAACAATTTGATTTTCAAATTGGCAATTTTCATTTGAATTCAAAATTACGTTTTCTAACTTATAATGGAGGAACACCAGACAAACTTTCGCCAAAAGAAAACGAACTTTTACGTTTATTGGCATTACATAAAAACGATTTAATGCCTCGTGAATTGGCACTTACTAAAATTTGGAGAGATGATAACTATTTCACGTCCAGAAGTATGGATGTGTACATTGCCAAGCTAAGAAAATACCTTAGTAAAGACGATGGTGTAGAAATTATCAACATTCACGGCGAAGGGTTTCGGCTAGTTGTAAAAAGTGAAGTGGATAATTAAACCAAATAATTAGAGATTAATTGAAGGTCATAAAATCAAGAACAATCATATTTTTATATTGTTCTTGATTTTATATGTGTAATGATTTCTTCATAAGGAGTTTGAAAATTAAACCATTTTATCTCTTCTTCTTTTCTGAACCAGGTTAGTTGCCGTTTTGCATATCTGCGGGTGTTTTTTTTAATTTCTTCTATGGCTATATCTAAAGGTATTTCTGCATTGAAATAAGAAAACAATTCTCTGTACCCAACAGTTTGCAAGGCGTTTAAATCTTTTTTTGGAAGTAATTGCTCTACTTCATTTAAAAGACCGGCGTTCATCATGGCATCCACGCGTTGGTTAATACGATTGTACAATAGGTTTCTGTCAGCAGTTAATCCTATTTTTATACATTCAAAATTTCGTATGGTTGGGTTGTTTTTATTTAAAAAAGAAGAATATGGCTTTCCGGTGCCAATACATATTTCTAAAGCCCTTATTAGGCGCTGCGCATTTTGAATATCTACTTTTTGATAGTATGCAAAATCTAATTTAAGTAACTCTTTTTGTAAAAAAGTAATTCCATTTTCTTGAAATGTATTACTTAATTTTTTTCTAATTTTTGGATCTATTTTAGGAAAAGTATCAAGACCTTCTACTACAGCTTGTATATATAAACCCGAACCGCCTACCATAAACAGTAAATCATTTGTTTGAAATTTTTCTTCTAAAAGTTGCAATGCATCTCTTTCAAAAGCACCCACATTATACTCCTGTTCCACAGAGATATGATGGATAAAATGATGAGGTATTTCTAGCAATTCTTCTTGGGAGGGGATAGCTGTTCCTATGGACATTTCCTTATAAAACTGCCTTGAATCTGCAGATATAATTTCACTTTTAAAATGTTTTGCTAATGCAACAGAAAGAGCTGTTTTTCCTATTGCTGTTGGACCAACAAGTACTATCAGGTGTTTTTTTTTGTTAGCCAATGTTAGTTTTATTATTTAGTGTTCCACCACAGTTATAGCAAAATTCAGCATTATTTTTATGGTCTGTTTTATTACATACCGGGCACATTAATGTATTTTGGACGTCTTTTTTTTGTTTTATTTTTTGTTTGGAAAACTCAGCACTTACTATTCCTGTAGGAACAGCAATAATGCCATATCCGGTAATCATGATTATGGAGGCTATAATTCTGCCTAAACTGGTTACGGGTGTAATATCGCCAAAACCTACGGTTGTCAATGTCACAATACACCAATAAATGCTAAGGGGAATACTTTCAAAACCACTTTCTTTACCTTCTATCAGATACATCAATGTACCCATAAGTACACAAATAATGACAACTACAAAAAGAAAAATAAGAATTTTAGCTTTGCTATCTCTTAATGCGGATTTTAGTTTATTGGATTCACCTATATATTGATTAATATTTAATATTCTAAATATTCTTAATAATCGAAGCGCTCTTACACTAGCAATAACGTTGCCACCAACAAAGAAAAAGGATAAATACATGGGGAGAATAGCTACTAAATCAATTATGCCATAAAAGCTAAAGATATATTTCCAGGGTTTTTTAGTTGAAAATATGCGTAAAATATATTCAATGGTAAATGAAATGGTGAAGATCCATTCTAATATTTTTATTTCTCTGTGGTATTTTGTATCGAAACCGGAGACAGTTTCTAGCATCACCACTAAAACACTTAATAATATTAAAACAAGAAGAACAAGATCAAAGAGTTTACCGGCTGGAGTACTGGTGCCATAGATGATGATATAAATCTTCTGTCTAAGGATGTCAATTTTACTTTTTGTTTCCGTTTGCATAGTATTAAAAATATTGTTTTTTTTAAGCTTTATTCAAAAATACACAACATCCTTTATATTTTCTATTTATGAAAGCTCAATTATTTTTAAAACTTTATTTCTGCGTAAATAACTTTGAATAATATGTTGGGCATCTTTGTTATTTTTCATTGGTGTTAAAAGCGATTTTAACACTTCGGGGTTATTAATTTGGTAGTTTAAATTAAAGAAAGCAATGCCTCTAAAAACACCTTTTTCTATATAAACAACTGATCGCTCATCTATCTCTCTTCCGCGGTCAATAAGTAGCATGTGTTGTTTTTCATAACTATTTTTTTTCATAAAAGCAGCTATTTTTTTATTGTATTCTTCCGGAGTTTCTTTGCCTATGCAAGCTCCCGCACATTGATCAATAGAATGTAAAAAACAGGCACCCTTCGTTTTGTATAAACCGGTTAATTTTTGGCACAACCCAAATGTTTCTGTAATTTTATACAGCGTGTTTTTTGCTTGTTGTAAATTAGTAAAGGTAGTAATAGGGGTTTTTTCAGAGTCAGCTTTTGCTATTTTTAGGTTGATATATCCATTTTCATCTTCAAAACTTTCCAGTTGGTTTAGATATAGGGTTTTGCGAAGTGCTCGGTTGTATATAGGTTTGTTTTCTTTTATTTCTTCACTTTCCTTGAGTAGAGCTATCAAATCGCTGCCAGTTTTTTCATAAGTAACAACAGCAACTTCTTCTTGTAATTTTTTTGATTTTCGGTTTTCTCCGGTAAAGTGCTGAATAATTCGCTTTTTAATATTTGTACTTTTACCAATGTATATAATTTTACCATCTTCGCGATGCATATAATAAACACCTGTTTCTGAAGGCATTGTATCAATAATTCGAAGGAGTTTATTATCTAATTGCTTTTTTGGTTCTAAACGTACTGCGCTACTTACAATTTCTTTTTTAGTGTCTTTGGATAAAAGGAGTTTGAATAATACAACAGTTGCTTTAGCATCGCCTGAAGCTCTGTGCCTGTCGCTCATAGGGATACCCAACTCGCGTACCAGTTTACCTAAACTATAGGATTTTAATTCGGGCAATAATTTTTTTGAAAGTTCAACCGTGCAAAGGCTTTCGCGACTATAATCAAAACCCAATCGCATAAATTCAGTTCTAAGTATGCGATAGTCAAATACGGCATTATGCGCCACAATAATACAATCACTTGTTATTTCTACAATGCGTTTTGCAACTTCGTAAAATTTTGGAGCATTTCGCAACATATCATTGCTTATTCCGGTTAGGTTTGCCACAAAAGGTTGGATGGTTTTTTCCGGATTTACTAAACTGATAAATTGATCTACAATTTCATGGCCATCAAATTTGTATATAGCAATTTCGGTAATTCCTTCCTCGTTATATTTTCCTCCGGTTGTTTCTATGTCAAGTATTGCGTACAATCAATATTATTTTAATAATTTCTTTCTCCAAAAATAGCACTTCCTACTCGCACCATAGTGCTTCCATTTTTTATGGCAATTTTATAATCGCCGCTCATGCCAATAGAGAGTATCTCTAGTTTTAGATTTTGTGTTTCTTGTTTTAATTTTAAAGTGTCAAAAAAAGTTTTTATCTGTTGGAATTCTTTTTCAATTTGATTTTTATCCTGTGTAAATGTAGCCATTCCCATCAAACCCACCACTTTAATATTTTGTAAACTTTTAAAGGTATCGGTTTCTAAAATTGTTGTGACCTCTTCAGTATCAAAACCAAATTTTGTTTCCTCTTTTGCAATATGTATTTGTAATAAACAAGGAATAATTCTATCGTTTTTTGCTGCTTGTTTGTTTATTTCTTTTAATAATTTTAAACTTTCCACACCTTGAACAAGAGAAACAAATGGCGCCATATATTTTACCTTATTTGTCTGAACATGACCTATCATATGCCACTGAATGTCTTTGGGAAGTTGTTCCCATTTTTTGGTCATTTCTTGTACTTTGTTTTCTCCAAAAATGCGTTGCCCTGCATTATATGCTTCTAGTAAGTCTTTAACAGGTTTCGTTTTTGAAACCGCAACTAGGGTTATATTTTCCGGAAGGGAATCTTTTATTTTTTGTAAATTATCTGAAATACTACTCATTTGAATATCTTTTTCATCGTCTATTTTTCTAAAACTCATAAATGGTTATACCACTTCTAAGTTTTGGTTCTATATAGGTGCTTTTTGGGGGCATCTTTAATCCTTGATCTGCTATGTTTTTTAACTGTTCGATAGTTGCAGGTACGAGTCCGAATCCTATTTGAAATTCTCCACTGTCCACTTTTGATTTTACATAAGCTAAATCATTTTTACCGTGAACATATTCTATTCGATTGTCATTTCGTAAATCGGTAATTCCCAGGATAGGTTTTAAAATGGTTTTATATAATAGCTGTGCATCGAGATCGTCTAAAGCATCTTCTTTGGTGAAATTTGTTTTCCGAAGGTAAAGCGAATAAAACTCTTGGTCCAAATACATGCTAAAATGATGTACCTTGGACGGTTTATAATACGAAAGACCTCGGTTTTCAATTCTAAAATTTGCGTCTAGTGCTATCAAAAACTCTTCTTTACTCAATCCATTTAAATCTTTAATCAACCGATGGAACTCGTGAATTTTTAAGTGTGATTCAGGAATAAGGTAGCTCATAAAAAAATTATAGCCTTCCATGCCTGTATGTTCAGGATTTTCTTTTTTTAAATCCTGTTGTAATAAAAAGGAAGAAGCAGAGCGATGGTGACCATCTGCAATGTAGATGGATGCCATAGCGGCAAACTCCTCTTGAATAGCAGAAATGATGCTTTCATCTTCTACTTGCCATAAATAATGTGTGTCGCGATATGTCGTTGTAAATTCATATTCTGCACGAGTGGATACAATTTTGTTTAAAATTTCCGATATTTTTTTATTATCAGGATAGGTTATTAATACAGGTTCTGCATTAAAACCTACTATTTTTAAATATTCTTTAAACGTTATTTCTCGTGATTCAATAGTCTCTTCGTGCTTTTTGATTATATTTTTTTCATAATCTTCTGTGCTAGTGGCAGCGATAATGCCTAAAAATGTTTGCTGCTCTCTATCTACGATTTTATAAATGTAATAAGAGGCTTTATTGTCTTGAATAAAAGCTCCATCTTCTTTAAATTCCTGGTAACGGTTTTTTACCAAGTCAAAACGGTCAGGGCCAAGTATTTCTTTTTGGTATTTGTACCCCGGATTTACAATGTGAAGAAATGAAAATGGATTATTTTGCATCCGAAATTCACGCTCTTCAATGGTATAACTTTGATAAGCACGCGAAGCAATAAGACTTACCTTGTCTCTTGTGGGGCGTACTGCTTTAAAAGGAATTACTTTTGCCATATTGTGTTGCCTGTTACCGGTTGCCTGTTGCGTGTTGTGGAACTTTGTTTTAGGTTTTCCAGCTTTTGATTACATATTCTTTAAATTTATAAATTTTTGCTCCTAAAATATCATATTCTTTAAGCAGCTCAATTATTGTCTTGTCGAATTGTGGATAAAGTATTTGTAGTTTTTTTAAATGATTACTTGTTTCATCATCACTAGTATGCGCATATATTAGAAACTTAATAAAATCATTTTTATATGTTTTTCTAACATACCCCTCCACGATATTTGAATTAACAGAACCAGAAGATCTTCTAAGCTGACTTCCCAATTCATACAGTTCATGCTTTGGTAACTCTAATGAAAAGTTGTGGGTTTTAATAAATAAATCGAATGCAATTTGATACATATCCAATTCACGATAAGATAAAGCCATAACCTATATTTAAAATTATTTCTTTCTAAAAAAAATAACCCGCAACCGGCAACCTGTAACTTTTAACAAAACATCGCCGCTACTTTTTCTGCTCTAGGAGTTTCTTTGTAATCATAAAATCCTTCTCCGCTTTTTACACCAAATTTTCCAGCCATAACCATATTTACAAGCAATGGACAAGGTGCATATTTTGGATTTTTAAAACCATCATACATGACGTTAAGTATAGAAAGACAAACGTCCAGACCAATAAAATCAGCCAATTGCAAAGGGCCCATAGGGTGAGCCATGCCTAGTTTCATTACCGTGTCAATTTCTTCCACACCTGCTACACCGTTGTACAGTGTTTCTATCGCTTCATTAATCATTGGCATTAAAATTCTATTTGCCACAAAACCGGGATAATCGTTTACTTCTACTGGGACTTTGCCCAATTTTTTAGAAAGCTCAGCAACGGTTTTGTAGGTTTCTGCGGAGGTGCTGTATCCTTTTATGATTTCTATCAGCTTCATAATAGGCACCGGATTCATAAAGTGCATCCCGATAACCATGTGTGGTCTTTTCGTTACTGCTGCAATTTTTGTAATGGAAATAGAGGAAGTATTTGTGGCTAAAATGGTGTCATCCGGACAAAATTTATCTAAATCCTTAAAAATTTTCAGTTTTAAATCCACATTTTCTGTGGCCGCTTCTACTACTAAACTCGCATATTCCACCCCTTCTTCCAAATTGGTAAATGTGGTGATGTTGTTTAGTGTTTTTGTTTTATCGGCTTCGGTAATTTTTTCTTTAGCCACCATGCGATCTAGATTTTTGGCGATAGTGTCCATGCCTTTTTTTAGGGAGGCTTCACTAATGTCAATCAATTGTACCTTATAATCGCTTTGGGCAAAGGCATGGGCTATGCCATTTCCCATCGTTCCGGCTCCTATTACTGCTACATTTTTCATACTTATTTTCCGCAAAAGTGGTTGTTTTTTTATAGTTTATTAATCTTTATTTTTTAAACGTTTCAATAATTAATAATGCCACGCGCAACGCTTCCGTGCCTTGCTCTAAGGTTACAATAGGTGTGGTGTTGTTGTTTATTGCATCGGCAAAAGCGTTTAGTTCGTCAAGAATGGCGTTATTATTTTCTACTTTCGGATTGTCAAAATAGATTTGTTTTTTAATGCCTTCGGCGTTTTGTAGAATCATATCAAAATCGCCTGGAGTTACCGGTGCATCTTTCATTTTTACCACTTCACACTTTTTTTCCAGAAAATCTACTGAAATATAGGCATCGCGTTGAAAGAACCGTGCTTTTCGCATATTTTTTAACGAAATGCGGCTAGCGGTTAAGTTTGCCACACAACCATTTTCAAATTCGATACGAGCATTGGCAATGTCCGGAGTTTCACTAATTACGGATACACCACTGGCATTAATGCTTTTTACCTTCGACTTTACCACACTTAAAATAGCATCGATATCGTGTATCATTAAATCCAATACCACCGAAACATCGGTACCGCGCGGATTAAATTCTGCCAACCGATGCGCTTCTATAAACATGGGGTTATCTATCATGTGGTTAACGGCTGTAAAACTTGGGTTAAAACGTTCCACATGACCTACTTGCCCTTTCACGTCGTGTCTATTGGCAAGGTGAATAAGTTGCTTAGCATCCTCCACAGAAAAGGTAATGGGTTTTTCAACAAAAAGATGTTTGCCTGCTTCTAGTACTTTTTTAGCACAAGTAAAATGGGTGCTGGTTGGGGTTACCACATCAACCATATCACAAGCTGCTATTAATGTGTCCATAGAGGCAAACGAGGGGTAACCAAATTCTGCGGTTATTTTTTCACGAGTTTCTGCGGAATCGTCATAAAAGCCAATTAATTGATAATTTTCAGATTGTTGAAGAAGTTTTAAATGAATTTTTCCGAGGTGGCCTGCACCAAGTACTCCGGCTTTAAGCATAGTAATTTTTTTACAAAAATAAGGATTTTTTAATAGAAAGCAGGAAGAACCTAATTCAAAGTTTGTTTTATATAATTTAGGGGATGAGCCAATTTTAAGGTTATAGAAAGGAAAACGTTACCTGAAAAATAGAAGAAAGAGGTTTGATGGAGACTTGTAATTTTTATTAAAGAAACCAATAAAAAATGTAAATACGGTATCCCGTAGAGTTCTTTAATTAAAAATATGTAGGTTTGCTCTAGTAGATTAAAAAAAGGAAAATCCCCTGATACGCACCGTGCTACTTCCTATAGCTAAAAAGCTTATAAAAAACAGCCTGTTTCGACAAATCGGAAAGATATCTTTACCGTTTTTTGGGTCCTTTTTCAGACTCCGTATTTGTTTTTCCAAGGACAAAAACAGTATATTTGAAAGGAAATGGA
>MNYN01000017.1 GCA_001873105.1 Flavobacteriaceae bacterium CG2_30_34_30 | reverse complement strand
AGGACTGCAAAACACCGGCGACCCCGACGACCTTTTTAGTTTTGCCATACACTACACAAACACCGAGCAAGACTACCAAAACCAAGTAGCACCCCTTTACAACGGCAACATAGCCGAAACCCTGTGGCGCAGCGGCAGCGACAATGTAGAACGCAGTTACGGCTATAAATATGACGCCCTAAACCGCCTTACCAACGCCATTTACGGCAAACCGGGTAATAGCGTAAAACTTACCCACAACTACAACGAGTGGCTCACCTACGACAAAAACGGCAACATCCTCACCCTAGACCGCAACGGCATAAGCGATAGCTATTTTGACCTCATAAAAATTGACCAATTAAACTATGAATATGCCAATAACAACTCCAACCTGCTCGTTAAGGTAACAGATGATACCCAAAACTTAGCTGGCTTTAAAAAAGGAAACCCCACTTCAGATAATGATTTTACCTATGATGCCAACGGCAACCTTATAACAGATAAAAACAAAAATATCACCGCCATTACTTACAACCATCTCAACCTACCCACAAAAATCACGTTTAACGGCGATGCCAACCAATATACTTCGTATCTTTATAAAGCTACTGGCGAGAAAATACAGGGCGGAGCGTTAAAAACCAGCGCAGGTATCTGTTTTAGAGAACTTGCCTGCTAGCTGCGCAGAGAAAAAGCAAAACGAATTTGGCGTAGCTATGAAGATAGGATTCTTTCCATACCAATATGTGGAATTCCGTCTTCTAAGTAGCCCCTACCAACTTCTTTATAACCATGTGCTTTATAAAACTTAACGAGGTATTGCTGTGCAGAAAGATGAATTTTTGCCGTGTTAAAATGGTTTTCTACTGCTTTATTTGCCGCTTTCATTAATTCGTGACCAAAACCATTTTTTCGTTCTGATTGTTTTACAACAACACGACCTATGCTCGCATCTTTAAAATAATTGCCTGGGCCAAAAATGCGTGCATAAGCAACAATACTTTTGTTTTTAAAAGCAAACAAATGAAGTGCCTTTGCATCTTTTCCGTCGATATCCTGATAAACACAATCTTGTTCTACTACAAAAACCTCAGCGCGAAGTTGCAAGATTTCATACAATTCGTCAGTAGTGAGTTGCGCAAAAGTTTTCAGGTGGAACTGCAGAGACATAAAATTTTTTTTGCTAAATTAGCTATTTTCGTAACAAAAGAATACAATAGCGTTAAAATAAAGCCTAATCCTGTACTATAATATCCTTACTTTTTTCTTCTTTGTCATATTCCGGCTGTATGGTAATATGGTTGATATTAAATTGATGAAAAAGCAATTCCTCCAGCTGTATTAGAGTTCTATCAAATTCTGAAATCGTTACATCTTTGTGAAATTCTAAGTGTGCCTCTAGATGAATTTCATCTTCATTAAGTTGCCAAATATGAATATGATGTATGCTTTTTACTTGTGCTATTTGGTTTACTACTTTGGTAATTTCCTCTACCGGAACCTCTTCGGGAGTAAAAAGCATTAACACCTTGAAACTCTTTTTTAATAAATCATACCCTACAAATATGAGATAAATTGCTATGCCTAAAGTAAGTACACTATCTACCCACCAAATTTTGTAAAATTTCATTAACAACCCTCCTATCAAAACCGCTACAGAGGCTGTCATATCTGTAAATAAATGCAAATATGCCGATTTCATATTCATATTTATTTTTGCATCTTTATGAAGAAGCAGTACGCTTAACCCATTCACAACAATGCCTAAAGCTGCTAACCAAATAACCAGCTCACTTTCAATTTCTTGTGGCGAATAAAATCGTTTTATCGCTTCAAAAATTAAAATAATGGCAACAATAATCAAAGTGGCGGCATTTATAAATGCTGCAATAATTTCAGCGCGTTTGTAACCAAAAGTTCGTTTGTGTGATGCTTTTTTTTTCGCTAATTTATTGGCTATGTAACTGATAAGTAAAGAAAGTACATCGCTAAAATTATGTAATGCATCGGAAAGTAAAGCTAAGCTTCCCGAAACCAATCCCCCAATTACTTGTGCTGCAGTAATTAAAATGTTTAAAAAAATAGATAAAAGTAAATTGCTTCCTTTTACTTCTGATGATTTAGGATGGTTGTGGTTGTGAGACATTGGGATGGGAACCTATTTTTATTGTAATATATAAAACAACTAATTACAAGCAATTTTATTTACTCTATTTTGATGTCTTCCTCCCTCAAAAGCGGTATCTAAAAAGGTAGCAACCATTTCCAGGGCTTGAGGTTTTGATACAAATCTGGCGGGAATGCTAAGTATATTTGCATCATTATGTTGTCTTGCTAAAGCGGTAATTTCTTTTGTCCAACACAAGGCAGCTCTCACTTTTTGATGTTTATTGGCGGTCATGGAAGCGCCGTTTCCGCTTCCGCAGATAATGATTCCTAAATCTACATTTCCATTTTCCACATCTATTGCCACCGGGTGAACAAAATCAGGATAATCTACACTGGAGGATTCATCTGTCCCATAATTGAATAAATCAATACCTCTTTCTTTTAAAAGAGAAATAATAGCAAATTTATATTCGGTTCCGGCGTGATCGTTTCCTATGGCTATTTTCATTTTTTTTGTGTTTTTTAAACTTTTTTAAACCTTTACGAAGTTACCTATTTTATTCATTAGTAGCATATAATTAAACCAATAAATACAATTCAAAATATAGATTATTTCATTACAATCCGGTTTATGAACAAGAATAAAACCAATTGTTAACTTCTATTTACAATAGCTTAATATTTAGGTAATTATTTGTTTACATAAATTGTTTATAATTGTTAGTCAAAAATCAAGAACTAAAGTTGTGTAGTTAAAATAAATTTATAATAAGCACTTTTATTTGTATTTTACAACAAAAGCTATCCTTAGTTATGAATTAGTTTTACCTTAAAATTCTTCTCTTATAAACATAAAATATTTTCTTTTTTATTAAATATTCTTGGTTAACTCAAGTTATAGACAACAGTTAATTAAAGAACCTATATTCTTATTTTTCAAGTACTTCAAATGCTAATAAAATGTTAATAAATTTATGTAAAAAAGATTTTTTAAAAATAACAAGAAATGGTTCAAAAAGTTATGCTATAAATTAACAGACAATAATAAGCATCATTTCTTTTAATTTAATTTTAAAAAAAAAATAATGAATGGTATATAGTTGTTTATAAGTTAAACAATATGAAGCATTTTATTGTTGTTCAGTCTATCTAAAATTTCATTTACTTTAGAAATGTCATTTAGATGTACCATTAATCGTATTCCCCCGATAGCATTGGAATGAAAAGGAAGCACACTTATCATCGTCTCATTTTGAAAAAAATAAGAAATTCCTTCTTGTTCTAAAAGCAATTTTAAAACCATATATTCATGGGAATAAGTGAAAACGGCTACAACTTTAAAGTTTTTCATTTTAAAATTTATTTAAGTATGTAATAACCAATCAACGTATTACAAGGGATGCCAACTACTAAGTTAACAAAACTTTAATCCTAAAACTATTTATATTGATTTTTATACCGTAATTTTAACACATTAAAAATGAACGATGAATGACAAAAAATAAAAAAAAGAAAAGTCACAATTTACTACCCAATCTTTCCGAAAGTATTTTAAAAATTCTAAACCAGGATTCCAATAAAACATTCAATTATAAACAAATAGCTGCAAAGCTAGGCGTTGATGATGCAAGTAGTAGAAACCAAATTATAAAAAAATTAAAGGACTTACAAGGAAAAGAAAAAGTACAGGAAATAGAAAGAGGTAAATACCAATTGATAAGAAGTAAAGACTATCTGATAGGTAAATTAGATATGGCAGGAAGAGGTCAAGGCTATGTTATTGTTGAAGATCAGGAAATAGATGTTTTTATTGCAAATAACAATTTACATAAAGCACTTCATGGAGATACTGTGGAAGTATATGTTTTTAGAAGAAAAAAGAACGGAAAAACAGAAGGAGAGATTACTAAAATAATTAAACGAAATAAAACCGAATTTGTAGGGGTTATTCAAATGCAACAAAACTTTGGTTTTGTGGAAATGACAGACCCAAAAATGTACACCGATATTTTTATACCTAAAAATAAATTTAACGAAGCGCAAGATGGGGATAAAGTACTAGTGTCTCTAGATGATTGGCCTGAAAAAGCCGATTCTCCTTTTGGTTCTGTATTAAAAGTATTAGGAAAACCAGGGGAGCATAACACCGAAATTCACTCCATATTAGCGCAATATGGATTACCTTATGATTTTCCGGAAGAAGTAGAATCGTTTGCAAATAAAATGGATACTTCTATAAAAGCAGAAGAAATTAAAAAAAGAAGAGATATGCGCGATGTGCTTACCTTTACTATTGATCCTGCCGATGCAAAAGATTTTGATGATGCCCTATCTTTCCAATATTTAGAAAATGGTAACTATGAAATAGGTATTCATATAGCCGATGTTTCGCATTATTTAAAACCGGGAACTATTCTCGATGATGAAGCGTATGAACGTGCCACTTCAGTTTATTTAGTAGATAGAGTGGTGCCAATGCTACCAGAAATTTTATCCAACAATGCTTGCTCTTTAAGACCAAATGAAGAAAAATACACCTTTTCATCAGTTTTTGAAATCAACCAAAAAGCAGAATTAAAAAAACAATGGTTTGGTAAAACAGTAACGAATAGTGATGCGCGTTTTGCTTATGAAGAAGCACAACAAATTATTGAAACTGGAAAAGGAGAAATACCATCTGATATTTCTTTGTCTGGAAACACCTATAAAGTTAAAGAAAATATTGTTGAAGCAATAATTACTTTAAACAAATTAGCGAAAGTATTACGCCGAAAACGCATGCAAAATGGTGCTATTTCCTTTGATAAAGTGGAAGTAAAATTTAAGATAGACGAAAAAGCAAATCCGTTAGGAATTATTTTTAAAATAAGTAAGGAAGCTAACCATATGATTGAAGAGTTTATGCTACTAGCTAATAAAAAAGTAGCAGAATTTATAGGTAAACAATCCCCTAAAAAAACATTTGTATATAGAGTACACGACGAACCTAATGATGAAAAAATAGCAGCTTTAGAAGGAATTATCAAACGTTTTGGGTATAAATTAAATACAAAAGACAAACACTCTACAAGCATTTCCTTAAATAAATTATTAGCTGATGTTGCAGGTAAAAAGGAACAAAACCTCATAGACACTCTTGCTATTAGAAGTATGAGTAAGGCAGAATACACCACCCAAAACATAGGACATTACGGTCTTGCATTCGACTATTATACGCACTTTACTTCACCCATACGTCGGTATCCGGATGTTATGGTACATCGTTTATTACAACACTACCTCGATGGAAAAGAATCGGTTAAGGCGGATGAATATGAAGAAAAATGCAAACATTCCAGCGAAATGGAAAGCCTTTCCTCCAATGCAGAACGCGATAGCATCAAGTATATGCAAGTAAAATATATGATTGATCATAAAGACAAAGAATTCCTGGGCGTCATTTCAGGGGTTACCGAGTGGGGTATTTATGTAGAAATTGTGGAAAACAAATGCGAAGGCATGGTAGGTTTACGCGATTTAAAAGATGACCATTATCAATTTGATCGAGATGAATATGCTGTTATTGGAAGCAAAACCAAAAACGTGTACCAACTAGGTGACGAGGTGTATGTAAAAGTAAAAAACGCCGATTTAGTAAAAAAACACTTAGATTTTACTATGATTGGAAAACACGAATATGTAGAAAATTAATTTCAAGAGTGTCGTTTTATAAACTTTTGGTAACTTTGGACAAATCCCCTTAGTTTATGATGGAAGACATTTTAGCGGCAATTCCCTTAGGATTATTTCTTGCCTTCCTTGTTGGTCCTGTATTCTTTGTGCTTTTGGAAACAAGTGCTATAAAAGGCTTTAGAGCAGCTATATCCTTAGATTTAGGGGTTGTTTTTGCAGATTTTATATTTATTTTAATAGCTTATTTTAGTACCAATCAATTATTAGAAAAAATAAAAGATGACCCTGCATTATATATTTTTGGGGGCGTGCTTTTATTAACCTATGGCATTATTTCCTTACTAAAAAATAGAACCAGTTATCTTCGCACAACCGATCCAACAGTCATTATTATTAATAAAAAAAATTACTTAACCCTTTTTATAAAAGGATTTGTATTAAACTTTATTAATGTTGGTGTTTTGGGTTTTTGGTTAGGTCTAATTATAGTCTTTGGCCCTCAGCTAGAAATGGATAGAGGAAGAATGACCGTTTTCTTCGGGTCGGTTTTAGCAACCTATTTAGTAATTGATATCGGAAAGATTTTACTCGCAAAAAAACTTAACAAAAAACTTACCCCATATCGTATCTACCAGTTAAAACGAATTATTAGTATTGTCCTTATTATTTCCGGATCGATTTTATTAATAAAAGGCGTTTTCCCCAAACAAATACACGACACTATAGAAACCCAGATAGAGAGAAGGATTCCCACGATATAAAAAACTCCTTCAATTTTCATTGAAAGAGTTTAATTTTTTGAGGCATCGTCCGGACTAATCATTGAGAAATTTTTAATAATAGGTTTGTAAATTTTAAAAAATGAGATGACGTCCACGCCTACGCTTCGAAGGTATCGGTATAAACAAAAAGACTCCTTCAATTTTCATTAAAAGAGTTCTTTTACATTTTGAGGCATCGTCCGGATTCGAACCGGAGTAAACGGTTTTGCAGACCGGCGCCTAGCCACTCGGCCACGATGCCAATAAGAGAGCGCAAATGTAAAAAAAATTGCTCTCAAAAACTATCTTATTTTTAAAATTACCGTTTTGCTTTCATAATAACCACTACTTCAGCTACATTACCACCTATCGGAGGATTTACTTTTGATATTCCCACTTTAATGACATTTACTAAAATAAGTTCATTAAAAATACGGCTTATAATGCGCTTACCCACGTGTTCCAATAGTTTAGATCGAATGGCCATTTCTTCTTTTATAATACGATTTAAATGCACGTAATCTACAGTATCCTTTAAGGCATCAGTAGTAGCAGCTTCAGCCAAACTAGCTTTTACTTTCAAATTCACAAAATACTCTGAACCTATTTGTCCTTCTTCAACCAAACAGCCGTGGAAGGCATATATTTTTACTTTTTTTAATCGAATACTTCCCATAGTATGGATTTTTAGCAAAGATACTTTTTTCTGAAAGGTCTAGCTTTTTATTTTTTAAAACAATACGTAAGATGCTACTTTATCCTTTTCACCTTACCAAAAAGTCACATTATTTTTTGATACCTTTGTGCACTATTTTTAAATTATGGCAAAAGAAGAAAAACCGCTTAATTTTATTGAGCACATTATAGAACAAGATTTAAAAACCGAAATTACAAAAGAAAAACTTCGTTTTCGTTTCCCCCCGGAACCTAACGGTTATTTACACATAGGTCATGCTACCGCAATATGTTTGAATTTTGGACTTGGTTTAAAATACCAGGCTCCGGTAAACCTTCGTTTTGACGATACCAATCCGGTAAAAGAAGAACAAGAATTTGTAGATGCTATTAAAAAAGATGTTTCCTGGCTTGGATTTTCGTGGGATAAAGAATGCTACGCCTCTGATTATTTTCAACAATTATACGATTGGGCAATTCAATTAATAAAAGACGGAAAAGCCTATGTCGATTCGCAAACCTCTGCACAAATAGCCGATCAGAAAGGTACGCCGTCAACATCAGGGAAAGAAAGCCCTTTTCGCAGCCGAAGTGTTGCGGAAAACCTAGAGCTTTTTGAAAAAATGAAAAATGGCGATTTCGCCGAAGGCACTCATGTGCTAAGAGCAAAAATAGATATGAACGCGTCTAATATGTTGATGCGCGATCCTGTAATATATCGTGTACTGCACAAACACCACCACAGAACGGCAAATCATTGGAAAATATATCCTATGTATGACTGGACACACGGTGAGAGTGATTACTTAGAACAAGTATCGCATTCTTTTTGTACGCTTGAATTTTTACCCCATAGAGAGCTTTACGATTGGTTTCTAGACCAAGTATATAACCCGGAATTAATAAGGCCTAAGCAACGCGAATTTGCACGTAGAAACTTAAGTCATACCGTGGTAAGTAAACGTAAACTATCACAGTTAATTGAAAATGGCATAGTAAACTCCTGGGACGACCCCAGAATGCCAACGATTTCGGGTTTAAGAAGAAGAGGATATACCCCAACTTCCATTAAAAATTTTGCAGATAGTATTGGCGTAGGTAAAAGAGACAATCTTATAGATGTTTCCCATTTAGAGTTTTGTGTTAGAGAAGATTTAAATAAAATTGCACCACGAGTTATGGCGGTTTTAGATCCTGTAAAAGTTGTAATTTCTAACTATCCCGAAGGAAAAGTGGAATGGTTAGAAGCAGAAAATAATCCAGAACAGGAACAAGCAGGAAGCAGAGAAATTCCCTTTTCAAAAGAAATATACATAGAAAGAGAAGATTTTAAAGAAGCAGCAAACAATAAATTTTTTCGATTAACGCTAGGAAAAGAAGTTCGTTTAAAAAACGCCTACATCATTAAAGGAGAAAGTGTCGTAAAAGACGAAATGGGAAATATTGCCGAAATACATTGCACCTACGATACAGAGAGCAGGAGCGGAAGTGGCACAGAAGCATCGCAACGAAAGGTAAAAGGAACGTTGCACTGGGTATCTATAGCACACGCTATTTCTGCTGAAGTTAGGCTTTATGACCGGCTTTTTACTGTAGAATCGCCAGATACAGACAAAGAGAAAGATTTTTTAGAATTTGTTAATCCCGATTCGCTACAAGTCATTATTGGGTTTTTAGAACCTAGCCTTCAAAATGCCAAAGTAGAAGAAAAATTTCAGTTTCAGCGTATAGGGTATTTTACCGTAGATAAAGAAAGCACAAAAAATCATTTAATTTTTAACAAAACGGTAAGCTTACGAGATTCTTGGTAATCTAAATTTGCCTTGTCACACATCCTTTATATTAAGAGAAATTTAGCAGTAAGCCATTATTTATTAACCGCTTATTAACAATTCTTGTTAAAATTCTACGTAAATTAGCTACATAAATAATTACTAACTTTAAATTAAAAAAATGATGGCAAATAACACAGGACAAACCGTTTTAGCTTTATTAACAGGAGCAGCAATTGGAGCTGGAATAGGAATACTTTATGCCCCTGACAAGGGATCTAAAACTAGAGAAAATATTAGCAAAGGAGCAAAAAAAGCTCAAAAACAACTAACAAAACAATTAAAAGAAACAACAAGCGCCTTAGGCACAAAAGCAAGTGCGGCACGTAAAAGTTTTGAGCATAAACTAGAAGAGACCCTATCTTCAGCAAGTTATAAAGCAGATGACGTTCTTAAAGCGATGGAAGAAAAATTAGAATCACTTCGCGAAGCAAATGCTAAATTGCAAAAAAAATAATGTACCAATACGCGCTAACCTAAAGAAATTATTGTGATTGACAAAATAGCCAACAACATCGATGAGATGAACGATAATGTACAAATGTATATCAAGCGTTCTGTAGAATATTATAAGTTAGACTTTTATAAAAAATCTACAAAGAGTGTTGCCTCATTAATGAGAGTGTTTCTTTTAGGTAGCGTTGCCTTTTTAGTTATTTTCTTTATTTCTTTTGCATTAGCTATTTTTATTGGTGATGAATTAGGCAATGCAAGTTATGGGTATTTTATTGTAGCAGGGTTTTATTTATTTATTCTATTGCTTATTGCAATTTTTGGTAAAAAACCAATACAAACTCTTATTCTTAAAAGTACATCTAAAATATTTTTTAACGATTAACTCTATGAAAATATATTCTACATATGAACAAATTGATGCCGAACTAGAAATTTTAAAACTAGAAACGGAAATAGAAAAAGAGAAGCTAAAAAGAAGCTATTTTTATTTTAAAGAGTCCATTTCACCAATGGGTATTGCAACTAGTATGATTTCAAATATTGCTCACAAAGCCTTTTTTGGAAAACTTTTGCAAAAATTTTTACCGTTTTAAAAATAGATATAAACGAAAAAAACCCTCAATGATTCTTAGAAACATTGGGGGTTTTTGTTTTTAAAAAGGTTATTATTCCTTTTTCTTTTTGGCAACATCTTTTTTAACCATATCTTTTTTCATTTGTTCCCCAATCATATTGGAGGCAGTAAAGGACGCAACCATATTGTTTAGCATATCACTTCCGGCTTGCGGCGAATTTGGAAGCAAAATTAAGTTGGTGTTTGTAGCTTCGCCAATAGATTGTAGTGTGTCATAATGCTGTGTAACCACAATTAATGCAGATGCCTCTTGTGAATTAATTCCTACATTGTTTAATACATTGACACTTTCTTCTAATCCTCGTGCTATTTCTCTTCTTTGGTCTGCTATACCTTGACCTTGTAACCGTTTGCTTTCTGCTTCTGCCCTCGCTTTTGCTACAATTTTAATTCGTGTAGCTTCTGCTTCAAATTCTGCAGCTGTTTTTTCTCTATCGGCAGCATTTATTCTATTCATCGCGTTTTTCACCTGTATGTCCGGATCAATATCGGTGATTAGGGTGTTGATAATATCATAACCATATCTAGTCATTGCTTCGTTTAATTCTTTTTTCACGGCAACGGCAATATCGTCTTTTCGTTCAAAAACATCGTCTAATTTCAATTTAGGCACTTCTGCGCGCACCACGTCAAAAATATAAGAGGTAATCTGGTCGTGAGGATATTCTAATTTATAAAATGCGTCATAAACACTGTCTTGAATTACCTTAAATTGAACGGATACTTTTAGCTTTACAAAAACATTATCCTTCGTCTTTGTTTCAATCATAACGTCTAATTGTTGCACTTTTAGATTTACTCTTCCTGCGATACGATCAAAAATCGGAATTTTAAGTTGCAAACCGGAACTTCTTACGCTTGTAAATTTTCCAAAACGCTCTACAATAGCAGATGTTTGTTGTTTTACCACAAAAAAAGTGGAAAATAAAAGTATAACCAGCAAAATGATTGCCAGAATTAAAAATAAATTACCCATAACATGCTTTTTTAAGTATTAAATTAATTATTCAAGATACAAAAATTAACGATACATTTGCTTGTTTTTATACTTTTTGAAAAATGAAATATATATCCCCTATTATCCTATTTACTGTCTTGTTATGTACCTCCATAACCTTTTCGCAACGAAATTTTAAAGAATTCAATATTATTGGTATATCAGGAGGCATAACGCTTTATGACATTATCACCAATGATTTACAAACAAAAAGAGGAGAGAGCTTAATGTTTGGTCTTCAAATGCGAGGAAATGTGTATAATAATTTTGACATGTTGTATGGAATTGCATTTTACGATACCAAGATTGGCATTGCCGGCAGCAGTTTAGGACCTTTAGGAACCTCAAAGTTTATCAACTACACCATGCAATCTGCACAAATTTCTGTGTTATGGGGCTATAAAATAATTAAAAATCATTTAAGCATTGAAGGGGGACCTATTTTAAATGTTAACGGAAAACTTACTTTAAAAGACACCCAGTTTAAAAATGACATTTTAGATGGATATACCACCCTTAGAGCTGTTGATATTGAAGATGTTTCAAAAGCAAATTTTCACGCAGCAATTGGTATGACCGCAGGGTTTAGAAATTTTAGAATCTTTACGCAATATCAATATGGTGTTACCAATATACTAAACAAACTCAACAGTCAAAATCTAGAAAATACAGGATTTAAAGGCAATAGCAGCTTGTTGGTTTTTGGAGCCACAGTTTATCTTTAACCCAATCTTTTGAGTGCATTTTCAATGCGTTGAATGCTTTCTTCTTTTCCTAAAAGAGCCATAATAGAAAAGACGTCCGGGCCTTTCATTTCACCCACTAATGCTAAGCGTAGTGGCTGCATTACTCTTCCAAAACCAATACCAGCATCGGTAATCCACCCTTTTACCTTTTCGCTTATATGTGCTTCATTAAAAGGTTTTGCCTCTTTTAAGATAATTACCAACGCTTGCATTACTTTGTCTGTTTCAACATTCCAGGATTTATTAACCGCTTTTTCATCATAAGCAATGGGAGCTTTAAAAAGAAAAGAACTCTGTTCCCAAAAATCGGTTACAAAAGTTGCTCTTTCTTTTATCAGGGCTACAACAACTTCTAAATCAAGAGAGGTGGTGATGTGTTTTTTATCTAATAATTTTTTAAATTCTTTAGCTAAAAAGGCATTTGGTTGTTGCTGTAGGTAATAGTTTTGAAACCATTTAGCTTTGTCAGGATCAAATTTTGCCCCACTTTTATGCACTCGTTCCAGCTCAAAAGCATCTACTAATTGTTCCAGGCTAAAAATTTCTTGTTCTGTGCCGGGATTCCAGCCTAAAAGGGCAAGCATGTTAATAACTGCTTCAGGTAAATAGCCGGTTTCTCGATATCCCTTATAAATCTCTCCTTCGTCAGTGCGCCATTCTAATGGAAATACAGGAAAGCCCATTTTGTCTCCATCACGTTTGCTTAATTTTCCTTTTCCTTGTGGCTTCATCAGCAAAGGCAAATGTGCAAATTGTGGTTTTTCCCAGCCAAATGCTTCATATAATTGAAAATGTAAAGGCAAGGAAGGCAACCACTCTTCACCACGAATTACGTGGGTTATTTCCATTAAATGATCGTCTACAATGTTTGCTAAATGATAGGTTGGCATCCCATCACTTTTAAACAGTACTTTGTCATCCAGCACGCTAGTGTCAATTGCTATTTCACCTCTTATGATATCATGAACAATCATTGTGTCATTAGAGTTTGACTTAAATCGAATCACATATTCTTCACCGGAAGATAATCGATCTTCTAAATTTGCTTTGCTTATCGTGAGTGAATTATCTAGCTTTTGGCGGTTATGGTGGTTATAAATAAAGGTTTTCCCTTTATCTTCGTGGTCTGCTCTATGTTTTTCTAATGCATCAGCAGTATCAAATGCATAATATGCATTGCCGGAAGCGATTAAGGCATCGGCATAGTTCTTATAAAGATGTTTACGCTCGCTTTGTCTGTAGGGTCCATAGCCTTTTTCTTTTCCAACCCCCTCGTCAAATGGGATGCCACACCAGTTTAGGGTGTCAATAATATAGTTTTCGGCACCTTCTACGTAACGATTTTGGTCCGTATCTTCAATGCGAAGGATAAAATCACCACCGTGTTTTTTTGCAAATAAATAATTGTACAAAGCGGTTCTAACACCTCCTATGTGAAGTGGGCCTGTGGGACTGGGGGCAAAACGAACTCTCACTTTTCCTCCTTGAGGGGAATTTCCAGCTTGTAAACTCATTTCTTTTTCCATTTCTTACCGCTTTTTGTTTGTGAAAGGATACGCTCTTAACAAATCCTTTTTTTGAGATACAAAGATACGATTAACAACTTATTTTAAAAGCGTTTTGTGCTTCTATTACCAATAATAATGAAACTGAAAAATCGTGTATTCAACGTTGTGTGTTAAAATTTAAATAACGATGTTGTAATCTTGTGTAGAAAACTAATAAAATTAGTATTTTTATGGGTTTAGAAATTAAAGAAGCCTTGAACACCTTTAAAAACATACAAGAAAAACTACAACAATTCATTCGGAAATATTATACCAATGAATTGTTAAAAGGAACCATTTTGTTTTTTGCTACAGGATTGCTGTATCTTATACTTACTCTTTTTATTGAGTATTATTTGTGGTTGCCACAAACGGGAAGAACGCTTCTTTTTTGGACATTTGTAGTAGTTGAAGTAAGTTTATTTGCTAGATTTATTGCCTTTCCAATCGCAAAATTATTAAAACTTAAAAAAGGGATAAATTTTACGCAGGCATCAAATATTATAGGAAACCACTTTCCTGAGGTTAGCGATAAATTGCTAAATGTGCTACAATTACAGCAAAACAAGACACAAACGGAGTTATTATTGGCAAGTATTGATCAAAAATCAAAACAATTACTACCCATCCCTTTTTCAAATGCAGTAAACTTTACTACGAATGTCAAGTATTTAAAATATGCAGCAATCCCGGTTTTAATTTATTTAGTGATTTTTCTAACCGGTAACAACGATATGTTTTCTAGCAGTTACAAACGAGTTGTACATTACAATACTGCATTTGAACCCCCTGCTCCATTTGCTTTTTTTGTAGTAAATGAAGATTTAAGCGCGATTGAAAATAAATCTTTTGTTTTGAAAGTTCGAGTAGCAGGCGAAGTGATTCCTGAAAAGGCCTCTATTTTTTACAATGGGGAGAAGTATTATTTACAGCAATTAGCTCCCGGCGAATTTCAATATTCATTTACTCAACTATCTCAGGAAATTAAATTTTATTTGCAGGCAAATGAGGTTACATCTAAGGCTTATGTGTTACAAGTTTTAAAAGTGCCTACGCTTATTTCTTTTGAAATGGCGTTAGATTATCCAAATTATACCGGAAAACGAGATGAATTACTTAAGAGCACAGGAAACGCAACCTTACCTGAGGGAACTCGTGTTTCTTGGAAAATGACAACCAAACAAACCGATGACATTCAATTAAAAACAACCGATACCGCCTATTACTTTACTAAAAGCATCTCGGAATTTGTGTTGACAAAAAGCATTTTTTCTAAGTTAGAATACCAAATTTCTACCTCTAACGCTCAATTAAAAGAATATGAAAATTTAGCCTTTACGCTTCAAGTAGTCAAAGACCAATATCCTGAAATATCTGTTGAGGCAAAACAAGATACGGTTAATAGCCAAATTATATACTTTATGGGACGCGTTTCTGATGATTATGGTCTTTCAAAATTGCAGATAGTCTATTTTCCCACAGAGGACGAAAAAAATAAGAATAGCGAAAAATTGCCTGTAGCCAAAGGCAATTTTGATCAATTTTTATATGCAATCCCCGGAAATCTAGATTTAACGGAAGGAAAAACATATTCCTATTATTTTGAAGTATTTGATAATGATGGTATTAATTCACCTAAAAGCAGCAAATCTTCCACCTTTACTTTTAGAAAGTTAACCAAAGAAGAATTAGAACAACAACAACTTAAGGAGCAAAAGGAAACCATACAGGGGTTAGATAATGCCCTTCAAAACATGGATAAACAAAAAAAAGATTTAGAAAACCTATCTAAAAATCAAAAAGAAAAATCGGAACTCAATTGGAATGACAAACAAAAACTAGAAGAATTTATAAAAAGGCAAAGATTGCAGGAAGAACTGATGAAGAAATTCTCGGAAAAAATGAAAGACAATTTAGAAAACTTTCAAAAAGAAAACAAAGATAACGACCCCCAAAAGGAGGAACTTCAAAAACGCTTTAATGAAAACGAAGAAAAGCTCAAACAAAACGAAAATCTCTTAGGAGAGTTAGAAAAATGGAAAGAGAAAATTACCAATGAAGAATTGTATGATAAACTGGAAAAACTTAGCAAAGAAAACAAAAAACAACAAAGAAATCTAGAACAGTTACTAGAGTTAACCAAGCGCTATTATGTTCAGAAAAAAGCCGAAAAATTAGCACAGGAACTAGAAAAATTAGCTGAAGAACAAGAAAAACAATCGGAGCAAGCTGGAGAAGAAAATACCTCAGAAGAGCAGGAGGAATTGAATGAAAAGTTTGAAAAGTTTACGGAAGAAATGGAAGAGTTGAAAGAGGACAATCAAGGACTAAAAAAGCCGATGGAAATTCCTGACAATAAATCCAAAGAAGAAGAAGTAAAACAAGAACAAAAAGCTGCAACTGAAAAATTAAATCAACAAAAACAAACCGAAGCAAAAGAAAACCAAAAGAAAGCCGCTAAAAAGATGAAAGAAATGAGCCAACAAATGCAGATGCAAATGGCGGCAGCAGCATCAGAAGGGGAGGAAGAAGACATTGAAATGTTACGTCAAATCGTAGATAACTTAGTAACTTTTTCTATGTCCCAAGAAGATTTAATGGAGGAGTTTAAAGCAATAAGTTATGGGAATGCATTATTTGGAAGAAAACTTGTTAGGCAAGGAGTTTTAAAACAACATTTTCAGCATATAGACGACAGTCTTTTTACATTGGCATTGCGAAACCCAATGGTAGGCACTACCATAAATGATTTAATTTCTGAGGTGAATTATAATATATCTAAAGCCACAGATGGGCTATCCGAAAATCAGATACGCAATGGGGTTTCGCATCAGCAATATGTAATTACCGCAGCCAATGATCTTGCGGTATTACTTTCAGAGACATTAAACAACATGCAAATGCAGATGCAAATGGGGGGGTCTGGCAAAGGTGGAAAAGGAAAAGGGTTTCAATTGCCTGACATTATCAAACAACAAGAAAGCTTAAACGAAAAAATGGAGGAAGGCACCAAACCCGGGAAAGGGAAAAAACCAGGACAAGGTAAAGAAGATGGAGAAGGACAAGGCGAAGGACAAGGACAAGGCGAAGGAGAAGGCGAAGGAGAAGGCGAAGGGAAAGGTGAAGGAGAAGGAAAAAACGGAAAAGAAGGAAAGAATGGGGAAGGTGATGGAAATGGAGAAAGCAAAGATGGTCAGTTAAATTCAGAGCAATTGAACGGATTGCTTTATGAAATATACCAACAACAACAAATGTTACGGATGCAACTTGAGGATAGGCTTCGGCAAGAAGGGCTTCCAGCAGATGCAAGAGAGTTGGTTAAAAAAATGGAACAAGTAGAGCAAGAGCTGTTAGAGCGTGGTTTTAACCAACAAACGCTGCGTAAAATGAACGAAATTAAACATCAATTATTAAAGTTAGACAAAGCAGCTTTTCAACAGGGAGAAGACGAAAAACGACAAGCAAGAACTAATGAAACAGAGTATCAAAAGACGCAAAATAAAGACATAATACAGGCAAAAGAATATTTTAATAATATAGAAATTTTAAACAGACAGACCTTACCTTTGCGACCTATTTATCAACAAAAAGTATTGAACTATTTCAATAAAATAAATGATTGATTTTTTTTCAGAAACAGATTTTAAGCTAAAAAAACGAGAAAAGATATCCAAATGGATTCAAACTATAATTGATTTAGAGGGTTGTAGTCTTGGCGAAATATCCTATGTTTTTTGTGACGACACTTATTTACATGCTATAAATGTAGCCTATTTAAAACATGATACGTTAACCGATATTATTAGTTTTGATTATTCCGTAGGAAAACAATTACACGGGGAAATTTATATTTCTATAGAACGAGTAACCGACAACGCCAAAGACTATGGAGTTTCCTTTGAAAAGGAATTAATGCGGGTACTAATACACGGCGTACTGCACTTTATTGGATATACAGACAAGACAGAAGAAGACAAAGAATTAATGCGCAAAAAAGAAGACGAAAGCTTAGCTATTTTTAAAAAATAAATTCTATATCTTTGACAATCAATAAAGTATGTCTTTTGAGGGCTTAATCCTTAGTTTGCTGTTATTTACAGTATATTTGCACCCTTAAATTTTTTTGTTTGTTCCACGTGGAACACTTTTATATAAGAATAATACTATGTTTGAAAAAGAATATGATGTAATCGTTGTTGGAGGCGGACATGCGGGATCTGAAGCCGCCGCTGCTGCTGCTAATATGGGTTCTAAAACCTTATTAGTAACAATGAACCTTCAAAATATTGCGCAAATGTCGTGCAATCCTGCAATGGGAGGAATTGCAAAAGGGCAAATAGTTCGCGAAATTGACGCAATGGGAGGGTATAGTGGTATTGTTTCTGACAGAACAGCGATCCAATTTAAAATGCTCAACAAGTCAAAAGGCCCAGCAATGTGGAGTCCAAGGGTACAAAGTGATAGGATGCGTTTTGCAGAAGAATGGCGTCTGCGTTTAGAGCAAACACCAAACCTTGATTTTTACCAAGAAATGGTTTCAGGTCTTCTTGTAAAAAACAATAATATTATAGGCATAAAAACATCTCTTGGAAATGAAATACAAGGAAAATCAGTTATACTTACCAACGGCACCTTTTTAAATGGCTTAATTCATATAGGCGAAAAGCATTTTGGTGGAGGAAGAGCAGGTGAAAAAGCATCGACAGGAATTACAGAGGATTTAGTAAAACTTGGCTTCGAATCCGGTAGAATGAAAACAGGAACACCGCCTAGAGTGGATGGAAGGTCTTTAGATTTTTCTAAAATGGAAGACCAACCCGGAGACGAAAAACCCGATAAATTTTCATTCTCTAATCTTACTTCCCCACTTAAAAAACAACGGTTGTGTTATATGACCTATACCAGCAATCTTGTTCATGATTTACTTAGAGAAGGTTTTGATAGATCGCCTATGTTTAACGGCCGTATAAAAAGTATTGGGCCTAGATATTGTCCTTCTATTGAAGATAAAATTAATCGGTTTGCAGAGAAAGAAAGGCACCAACTTTTTATAGAACCTGAAGGTTGGAATACGGTTGAGTTTTATGTAAATGGATTTTCAACGTCACTACCAGAAGATGTACAATTTAAAGCATTGCGATCTGTTGTGGGTTTTGAAAATGTAAAATTTTTCAGACCCGGATATGCTATCGAATATGATTACTTTCCGCCAACGCAATTAAAACACACCTTGGAAACAAAGCTTGTAGAAGGGCTATATTTTGCAGGACAAATAAATGGCACAACCGGATATGAAGAAGCTGCTTCACAGGGGTTGATGGCAGGAATTAATGCGCATTTAAAAGTGCATGAAAAAGAGCCCTTTATTTTAAAAAGAAGTGAAGCTTATATTGGTGTATTGATTGACGATTTGATAACAAAAGGAACAGAAGAACCCTACCGAATGTTTACTTCAAGGGCAGAATATCGCACCCTTTTAAGACAAGATAATGCTGACTTTAGGCTAACCCCAAAATCATTTAAAATAGGATTAGCTAAAAAAGATCGCCTTCAAAGGATGGAAGAAAAACAAGTAAAGTCAGATGCATTTGTGCAGTATTTTAAAGAAACTAGTTTTACTCCCGAAACGATAAACCCTATATTAAGAGATAAGGAGTCTGCAGAAGTTCTTCAAGGAGATAAACTCTTTAAAGTTTTTTCAAGGCCCAATATTACTATGGAGGATATGCGAAGAATTCCAGAGGTTGAAGCCTATATGCAAACAAGAGAATTAGACAACGAAATTTTAGAACAAGTAGAAATTCAGGTAAAATATTCCGGCTATATCGACAAAGAAAAAAACAATGCAGATAAGTTAAACCGATTAGAAGGCATTAAAATTCCTGACACGTTTGACTATGCTCTACTAAAATCGCTTTCTTATGAAGCACGTGAAAAACTAAATAAAATTCGTCCCGCAACTATATCACAAGCATCGCGAATAAGTGGTGTTTCTCCAAACGATATTTCGGTGATGTTAGTTTATATGGGCAGGTAGTACAATTGAATTATATTTTTTTAGAAACAACACGAGGAAAAAGAAAGAGAAATAATAAACTTATGAAAGTTGAATTTAAAATAATGTTCCACGTGAAACAATTAAATAAAAAGTGTCATTGAAACCTTCAAATCACGTGTACCTAAAAACAAAAGACTTTTTGGTTTCCGGGGAGGAGTTTTTATTAGTTTCAAATACTAAAATTGATTTTCTTGAAACAATGCCTAAACCAAAACCTGAAGATTTACCAACATACTATATAAGTGATGCATACATTTCACATTCCGACAAAAAAAAAGATTTAATAGACAAAGTGTACCACATTGTAAAAAGAGTGGCACTGAAACAAAAAGTGTCCCTTATTATTAAAGAAAATAATGGTGTGGGAAAACTGTTGGATATTGGATCTGGCACGGGAGAGTTTCTACTCACAGCAAAACAAAAAAAATGGGAGGTGCATGGTGTAGAACCTAATGAAGGCGCAAGAAAGCTTTCGGAAAAAAAAGGAATAACCGTGCTAAAGGAGTTGCACCAAGTAACTCAAAACAACTTTGATGTTATCACTCTTTGGCATGTTTTAGAACATGTGCCCAATCTGGAAACCTATATTTTGCAAATCTCAAAGCTATTAAAACCTACTGGAACTTTAATCGTTGCCCTGCCAAATTTTAAATCTTGGGATGCTAAACACTATCAAAAATTTTGGGCGGCTTACGATGTGCCAAGACATCTTTGGCATTTTTCAAAAACGGCAATTCAAACGTTGTTTTCAGAACATCCATTTCATCTTGTAAAAATTAAACCTATGCTTTTTGATGCTTTTTATGTAAGCTTGCTTTCTGAAAAATATAAAACAGGAAAAAATAATTGGGCAAAAGCAATTTTTTTTGGAATTTGCTCCAATGTCTCAGGAATATTTACAAAAGAGTTTTCTTCGCATATTTATGTGCTTAAAAAAGAATAAAACTCCATTTAAGACAATTTAAAAGCTCATCAGGCCTACACATTTTGATTTTATAAAGGACTAATTTGTTGGTTTATAGCATATTCAGTTTATTTTGATCTTTGTTTTGGGTATTAAAATGCGAAAGTCAGAACAAAATACCAAATAAATTAAGGCGTAGAAAAACCCTTGAAGGGTTTTAAACCCTTCAAGGGTTAGATTCATAAAAAGGAAATAGAGTTTTTTCCCTACTTATGCACCTAGATTTCTATAAAACTCCGTTTATAGACTATTTAAAAGCTTATTTTTTTAAAAAAGTAGAAACCCATGTGGTTTTTCAGATACGTAATTAGAAGGACGAAAACAGCGCAATTTTTTATAAAGTAAATTAATGCCAATAAGTTTTAAAATAAGGCTTTTCTATTTTAATGTCTTATGGTTTTTTGTGTAATAATCGGGTCAATTGGATAGACAAGTCGGTGAAGATGATTTTAGCATTGCCATTTCTTTCAATGTGATAATTTGCAGTTTCTAAAGCATCTATAATTTCTAAAATGTTTTCACCGTGTATAAATGGCGCAAAATTTTCAAGAGCAAATTTTGGATCTTTAAATTGAAGATACACCAAAGAGGGAACTTGGTAATTTAAGAGCATTGCTTGCCTAAAAAAGGAAATACAATAGTCTAAAAACTTTTTTTGAGCTTCCCTTCCTGTGCTTGCCAAGGTATCACTCCACGACAGCAAATCGTTAATTACACTTTTATTCCCTTTTGCCCTAAAGGCTGCACGTATCCAAAAAATTACCCAATCCTCAAATTGGTGATTCTCCTTGCTGTTTCTATATAATCGCAAAGCGGTGTTATAATCACCAGAAGCTTGCCGGGCAAAATCTTTGGCAAGAGTATAAGGGGCATTTTCTCTTTGTACAAGCCCTTGTGCAAGAATTTCTTCCGGTAAAAGAGGAATTTTTAAAAGTTGACAGCGTGATTTTATGGTAGTTAAAAGGAGCTCTTCATCTTCAGTAATTAATATAAATACTGTTTTTTCGGGCGGCTCTTCTAAGATTTTTAATAATTTATTGGCACAAGGACTATTCATTTTTTCGGCCACCCAAATAATCATCACTTTATACCCTCCTTCATACGATTTTAGCGAAAGACTTTTTACAATATCTTGTGCTTCATCTACGCTAATATTTCCTTGTTTGTTTTCAATGCCTAAATGGTTATACCAATCAAATAGATTTCCGTAAGGATTTTCCAATAAAAAAGCACGCCATTCTTCGGCAAAATGATTGGAAATGGGATGGCTTTTTATTTTCTCGTTTGTGGCTACCGGATAAACAAAATGCAAATCGGGGTGTGAAAATTTGTTAAATTTTAAATTACAAGAAGCATTACCTTCGGTGTTTTCAAACCCACTATTTCCACATAACAAATATTGACTATAAGCAATGGCTAATGGCAAAACTCCTTGACCAACAAATAGTTGTGCATGAGGAATTCTCCCATTATGAACGGAGGTTATCAAATGATTTTTAATATAATCAAGACCTAAAACGTCGGAAAACAACATACGCAAATATAGGATAATTCATTACAAACTTGTGGCTTCAATACTCAGAAAAAAGTATCTTTGTTTTTGAAAATTAAAACCCAATGAAAACCTTAAACCAATTCCATTTTAAAAATAAAAAAGTTTTAATTCGTGTCGATTTCAACGTGCCATTGAACGATGCTTTTAAAATCACAGACGACTCTCGTATTCGTGCTGTAAAACCTACACTCATCAAGATTTTAGAAGACGGTGGAAGTTGTATTTTGATGTCACATTTGGGAAGACCAAAGGCTAAAGAAGAAGAATTTTCTTTGCGACATATTGTGGATAAAGTCTCTGACATAATTGGAGTTAAGGTAAAATTTGTAACAGATTGCGTCGGACCAAAAGCCGAAGAAGCTGCCACAAAATTAAGACCCGGCGAAATTATTTTATTGGAAAATTTACGCTTTCATAAAGAGGAGGAAGCAGGCGATAAAAATTTTGCAAAACAATTGGCAAATTTAGGTGATTTTTATGTGAACGATGCTTTTGGCACAGCCCATAGAGCTCATGCGTCTACAACAATCATTGCAGATTATTTTCCGAAAGACAAATGTTTTGGGCTCTTGTTAGAAAAAGAAATAGTAAGCATAAATAAAGTTTTAATAGAAAATAAAAAGCCGGTAACCGCAATTATTGGTGGAGCAAAGGTTTCTTCAAAAATTACAATCATTGAAAATATTTTAGAAACTATCGATCATTTAATTATAGGAGGTGGCATGGCATTTACTTTTATAAAAGCTTTAGGGGGGAATATAGGAAGTTCTTTAGTAGAGGACGATAAATTGCCATTGGCGTTACATATTTTAGAGCAAGCCAAAAAGAAAAATGTAACGGTGCATTTACCCGTTGATGCCGTAATTGCCGATAGTTTTTCAGAAACTGCAAATACCAAAGAACAAAGCATTGATACAATACCGGACGGATGGATGGGACTAGATACAGGACAGAAAACGAATGCTATTTTTGCAGGAGTAATAAGAGAATCTAAAACTATATTATGGAATGGACCGGTAGGGGTTTTTGAAATGAAACCCTTTTCGCACGGCACAATTTCTATGGGAATAGCCATTGCTGAAGCAACAAAACATGGCTGTTTTTCATTAGTTGGAGGCGGCGATTCGGTAGCTGCTGTGAAACAATTTGGTTTAGAAAAAAAGATGAGCTATGTTTCCACCGGTGGCGGTGCGATGCTTGAAATGCTTGAAGGAAAATCACTTCCCGGTATAGAAGCAATTTTAAAGTAAAAAGGCAATACATAGGAAAAACTTACGTTTTTTTATTTGTACTATTTCAAACTCATAGACAATAAAGGTCAATTTTGTCTATATTTTTACTATTTTGCAACATATTTTGTATGGCATTATGAATAAATTAAACTATTCACTACTATTTGTTTTCTTCGTTTCTTTTACCTTTGCTCAAGGAGTGAAAAGTAATTTTTCTGAGATGGATTTGGATAGGGAATCTACCACTGTCCAAAACAAACTTTCCTTAAAAGACAGTATCCGTTCTGTTTTTAGAGTGTATAAAGAGAGTTTGTTAATTGATAGTCTTTGGAGAAAAGAGCTTTATAATTCTGATCTTTTTGACGAGATGTATGCTGAGGTTACTTCGCTAGATACCTTAGAAGAGCAAGTAATTCTTGAAGAGTTACCTACAGAACTTTTAAAAAAAAGACTAAAATTATTAAATGCAAAAACCCCATTTGTTGTAGAATATAATGAAGCCCTAGAGAGCGTAATAAAAACATATCTTAAAAACAGGAGAAAATCCTTGCAAAGATTAATAAATTTGAGTGATTTCTATTTTCCAATGTTTGAGCAGGAGCTGGACAAGCATAATTTGCCGTTAGAATTAAAATATTTAGCAATAGTTGAATCTGCTTTAAACCCAAGAGCAAGATCTAGAGTTGGAGCAACAGGCTTGTGGCAGTTTATGTTTCCAACAGGCAAAATGTTTGGCATGGATGTTTCCTCCTATGTAGATGAACGCTCAGACCCCTTGCGATCAACAAAAGCTGCTTGTAAATACCTTTCCAGTTTATTTACTGTTTTTAAAGATTGGGATTTAGCTTTAGCAGCTTATAATTCAGGCCCCGGGAATGTATCAAAAGCAATTCGAAGATCTGGTGGAGAAACAAATTATTGGAGAATAAGGCATAACTTGCCAAGAGAAACTGCCGGTTATGTTCCTGCTTTTTTAGCTACCATGTATATTTTTGAATATGCAGAAGAGCTTGGTTTTAACACCAACAAGATGAAAAAACCATATTTTGAAACCGATACAATTCATATCAAACAAACCCTTACTTTTCAACAGATTTCAGAGATATTAGACCTTCCTGTAGAGGAATTAAAATTTTTAAACCCCTCTTATAAATTAGATGTTATTCCATTTATAGAGGGAAAAAATTATACATTAAGACTTCCTGTAGATGTATTAGGAACCTTTGTAAGTAATGAGGATTTGGTTTATGCATATATAGATGCCGAATCTAAATCTACAGAAACAACCTTGCCACAAAACATTTCTCAAAACCATCAAGTAACCTATCGAGTTAGAAACGGCGATTTCTTAGGTAAAATTGCACGAGACCATGGCGTTACGGTTAATAGTATTAAGCAATGGAACAGCCTAAAAAGCAATACGTTAAAAATTGGTCAGCGGCTTTCCTTATTTCCTTCTCCTTCTAACGCATCACCAACAACTACAGCCGTTTCCCAAAACAATACAACAACCCACAGTACAAAAGAATATACAGTAAAGTCCGGAGACACCTTGTGGAGTATTGCTCAAAAATTTCCAGGAGTATCTATGGAAAATTTAAAAAAATGGAACGGTATTAGTGGTAATGTTTTAAAACCCGGAATGAAAATAAAGATTTTAAAAGGGTAATAAACAAAACCAAAGGAAACCTCCTTTTTTAATGACAATTTAAAAATGAAAAAAATACTTTTCTTTCTAATTACCATTAGTCTATGTGCTTCCTGTGAAGATTCCAAAGCTGAACGTGAAGCTATGTTGCCAGACTCTTCCGGAAATATTAATAATTTGCAAATTGTTATAGCAGACGAATTGTGGAGTAGTTCCATAGGGGAAACACTAAGAAAACATTTTGCATCACCTGTAGATGGACTTCCTCAAGAAGAACCTCTTTTTAGTATAAATCAATTAGCCCCCAATTCTTTTGAAGGTTTTACCCAAAAACAGCGCATTTTTATTTTTATCCAAAAGAGCGAAAATGCCGATTTTAAAATTATAGATAATCAATATGCAAAACCTCAAAAAGCAGTTTTTATAAGCGCAAATACCGAGGAAGAATTAATGGCAACCATAGAAGAGAAAGCGGATGAAATTATAGCACTTTTCCAAAAAACAGAGATAGAAGAAAAACAACGCCGCATGTCCCTTTCTTTGTTAGACATTAAACCTCTAGAGGATAGTTTAGGGATTCGTTTAAAAATACCCTCTGCTTATAGAATAGCAAAAATTACAGATAATTTTGCCTGGTTAAGAAAAGACATCCGCACCGGAACCACCAATATCATGGTGTATGAAATACCAATACATAGTTTTGAAAATGAGGAAACTCGAATAGGTGATATTATAAAAATGAGAGATTCTATAGGGAAAGCTCATATAGAAGGAGCTACACCAGGGAGTTACATGATAACTGAAGAAGCCTACGCACCCTATTTATTTACCACAGAAATTGACGGAAAATTTGCTTACGAAACTAAAGGTACTTGGGAGGTAAAAAACAATTTTATGGCAGGACCTTTTGTTAATTATGCCATAAAAGATTCTATAAATAATCGGATACTAGTAATAGAGGGATTTACTTTCGCACCATCTATCGGCAAGAGAGATTATCAATTTGAACTAGAAGCCATTATAAAATCCGTTCAATTTAAATAAATAAAAAAATCCGCTTTAGCGGATTTTTTATAAAAGATAATTTTATTTATTTTTTGTTAATTTTGTCATCTCCTTCCTTCTTGTCATCTCTAGAAGCTTCTTTAAACTCTTTAATACCACTTCCCAGACCGCGCATTAATTCAGGGATCTTACGACCTCCAAATAATAACAAAATCACAATCACAATTAATATAATTTGTGGAGCTCCTATAACCAAAGGTAACGTAAGTGCGTTCATCGTTTTAATAATTTATCTAGCAAAGTTAATAAGAAAAACCGAATACATCACTTTTTTCTATGATTTCTTAAAGCACAACATACGATTTACCCTTATATTTTGTTTTATCTTTGTTAAAGATTTAAAAAAATGAGCACACTTAAAAAACAACCAAAAGGAATAGCAAAAAAGCTCCTGCACAAATATCGTTTGGTTATTTTAAATGAAGACACTTTTGAAGAACGCGTTTCTTTTAAGTTAAATCGGTTGAATGTCTTTGTGTTTACAATGCTTTTAGCCCTCTTTTTAGTTGGAATTACAACCGTAATTATTGCCTTTACACCCCTAAGAGAATATATTCCAGGATATTCCTCTGTAGCACTCAAACAACAAGCGGCTGAACTGACCTATAAAACTGACTCTATGCAGCAAGTTTTATTGTTTAATGACCAATATTTGGCATCTATTAAAAAGGTTTTAACCGGCGATTTGAAAATGCAACAAATTAATAAAGATTCTATTATAAGTGCTATTACAGAAGACCCTCAAAACATTAATTTTTATCCATCAAAGAAAGATTCAATTTTAAGAGAAAAAGTTGCTAAAGAAGAAAAGTACAGTATTTTTGAATCCTCTTCTAATATGATTACAAGTGTATTGTTTCCGCCTGTAAATGGTCCAATTTCTGAAAGATATAACCTCAGAACAAAACATTATGCGGTAGATATTGTTGTTGCAGAAAACACTCCGGTAAAAGCAACTGCACCTGGAACAGTAATTTTTGCCGAATGGACCGTGCAAACCGGCTATGTAATTATTTTAGAACACCATAACAACCTTATTTCAGTTTATAAACACAATGCGTCACTAATTAAGAAACAAGGGGATTTGGTTAAGGCAGGCGAAGTAATTGCAGCGGCAGGATCCTCGGGCGAATATACCACGGGACCACATCTTCATTTTGAACTTTGGAGTAATGGGTATCCTATTAACCCAACTAATTTTATTGATTTCTAATAAAAAATTATGTCACTAAAATCTATTGGAGCAAAACTTTTCGCAAAATACATTCACTACACTACCTATAAGTGGGCATCAACACCTTTGCAAACCCAAGAAAAAGTCTTTAAAAAGCTTATAGATATTGCCAAGGACACAAAATTTGGCAAAGACCATCAATTTTCAGAGATAAAAACATACAATGATTTCAAAAAAAATGTACCGATTCGCGATTATGAAGAGTTAAAACCTTACATAAGTCGTGTTGTCGCTGGCGAAGAAAATATTCTTTGGCCAGGAAAACCCCTCTATTTTGCGAAAACTTCCGGAACCACTTCTGGGGCTAAATATATTCCGTTAACCAAAGAATCTATGCCTTTTCACATTCAAGCAGCTCGAAATGCTATTTTGCTTTATATAGCAGAAACCGGCAATGCAGATTTTGTTGATGGAAAAATGATTTTTTTACAGGGAAGCCCTATTCTTGACGAAAAAAACGGTATTAAACTAGGAAGATTATCAGGGATTGTTGCTCATTTTGTGCCAAAATACCTTCAGAAAAACCGATTGCCAAGTTGGGAGACAAACTGTATAGAAGATTGGGAAACCAAAGTAGCAGCTATCGTTGAAGAAACCATAAAGCAAGACATGACGGTCATCAGCGGTATTCCGTCTTGGGTACAAATGTATTTTGAAAAACTACAAGAACATTCCGGCAAAAAAGTAGGCGAATTATTTCCAAATTTTAACCTCTTTATTTATGGAGGGGTAAATTATGAGCCCTACAGAGCAAAATTTGAAAATTTAATAGGAAGAAAAGTAAACAGTATAGAGCTTTTTCCTGCTTCCGAAGGTTTTTTTGCTTTTCAAGACAGTCAAAAAGAGAAGGGATTATTGCTTCAATTAAATTCCGGTATCTTTTATGAATTTGTAAAATCATCTGAATTTTTTGATGAAAACCCAAACCGACTTCAGATTAATGAAGTGGAACTAAACGAAAACTACGTCATGCTAATTTCCAGTAATGCCGGACTTTGGGCATATAATCTGGGTGATACGGTGCAGTTTACTTGTTTAAAACCTTACCGGCTTATAGTTTCCGGAAGGATAAAGCATTTTATTTCTGCTTTTGGCGAACATGTTATTGCAAAAGAAGTAGAAGAAGCTTTACAAGAAGCGATAGCCGGCACCTCCATACGAGTAAATGAATTTACCGTTGCACCAAATATCACACCCACCGAAGGAGGCTTGCCGTACCACCAATGGTTTATTGAGTTTGAAAATATGCCGGAAAACGTGGAAGATTTCACCACGAAAATTGATATGGCTATGCAACATCAAAATAGTTATTATTTTGATTTGATAAAAGGAAAAATTTTACAGCAGCTAAAAATAGTTGTGCTGCCCAAAGACAGTTTTAATGCTTATATGAAGTCTAAAGGCAAACTAGGAGGACAAAACAAACTACCACGCCTATCCAATGACAGAAATATTGCGGAGGAACTTCTAAAAGGTAATTCTTAAATTAATTTTATATTTGTCGCAAATAAGAGTATGATAGGAGTAAACACACATAAAAGAACTAGAGCCCAAGAAAGCACAAATGCTATTGAAAAAATGTACATTACTATGCGGCATCTTTTCAATCGCGGATTTTATAAACCCATGGGAGTTTCCGGAGAAACCCTTAGAGAATCCTTACTTTTGCTAAGACCTGAAATTTATGGTTCCATAACCGAAGACAAAGTCGAGCTGCAAGGGCTTTTGTACGTTATTGACAGGCTGCCCATAGGCATTGAAGAATGCCGGTATATAAACCTAACCAGTAATGAGGGGTATTCCAAATCGCATTTTGCAGCGATAATTCCTCCCAAAAGAAGAAGAAACTGCTACAGAATTGACGAAGAGCAAATGAATATTGAAATTACAAGAGGACGCTCAGAAATATATGACATTCTAACCCACCTAACCTTTTTGTATTTCGAGTCGCATAAAATCATTAAACGCGTTGCTATAGATGATAACGGAGCAATTACCAGAGATTGGAAAAAACTAGAAGCAGCGGTTTTAAAAAAAGAAGACCTTACTGAAAAAGAAAAAGAAACCGCATTAGCACATACTGCCAATATTTTAGGAAGAACCTTTGCTGAAGTAAATGCCATTTATTCGAGTTTTGCCGTTAAAAACCAGAACAACAGGTTTTTAAACATCATATATTATTTGGGCAAATTAGCCATAGAAGAAGTGATGGAAGACAATAAAAGAGTTATTACTTTTAGTCCGGTATTAAGAGAGCGTTTAGGACATCATATACACGGCGAAATTTGGGCAAATAACATAAAAAAAACGCTGCACAAGCTCAATTTATTAGAACACCCCATCCACATTATAAGTGCCAATATGCACAGTGTCATGAACACGCTTTTTGCTCCCGTGGCTTTAAAGACAGAAATTAAAAAAACCACAACCTTAACTATTTACGAGAATTTAAGCAAAGAAAACAATCACGTTTTGCGGGACAAAGTAACCAAAAAAGCAAAGGAATGTGGCATGATTTTTATACCGGACACAAGCGGGACCAATATAGATGTACAAATTTTTGACGCAACCAAGATCGATTATTTGCATCTATTCAAGGACAGTGTAGCCACAAAAAAAACGGAGGTTAAGGAAAAACCTGTATTAATAGTGATGGACTATGCCTTTGGGGAGCAAGCCTATGAAACGTTAGACGAATTATTAAAACCCTATAAATGTGAAAACAACAAAATGCATTTTTTAAATGTTATTTCCGTTTCCATTATGGGAAAAGCTGGAATTTTAGATGGAGGCAAAGGAGACATTATGATTCCAAAAGCACATTTATTTGAAGGAACAGCAGATAATTACCCCTTTAAAAACCAACTTAAAAAAGCCGATTTTGAAGGTCAAGGCTTACAAGTATTTTCAGGAAATATGATTTCAGTATTAGGCACTTCTCTGCAAAATAAAGACATACTCAAGTTTTTTCATGAATCTACCTGGAATGTCATAGGTCTGGAAATGGAAGGAGCGCACTATCAAAAAGCCATACAAGCAGCCTCCAAAATTAGAGGAAGTATCAGCAGTAATGTACAGGTTAGATATGCCTATTATGCTTCAGATAACCCATTAGAAACCGGCAGTACATTAGCATCAGGAGGCTTAGGCACAACAGGGGTGAAACCAACCTATTTAATTACAGAAAAAATATTAGAACAAATATTGAAAGAGTAATTAAGGATTTGTTTTAGATGGAGATAAAATTGTAACGTTTAGGTAGAGAGGAAATAAAAATTACTTAACAAAGTATAGATAAAAAAAATAAACACCATTTTAACCAATGAGCAACCAACCAACCCATTCAAACCAAACCGAAGAAATAGATTTAGGCTATTTGTTCAAGAAATTAGGCGATTTTTTTAAGAGATGTGTCAAACTACTCTTTTTAATTATTGCGTTTTTTATAAAATTTAAAATAATTGTTATTTTTTTAATTCTTATTGGTCTTGCTTATGGGTATTATAAAGACATAACCAGTAAAAAAATATACGCTAATGAAGCTATCGTTATCCCTAATTTTGGAAGTGTTGATTATTTATATGATAAAGTAAAAGCAATAAACACTAAAATTAGTGCAAACGACACACTATATCTACAAGCAATTTTAGACACCAATTTTAGAAAAATTAAAAAAATAGAGATTGAGCCTATAATTGACATCTATAATTTTGCTGCGCAATCCAGAGAAAACATTGATATTTTCAGAATTTTATTTCAAAACCAGGAATTGGCCGAGTTTGTAGAAGATTTAACCACCAGTAAATATTATAAATACCACCGTATCAACTTTACTGTTGTTGGCAATGAGGACTCTGAATTAATTATAAAGCAACTATTAGATTATTTTAATAACAATGAGCATTACAATCAATATCAAGAAATAAACACAGAAAATACGGCATTACTAATCAAAGAAAGTACCATAATGATTTCTCAGATTGACTCCCTCATTCAATCGGCAATTCGTGATTCTTCTAAAAACAATGGTAGCCAATCGGTTAATATCAACGACAAAAGTGATTTAGGAACGCTAATTTTTAGAAAGCAAGAGATTTTAAAAAGTCGTTTAGAACTTTTAACCAAAGAAAAAGATCAAGTTCAAATTATTAAACAAGTGAGTTTAAATTATAATTTAACCCCTGAAAAAGGGTTTTCCATTAGTAATAAAATAAAATATCCTATATTGTTTGTGCTATTATTTTCATTGGTTTTCTTTATACGATATGCATACAATAAGTTAGAAGCAATTGCCAAAAGCAATTAATTTTCTCACTAGTGAAAAGGTTTTAAAGATAATGAAGAAGAATTTAATTGTATTTGGCACACGTCCCGAAGCCATCAAAATGGCGCCTTTGGTTAAAGAGTTTGAAAAACATACAGCAAGTTTTGAAACCCGGGTTTGCATAACGGCACAGCACCGCGAAATGTTAGATCAAGTTTTAGCGTTTTTTGAAATCACGCCATATTACGATTTAGACCTTATGCGGCCCAATCAAAATCTATATACCCTTACGGCAACCATTATTGAAAGTATGAAACCGGTTTTAGAAGACTTTCAGCCGGATTATGTATATGTACACGGGGACACGACTACTACAATGGCGGCATCTATAGCTGCTTTTTATAGTGGCGCAAAAATTTGTCATGTAGAAGCCGGATTACGAACGTTTAAAAAAAGGAACCCTTTTCCGGAAGAGCTAAACCGTAGCATTGCAGGAAGAATTGCTGATTATCATTTTGCACCAACAGAAACAGCAAAAGCAAACCTATTAAAAGAAAATATTTCTGCCAAATCTATAGTAGTCACTGGAAATACTGTAATTGATGCGTTAATGTTCAGTGTAGCCAAATTAAATAACCAAAACTATTCAGATGACGAAATTGACACCTTAAAAAGTACGATAGATTTTGACAAAAAGATCATTTTAGTCACAGGACATCGTAGAGAAAATCACGGACAAGGCTTTATTGATATTTGCAAAGCGTTAAAGCAAATAGCCGAAAATCATTCGGAAGCATTAATTATTTACCCCGTACATTTAAACCCTAATGTACAAAAGCCGGTGTATGAACTTTTAGGCGAAATATCGAATATAAAACTTATTTCACCGTTAAGTTATCCTGCCTTTGTTTGGTTAATGGAAAAATCATTTTTAATACTAACCGATAGCGGAGGCATTCAAGAAGAAGCCCCCAGTTTAGGAAAACCTGTATTGGTGATGCGTGAAACCACAGAAAGACCCGAAGCAGTTGAAGCTGGAACGGTGATTTTGGTTGGGACAAATACAGAAAAAATTATTTACGAAACCGAAAAATTACTAAAGGATAAAGAGCATTATTTACAAAGGACAAAGCTTTATAACCCTTATGGAGATGGCGAAGCATGTGCGCGGATTTGCGGATTTATAACGCGGATTTGCGGATGAGACAGATTTACGAATGACACAGATTTACTGATTAGCGCGGATTTACGGATTGGGATGTTTTATAAAAGAAAGAAAAAATGAAGAAGGAAGGGTTGATTTATGAAGAGGAGACGTTTAAAATAATTGGGGCATGTATGGCGGTTCATAATGAAATGGGATGTGGGTTTTTAGAAGCCGCTTATCAGGAAGCTTTAGAAATAGAGTTAAAAGCAAACGAAATACCTTTTGAAAGCCAAAAGAATATTCCCGTATTTTTTAAAGGGAAAAAATTAAAAAAGTATTATAAAGCAGACTTTATCTGTTTTGAAAACATCATTGTTGAAATAAAAAGTGCCTTGTTTATGCATCAAATGGGAAAAGCACAAGTAGTAAATTACTTAAAAGCAACTAAATATCCGGTTGGCTTGTTAATTAATTTTGGAGAAAACAGCCTCCAGTGGAAACGATTTATTAACACAAAACAATAATAAACGCATCAGCAAATCCGTGAACATAGAAGTAGTTATGATAGGGCTTGGTTATATCGGCCTTCCTACAGCAGCTTTAATAGCAAGCAAAGGACTGCATGTAACCGGTGTAGATATAAGCAAGGAAGTAGTAAACACCATCAATAAAGGCGAAATACACATTGTAGAACCCGATTTACAAGGGCTTGTACATCACGTTGTTAAAAAGGGATTGTTGCAAGCAGCCACAAATCCTATAGTTGCAGATGTTTTTTTAATTGCAGTTCCAACCCCATTTAAAGGCGCTTTTCAACCCGACATTTCTTTTGTTGAAAGTGCTGTAAAATCTATAGTTCCAATGCTAAAGCCAGAATCTTTGGTAATTCTGGAGTCCACAAGTCCGGTAGGAACAACCGAAAAAATGCAACAATTAATTTTTGCCCAAAGGCCCGAATTAAAAAACAAATTCTATATGGCATATTGTCCAGAGCGAGTGCTTCCCGGAAATATTATCTATGAATTAGAGCACAATGACAGAGCCATCGGAGGGATTAATGAAGCATCTACTAAAAAGGCGGTTTCCTTCTATAAACACTTTGTAAAGGGCGATTTGCATGAAACCAACGCACGAACTGCAGAAATGTGTAAGCTGGTAGAAAACGCCTCTAGGGATGTGCAGATTGCCTTTGCCAATGAACTTTCTATGATTTGTGATAAAGCAGGAATTAATGTGTGGGAATTAATAAAATTAGCAAACAAACACCCTCGCGTAAACATTCTACAACCCGGCACCGGCGTTGGTGGTCACTGTATTGCCGTGGATCCTTGGTTTATTGTGTCAGAATTTCCGGAAGAAAGTAAAATAATTCGTTCAGCACGCGAAGTAAACAATTATAAAACCCAATGGGTTATTGAAAAAATCAAAAACAAAGCCTTAGCTTTTGAAATAGAAAAAAAGAGAAAGCCTATATTAGCTTGTATGGGCTTGGCATTTAAACCAAATATTGACGATTTGCGAGAATCCCCTGCTGTAACAGTCGTTGAGGCTTTGGAAAAAGAAGGTCTGCAACTTTTAAAAGTAGAGCCCAACCTATACAATGGTCGTGCCGAAGGACTTACTGAATGCAATGATGCCGTAAAACATGCCGATATTATTGTTTTTCTGGTGGCTCATAAAGAGTTTTTTCAAATTAAAACAGATAAGATTGTGATGGATTT
>MNYN01000040.1 GCA_001873105.1 Flavobacteriaceae bacterium CG2_30_34_30 | reverse complement strand
CTAAACCGTAATTTTACTTGCAACTTTTGCTTCCGCTCTTTTACATTGTTCTTGTCCTGCATAAGTTGCACATAAAATTTTGAACCTGCCTTTGCAAAGGTTGTTTTTTCCGGAAGCGTCAAACCATCCTTACTTTTAAGGTTACTCCAAGGTAGCGATAGCCAAATATCCATATATTCATCAAACTTTATTTTTCCTTCTACAAAAACATGAATGGCAGTGGATTGTATTTCCGTTTGGGGAATGAGGAGTACACCGTTCCTAATTTCAAAAGTCTGAACGATTGGCCCAAATCGCAACTTTTCAAAACGCTCCTCTTTCATCAATATGGAATTGTCTAGGATGGGCTTGTAATTGAAAATTTCTAAATCCTTCAACTGTAATTCAAATGTTCCGTTTAAAGATGCCATATTCAGTTTGCCATTATTATCAATAGTTCCAACGGCCTTTAAATGGTAATCGAGCATGCCTTCTATGGTATCAGTGGTTCTTAAATTAGCATCATTAAAATAATCAAACCGAGTTACCAACTCGTGAATGTCAACATCAGTTGCCTTCATATCAATGGTCACAGGAAGTTTATCGAAGGTTTTTAAATCAACCTCCATTATCATGGCAATAGAGCCCCCATAAAAATTGAGTTGTGTGTCTTCCATTTTAAAATTACCGGTATCGTTGAACAAAAGTTTCATTCCAAAATCGGTCAAAGTGAAATCGTTGTGATTTAAAGTGTCAATCTTAACGCCTACAGTGGGATAGAAGGATGTGTTGATCTTCACCATGGCATCCTTCAATTTTTGAAGATTTGTTTCTTTACGAATTGGAGTTTCCTTGTTTAATATCGCATTCTTCAAAAATTCCTTGAGGTCTTGAGTGTCTAGATATGGCGAATGGATAGAAAAATTGGAATTATGAATGCTATTTTCATAGGAATTATTTATAAATTCCGAAAAATGATCGATGGTTCCAGAAAAATAAACAGCACTTTTCCCCGGCAATTTGATATCTAAAGTTTTCAGGGTTGCCAAATCATCATTTATTTCCAAATGCAGGCTGTCTACCGGAATTTGCAAGTTTGCCGCCTTGTAATCTATCCTTGTGTTGCTTAACTTTAAATCGCCAAAGGTCTTTGCATTCATTATATTCAAATCTTCAGATTGTGCATTGTAGATTCCAAAAAATTCAAAATTGCCCGATTGAAAAATAAAGTTGGTGGTTTTTAAGTAATCATTCAAATCTTCAGATTTTCCTTTGACGTTCACAAAAAAATCAAGGTCAAAAGGATTCCCACTTGACAGATCTTCCTTGCTGCTGTGCGCATTAATATTTCCCTCTATGAAGACGGTGGTCTCTTTATAGTTTACATCGAGGTTATTCAACCGAAGAATAGAATCGTTTTCAAAATAAATCGCTGCTTTTAAATTCTCAGTGATTAGTCTACCATATTTGAGTGAATCAATATCCAACTCAATTTCCGGATGGAACTTATGCATATCCTTGAACAATCTGTGCAAGGCTTTTTTAGTACTTATTTTCTTACCAATGTTTTCATTTTTAAAAGAATTTATAGTGTTTAGTACCTCATCGACATTTACGAAGGGCGCTTCTATCCTCAGGGCGATTGAGCCAATATTCTTAATATCATCCAATAAAAATGTAGGAAACTTTTTGATACTTCCTGTTAAATTCAATGGGGTTTGTTCTCCTACCTCTAGGCTGAATTTATTTAGAAGAATATCCGAATTATCCACAAATAGTGCGATAGAATCAATGACTACCTCCATATCAGCAGGTTCATAGTATAGTTTGGTATTGGTTAAGGCCAAATCACCTCGCGCATTGTTCAAAAGTTCAGAAAACTTTTTGACATTGCCATTCACTTTTCCTTGAAATTGAAATTCCCCGGAGTCTATGCGAAACAATTCCATATGAAACAGTTCCTTAAAAACAGTAATGGAGCCGCTAGAAGTAGCTTCGGCATCCATATAGATTGCATCCTTAAACTTGCTTTCAGGCCCATATATGATGAGGTTGCCATTAAGGTTTGTAGTGGATTCGTAGTATTTAAAATCAAAATTTCTCAATAAAATGGTTTCCGGATTCACCAAAGTAATACTCGATTTCAAATCATGGATCACATAATCATTATACTGCAAAGTGTCCAACTTGATGACGAATTGCGGATGGAAATGATTATAAATAGCATTTAAAGTTTCGTGAAGCGTCTTCCTATTGTTCTTCTCTTTTTCGGCTTTTGGAATAAATTGCATCGCCATCGAAATTACTTCATTGACGTTGAGGTTTTTGGAATCTAGGAAAATTTGGCTCGTTGTCGGAGCCGTTGACTCTTTTGATAAAAGTCCCGATAAGTTTTTGAGTTGGCCATTTAGCACGAGATTTTCACCATTAGGAAGATTGATGACCAATTGCTTTAAATAGGAAATTTCGCGAGCTAGTTCAAGGTCGATGTTTTGGATGGGCAATTGAAGCCCGTTCTTTTTAAGGATAACTTGGGTGTTTTCCAAATTAAATTGACCGGTAGCAACATTCAAAATTTCATACACATTAGGAATATTTCCTGAAATGGTCGCATTTAACTGGAACCTGCCACCTTTAAAATCGAAATTTTCAGTTTCTATAATTCTTGCAAGGGATTCATTACTTCCATCCAGCAGGATGGTGGCTTCTACAAAGTTAGAAACATCAGGGGTGCTTTGGTAATAAAAATCTTGAATATGAACCTTTGCATCTTCTAAATCGGCTTCGATCCTGTCAAAAGCTATTTTGATGTCCTTTGAGGATTTCTTTACTTTTTGTTCTTCATCAGTTTCATATATATCTGTCGTTAAATAACCACTAAAAGAGGCATTCTTAAGATGTAACTTGTTTGAAATCAGGAGGTCATTATTTTTCGTCGAAAAGGTTGCCAGAATATCCGGATCATTACCAAAATCAAATTTTCCGGCAATATTTACTTTGGAATTGAATGGTTTTTGAATCTCAAAATTTTCCATTTTAACCGCGATGCTATCAGTCAACAATCTTTTGACAGCTTTATAGTTTGTTTTGTCATTTTCAAAATTAAACATATAACTATTGTGTTCTGAAAGATTGAGTTGTGCATTTAATCGAAAATTTTGTTCATCCATCTGAAGTAGAAATTCAAAAATTTCGATCTGATCCTTTTGGATGTCTATTTTAAATTTTGGTTTTCCAACAAGGCGCGCACCATTTGCAAAACTTCCTTTTTTTGTATTAAATCCGAGTTTGTTAATAGTTACATCAAAAAAAGTCTTACCAGATAGTTGCATGTCTTTTCCTTTATAGAATCCTTCTATTTTATGAATTTCATAATCAAAATACCGATTCAAAATAGTGTCTTTGGCAATGTATTTCACATTATAAAGAAAGAAGGTAGCACCGTCTTCAGCAAGCCATATAGGTAATTGGAGCCCTTTTTCTTTGGATTGTGACTTAAGACTTCGGAGTTTTTCATGATATTCTAAAGTCCTTTTTGAAATAACTTCCGAAGTGATACGTGCATTTTTAATGGAAATCTTTTCAAATTTTATATTTCCTGTCAATAGGTTTCCTGCTCCAACGGTCAGTTTTGCTTCGTCAATATAAAGGGTCAACTGTATATCCGTAATCGTGTCTGTACTTGTATGAGTAATATTTTTTAAGGTGAACCCTACTTTTGGGAAACCACTCAAAAAGGTGGCATTTACTTGTTCCACAGTGAATGTCCCTGTATTGTTTTCACTATACCAATCCTGCAACTCATTGATAATGGCATCCCTTTTCAGCCAGCCAATCGTAAAGATAATAATCGGAACTAAGATGATGACAGCTAAAACTTTAAGAATACGCCGGAACCAAGTTTGGGACTTGGATCTCTTATGTTTTGCATGCTTCGTTTCCAAACCTGAATTTTATCGGAAAATAAGAAGAATATTTGAATTGGAAATGGAACAATCAGAATACTTATTTACCATTCCCAAGTTTTTTGAATCCTTTAACAAACCTTTCGTGTGCATTAACGAAAAGACCTGATAAAAAGTCCTTATAATTTCTAACAATAATTATTCTACATTGTTTGGGACACTTTATTACTTCCCAAAATCACCCAAAACCAAACTTAAATATATATAAAAACAAAAAAAGCCCTCCAAAAAGGAAAGCTTCTCATCGGCTCTACTACAAGCCTTTCCCGAAGTACATTCGGGACAACACAACATCTTAAAAAAAACCCTCTGTTGGGAGGGCTTTTCTTGCGGTCTGGACGGGACTCGAACCCGCGACCCCCTGCGTGACAGGCAGGTATTCTAACCAACTGAACTACCAGACCAAAATAAAATTTAATTTCTAACGACAGTCAGAGACAACACATGGTTGCTTTATTTTGTATTAATTCACCACAATTTCAAAATTAATTCCTAAGCTCGAAGTTGCGACTCTCCCGATGGCAATCGGGATATTCTAACCAACTGAACTACCAGACCAAAATAAAATTTAATTTCTAACGACAGTCAGAGACAACACATGGTTGCTTTATTTTGTATAATTTACTTGAACGTATCAACCCTAAGTTTTCAGGCTGATTGCTTATTAGCGAGCGCAAATATACACCCTATTTTAGTTTACACAAACTATTTTTTAAAAAAATACATTTCTTTTAGGTGAACTTTTGCCGTTCAATAAGATAGGTTGTCAAAATTTTTGAAAAATTTTGATTTATATCTGCTTCTACATATTTAATTCGATATTGTGCACACTTTAATTTCAATTCTGAGAAATAAGCAGTAACCGCTTTTTGATAATTTTCTTTAATAGTGTCAGGATATACATCTAGGAAATCGCCTGTTTCTACATCCATAAATCTTCTAGGTTTATTGTCAAAATCAAAGGTTTGTTCCTTGGCTTTGTCTATGACATGAAACAAAATTACTTCGTGCTTGTTGTATTTTAAATGTTGTAATGCTTCAAACAATTTTTGTTCCTCTACACTACTTTGTAACATATCTGAAAACACAAACACCAGCGATCGGCGTTTCATTTTTTCAGCGATAAGATGCAAATAGGCATAGGTTTCGGTTAGATTGCTTTTAGTGGTTTGAGTAACTGCTTCATTTAAAGTATGCAGCAACATATGATGGTGACGCTCACTTCCTTTTTCTGAGGCATAAAACTCATATTTGCTAGAATAGATACTCATTCCAACGGCATCGCGTTGTCGTTTTAAAAGGTTCATAATGGCTGCAGAAGCAAGAGCAGAAAAGGCAATTTTATTTAGGGAAGTGATAGAGTATTCTTTTAATTTGGGGTAATGCATGGAACCAGAATTATCGAGAATTAAGTGACACCGCAAATTGGTTTCTTCTTCGTAGCGCTTTGTAAAAAGTTTGTCGGTTTTTGCAAATAATTTCCAATCTATATGTTTTGTGCTTTCGCCTGCATTATAGACTTTATGTTCGGCAAATTCAGCAGAAAAACCATGAAATGGACTTTTGTGTAAACCTGAAATAAACCCTTCTACAACCTGAGAAGCCAAAAGCTCCAGATTTTTGAATCCTTGTATTTCGTTAATTTGCTTTTCTATATCCATTTTAGCAACCCTTGAAGGGTTTTAAACCCTTCAAGGGTTCTTTAAATTACTTTGTCAACAATACCATAAGCTACAGATTCTTCAGCGCTCATCCAGTGGTCACGGTTAAAATCTTTCAAGATTTTTTCGATTGGTTGACCGCAATTTTCTGATAATATTTTTGCGCTTAGTTCTTTTGTTTTAAGGATTTCTTTTGCGGTAATTTCTATATCACTTGCTTGTCCGCGAGCGCCACCACTAGGTTGGTGTATCATTACTCTAGCATTAGGGTGAATAAAGCGTTTGCCTTTTTCGCCTGCTGATAATAATAAGGAGCCCATTGATGCTGCAAAACCGGTGCAAATGGTAGATACAGGACTTTTTAAGGATTTTATACAATCGTAAATGGCAAATCCTGAAGTTACATAACCTCCCGGACTATTGATGTATAAATGAATATCTTTTGTTTCTAAAGCGTCTAAATACATCAAACGGTCTATTACATGTTTTGCTGAATCGTCATCAACTTCACCCCACATAAATACTTTGCGTTCTTGAAGTAATTTGCTATCAATAAGGTCTTGTACTTTTATAACTTTTGTCATGAATTTTAATTTTTATCTAAAATAAAAAAAGGTTTAACGCAAAGCTAAACCTTTTTTAAATTTTTAACTCTATTTCCTTATAAAAGCGAATCAATTGCTTCTTCATAGGTTTTTTTAGGGGCAACGCCCACTTGACGACCTACCACTTCTCCATTTTGGAAAATCAATACGGTAGGAATATTTCGTACCCCATATTTAGCCGCAAATTCTTGATTTGCATCTACATCTACTTTGCCTACAATCGCTCTACCATTATAGTCTTTACTTATTTCCTCAATAATTGGCCCAACCATTCTACATGGGCCACACCAAGCTGCCCAAAAATCTACGAGTACTGGTTTATCACTTTTTAGCACTGTTTCTTCAAACGTTGCATCTGTTATTTCTAATGCCATAATTTTTAAATTTTAATAGTGTACAAAAATAGTCAATTTTTTAGCTAAAACTTACAGTAATGTAATAGATTTAATTATTCATTCATCAGTTTATTTTATATGTTAATTTAGCTTGTACAAAAAGTTTTCTTTCTTTAATTGGTCTAGAAGTTCTTGCGATATTTTTACTTTTTGTTTTCTGCTACTCATTTGTAATTGGATTTTTTCTTCGGGTTCAAAAAAATGAAAGTCTAGGTTGTGACTTCCTTTGTGCTTGCGCAATAGATTTTTAAGCAATTCAATTTGTTCTTCTTTTATTTCGTTTAGTTGTAAATGTATAGTCAACTTTTTGGATTGTTTTTCTAAAATTTCCTGAAGCATTTGTATGTTACTAAACTGCATTCTAGGTTCGCTTTTTTTACCAGTTTCTCTGTTTATATAGCCTTCTTTTACAAAAACTCTTGCAAAAATAAACCCATTTGTACTTAGCAAGTGTCTGTATTTTAAATATTCTTCCCCAAAAATTCTAAAGGTAAATGCATCCGTATAATCTTCAACGGTAAACATTGCCCAATCATTTCCGTTTTTGGCTACACGGTGTTGTACTTCACTAATCACGCCGCCAAAAATAATTTCTTTATTAATGCATTTATTTAGGTCAAAAAAATCAGAAATCTGGTTTTTACAGAAGGTTGTTATCTCCGTTTTAAAATCGTCAAGAGGATGTCCTGAAATGTAAATGCCTATTACTTCCTTTTCTAATTTCAGTTTTTTCATGGTTCCCCATTCTTCACAAGGAGGTACTTGTGGTTCTGGAATTTGCACTTCACTGGCATCACCAAATAAACTTACTTGTGATGAATTTTCATTTTCTTGGTATTTGGCAGCATATCGTAAAACTTTTTCTATAAATAGAACGCCGTCTCCCTCGTCATATATATACTGTGCTCTGTGGTTATCAAAACTATCAAACCCACCGGCTAAGGCTAAATTTTCAAATGCTTTTTTATTGGCAGCTCTTAGGTCGATGCGTTTTGCTAAATCAAAAACAGATTTATACATACCGTCTTTTCTATTTTCCACAATAGTAGCAACTGCATTGGCACCAACGCCTTTTACGGCTCCCATACCAAAACGCACAGCTCCATTATTATTTACTGTAAATTTATAATAAGATTCATTAACATCCGGGCCCAAAACTTCAAGTCCCATTCGCTTACATTCTTCCATAAATTTAGTAACCTCCTTAATATCACTCATATTATTGGATAGTACAGCTGCCATATATTCTGCCGGATAATTTGCTTTTAAATATGCCGTTTGGTAACCTATTAAAGCATAACAAGTGGAATGCGATTTGTTAAACGCATAACTGGCAAATGCCTCCCAGTCTTTCCAAATTTTTTCTAATATTTCAACCGGATGGCCGTTAGAAGCTCCTCCTTTTAAGAACTTAGGCTTCATTTTATCCAAAACAGAAATTATTTTTTTCCCCATCGCTTTACGCAGAACATCGGCATCGCCTTTTGTAAATCCTGCTAATTGCTGCGAAAGAAGCATTACCTGTTCCTGATAAACGGTTATACCATAGGTTTCTTTAAGGTATTTTTCCATGATAGGAAGGTCATAGGTAATGTCTTCTTCGCCATTTTTCCTTCTGATAAAGCTTGGTATGTATTCAATAGGTCCCGGGCGATACAATGCGTTCATGGCAATTAAATCGGCGAAAACCGTTGGCTTTAAATCCTTCATATATTTCTGCATTCCGGCAGATTCATATTGAAAAGTGGCGACGGTTTCTCCACGTTGAAAAAGTTCAAAGGTCTTTACATCATCGAGTGGGAAGGTATCTGGATCTAAATCGATCTTTCTTTTTTGTTTAACTAACTGAATGGCATCTTTAATAATGGTAAGATTTTTTAATCCTAAAAAGTCCATTTTCAAAAGCCCAGCACTTTCTACTACTGAGTTGTCAAATTGGGTGACATATAAATCGGAATCTTTTGCCGTGGCAACCGGAACAAAATCTGTAATATCGCTTGGGGTAATGATTACGCCGCAAGCGTGAATTCCTGTATTTCTTAGGGAACCTTCAAGTATTTTAGCTTGGTTTATGGTTTGTGATTCTAAATTATTTCCTTTTGCTAAGATTAAAAGTTGGTTTACTTTTTCTAAATCTTCACTTCTAAAATGTTGCCTCAATTCACTTTCGCTCAAACTAAATATTTTATTTAGTTTAGTCATTAGCGGTATTAGTTTTGCAATCCTATCGGCATCTCCCAGAGGCAAATCTAAAACTCTGGCGGTATCACGAATGGCAGATTTTCCTCCCATAGTGCCATAAGTAATTATTTGTGCTACTTGACTTGCTCCATATTTTTGGATAACATAGTCCATTACTTTTGATCTTCCTTCATCGTCAAAATCAATATCAATATCGGGTAAACTCACCCTGTCCGGATTTAAAAAACGCTCAAAAAGTAAATCATATTTAATTGGGTCGATATTGGTAATTTTCAAGCAATACGCAACAGCTGATCCTGCTGCAGAGCCCCTTCCTGGGCCAACAGAAACTCCTATTCTTCTTGCTTCTGCAATGAAATCCTGAACAATCAAAAAGTATCCAGGATATCCGGTATTTGCTATAACATCCAATTCAAAATCTATTCGTTCCGTGATGTCTGGTGTTAACTCGGGATAGCGCAATTTTGCTCCCTCGTAGGTTAAATATTTTAAGTATGCGTTTTGCCCTGCTTTTCCATCGGGATCATTTTTTACGGCAAATTGCTCGGGTACAGAAAACTTAGGCAGCAACACTTCTCTTGCCAGAGTGTAGGGATCTACTTTGTTAATAATTTCCTGAACATTAGAAATGGCTTCCGGCAAATCATTAAAAAGGGTTTTCATTTGTGCAGTGCTCTTGAAATAATACTCCTGATTTGGCAAACCATATCGATATCCTTTACCTCTTCCTATGGGAGTTGCTTGCTGTTCTCCATCTTTTACACACAATAATATGTCGTGTGCATTGGCATCTTCTTGATTGATGTAATAGGTATTGTTTGTTGCAACAAGTTTAATAGCATGCTTTTTTGCCAGTTGGATTAAAACTGGATTCACCCTTTCTTCATCTTCTTGATTGTGGCGCGTTACCTCCACATAAAGATCATCACCAAAAACCCTTTTCCACCATAACAAAGCTTCATCGGCTTGGTTTTCACCCAAATTTAAAATTTTTGAGGGCACTTCACCATACAGATTTCCGGTAAGTACTATAATGTCTTCTTTATACTTTTCAATAATTTTCTTGTCCACCCGAGGCACATAATAAAAACCTTGTGTGTAAGCTATTGATGCCATTTTCGCCAAATTATGATAGCCATTTTTATTTTTTGCTAAAAGTACCATTTGGTAACCATTGTCCTTAATGGTTTTATTTAAATGGTCTTCGCAAACAAAAAATTCGCAACCTACGATAGCTTTTAGAGGTTTTGATATTAAATTTTCCGAATTTTCAAAAGCTTCTGCTTTTGCCTTTGCGTTGTAATTTGCAACTGCTTGTACAAAATGAAAAGCCCCCATCATATTTCCGGTATCGGTAATTGCAACAGCTGGCATATTTGATGAAGCAGCTGCAAAAACCAAATCTTGGGTACTGGAGGTAGATTGAAGGATAGAATACTGCGAGTGATTGTGTAAGTGTGCAAAAGGTACCTCTTCAAGATTGGCTATGTTTTGTTGAATATCCTCTGAAGAAATTTCTATTAGGCTATCCTTTTCTAATGCTTTTCTTATTTTTTCAGAGGCTTTTTTTAAGTTGATGTGTTTTAGCCCTACTAACTGTATCGTTTGTGGATTAGCTTCTGAAAAGTTTTCAAAATAATCTGGATGTACATCTAATTGTTTTGCTGAAAATTCTTTGCGTCTTACCAATTCTAGAAAACAACGTGTTGTTGCTTCCACATCGGCAGTGGCGTTGTGGGCTTCAGCAAATGGCTGATAAAACAAGTAACTATGAAGTTCTGTTAATGTGGGTAACTTAAACTTTCCTCCTCTACCCCCAGGAAGTTTACATAAAAATGCAGTTGCCTCGGTACAGGTATCTAAAACAGGTTTTATTGAAAGGGTGCTTTTTATTTTTTTTCGAAAAAACTCTGCCCCCATGATGTTGACATCAAAACCCACATTTTGACCAACAATAAATTTAGCTTTTGCTAATGCTTCGTTAAACAGATAGAGTACTTCTTCTAAATTCTCGCCTTCTTTTTCTGCTAATTGGGTAGAAATTCCATGAATTTTTTCAGCATCAAAAGGGATGTTAAATCCGTCAGGTTTTATTAAAAAATCTCGATTTTCGATAAGGTTTCCCATAGCATCATGTAATTGCCAAGCTATTTGAATACATCGAGGCCAATTATTTGTATCACTAATTGGTGCTTTGTAATTTTTTGGCAATCCGGTGGTTTCGGTATCAAAAATCAAGTACATAAATAGAGGTTTTTTCAGAAAAAAATTAGAGTTTAAAAATACAAATTCTTTCTACCGAAATAAAAGTTAGTTATTAACAACCGAAGATAAAAAACAAAAAAACGTGTTTCCTAAAATGGATACACGCTTGCAGAAAAATTATAATGCTAATTTTTAGTAACTCACATTAAATTGACCTTGAGTAACTAGAATGCCATCCGGTGCAGCAGTTTCAAAAGAAAAAGCTCCAGAAATAGCATTTAATTCTAAATTATGATTTACAATAGAAAGGTTTCCGGAAACAGCTTCCCTCTGAACACCATCTATAGTAACCAAAGCAGTTATATTAGCAGTTCCTATAGGATTATTTCCGTTTGTCAAATCGTTTGGAAAAGAAAATGCAATAGTGGTATTAGCTTGCGTACCGGAAATAAGTATAAAATTACCTGAATCTACAGCAGTTACAGTTGTAGCACTAAAATCGACATCATTTATTTTAGCACTTAAAATATTAACAGGAATTTCAGGGTCTTCTTCTACACTTCCGGAAGCCAATGGTACATTAAAAAAGATACCTTTTGCACCGTTTAATGTATCTAATCCGAATCGAAAAGCATTAAAACGAAAGGAACCTGAGAAGGAACCGTTAGAAATATCTTCTACTACTACTTGCCCATTTCCAAAAGGGTTTGTGGTATAAACGGAGCCCTCAAAATCTTCAAAAATAACTCTGTTAGTAGAAGCACCACCTAGCGTATAAACCCCCAATGAGGAATTATTTAAATGAATGGTCAAGGTTTCTAGATCGGTAAGTCCTTGAATGGTAAGGGTTCCGTCTGGATTAATTTGCGCTCTAGCATCTGCGGCTTTAAAAAACTCCTTATTAAGAGTTACTTGTAATGCACGATTATTAGTTTCAATATCTTCGCAGCTTATTAGGGCAAAAGCAGCGAAAAAACATAGCATCAATGTTTTCATAAATATCCTTTTCAAAAAGTTGTATTAATTAAACGAATAGGTTGTTCTTTTCTTATATAATTTTACAAACGTAAGGAAAAAAATAAGATGTGGTGTGTTTTTTTTAAAATCAAAAAAGGTGTAGCATACTCTTTTTCAACTTTTTTATGTTTAAAATAGCATGTGAAAAAGAAATTTTATAGTATCTTTGCGCCCTTAATTATAACCGAGGTCGAGAACCTCAAAAATTAATTTATATGCCTGTAAAAATAAGATTACAAAGACACGGTAAAAAAGGGAAACCATTTTACTGGATTGTGGCTGCAGATGCCCGTTCACCAAGAGATGGTAAATACCTAGAAAAATTAGGAACTTACAATCCAAACGTTAACCCCGCTGAAATTCTTTTAGATATAGAGAACTCTGTAAAATGGTTACAAAATGGAGCACAACCTACTGACACGACAAGAGCAATCCTTTCTTACAAAGGAGTTATGATGAAAAATCATTTAGCCGGAGGTGTTCGTAAAGGTGCTTTAACCGAAGAACAAGCAGAAGCTAAATTTACTGCTTGGTTAGAAGAAAAAGCCGGAAGAGTGGACTCTAAAAAAGAAGGTCTTTCAAAAGCTGAAGCAAAAGCAAAAGCAGATGCACTTGCCGCTGAAAAAGCTGTAAATGAAAAACGTATGGCTACCGCCGCCGCCGAAGCTGCTGCTGCAAATGCTCCGGAAGAAGTTGTAGAAGAAGGAACAGAAGAAACTCAAGAAGCCGCTCCTGAAACAGAAGTAACTACAGAAGAGACTCCTAAAGCTGAAGAAGCTAAGGAAGACGAAACTAAAGCTTAATACAAAACAATGCGTAAGGAAGATTGTTTCTACTTAGGCAAAATTGTTAGAAAATACAGCTTTAAGGGCGAAGTACTTATCAAATTAGATACAGACGAACCCGAATTGTACACCCAAATGGAATCTGTTTTTGTTGACCTCAACAAAAATTTGATTCCATTTTTTATTGAAAAAAGTGCTCTTCACAAATCCACTTTACTTCGAGTTCAGTTTGAAGATATTGATTCAGAAAAAAAAGCAGATGATCTCATTGGTCTGGAGGTTTATCTTCCTTTAGCGGAATTACCTCAACTGGAAGACGACCAGTTTTACTTTCACGAAATCATAGGATATATGGTAAAAGACATTCATTTTGGTAAAGTGGGGATTTTAAAAGGAATCAATGACAGCGGCGCACAGGCACTTTTTGAAATTGACCGCGAAGGCAAAGAAATCCTTATACCCCTTAATGATGATTTTATTGAAAAAGTCGACAAAAAGAATAAAATACTGTTATTGGATACGCCGGAAGGGTTGATAGATATATATCTTTAAAAATTCCAATATACAAATTCCAAATTCCAAAAACTTAAAAAATTCCAAATTCCAAAATCAAAACCTATGGGACAAGAAAAAATATATGATTTGGAAGAGCGTTCTTATATTTTTGCAAAAAACTGCCGGTTAGTTGTCAGTAAGCTTAACAGAACTATTTCCAATATAGAAGATGGCAAACAATTAATCAAATCCTCAGGGTCGATTGCAGCAAATTATATTGAAGCCAATGAAAAACTTGGCGATAAAGATTTTAAATTTAGATTAAAAATAGCAAGAAAAGAAGCCAAAGAATCTATACTTTGGCTTAAGCTTTTAAGAGACTTAAACGCCATGGAAAGATTGGAGATTGAAGATTTAATCCAAGAAGCAAACGAATTACGAAAAATTTTATTAACAATTATAACCAAAACCTAAGTTGGAATTTAGAATTTTTAATATTGAAATTTAATTGAAACCCTTTAAGTTTAAACAATTCATCGTAGAACAAGACCGATGTGCCATGAAGATTGGCACAGATGGTATTTTGTTGGGTGCTTGGGTAGCATTAAACAATCCATTTTCTATTTTAGACATTGGCGCAGGTACCGGAATTATAGCTTTAATGCTTGCTCAAAGAAGTAATGCAAAACTAATTGATGCTATTGAAATTGAGGAAAGCGCTTATGAGCAATGTGTAGAAAACTTTGAAAACTCCCCTTGGGCAGATCGCTTGTTTTGTTATCATGCCTCTTTGGATGAATTTGTAGAAGAAACTGGAGATGAAAAATATGATTTGATTATATCTAACCCACCCTTTTTTGTTCCCAACAAAAAAGAAGCTGGTCTTCCTGAGAACAGAAAAAAAGCTCGTTTTCAGGACAGTTTGTCTTTTGAGGACCTTGTTGCCTATGCTTCCCAATTACTTACCGATGCAGGGGAATTTGCAGTAATTATTCCTTATTCCGAAGAGGAAAAGTTTATCCAAACTGCACAAAATTATAACCTCTTTCCAAAATATATTACACGCGTTCGCGGAACAGAAAACAGTGCTATAAAAAGGAGTTTGCTACAGTTTTCCTTTGCTGAAAAAAGTGTGGAGGTAAAGGAACTGGTACTAGAAATCTCGCGGCATCAATATACGGATGCATTTAAGAAGTTGGTGAAGGATTTTTACCTGAAGCTTTAATCCGCGATTACGAAATTATATTGTTGAGAAATGACTAGGTAGATCACGACTACCATGAAGTACCCTAATTATACGGATATGAGTATCCAGAATTCTATAGAAAATTATGTGTGACTGGCATGGAAAACTAAGCAATCCAGTTTTTATTTCATTTCGACTTCTGCCAATTCCTGGGTTTAAGCTTAAAGCTTCAAAATGACTTTGCAATCCAATCAGATAATTGATAGCTCGTTCCTTTCCAAACTTGTAATTGCCATAATCAAAGATTTCATCTATGTCAAATTCAGCTAATTCTGAAAGAACATACTTCATATTAATTCTTTTTTGAAAAAATAATTTCTTCCATTGTTTTAGAACTGTCTGGACTATTCCAACCTTTTTCTATTTCTTTTCTTAAATCCTGAATGACTTTTTCTCTGTAAATATTGTGTAAGCGGAGCGCATCCCGGATTACCTCACTGTTGTTTTGATAATCACCTGAAGCTACTTGTTCAGCGATATATGCTTCTTGTTTTTTTGTGAAACTAATGTTCATGACTTAAAATTTAATGTGTTTCATCAAATATATAAAATATATCCATATTTAGCAATTATAGATAAAAAGTACCAAACTACAAGCACCAAATTCCAAACAAGAATTAACCCAGTTTGGAATTTGGAATTTGTTTATTGGGATTTTACTATTTAACCATCAATAACAACTCATTGCACACCACCTCTGTGATATAGCGTTTGTTGCCTTCTTTGTCTTCCCAGGAGCGGGTGGCAAGTTTGCCTTCCAGGGCGATTTCCTGTCCTTTGTTTACATAGCCTTCCACTACCTTGACCAGCCCGCCTTTGATGACGATGTTGTGCCAGTCAGTGCGTTCTACTTTTTTGCCGTCTTTGTCTTTGTAGCTGTCATCCGTAGCTAAAGAAAATTTAGCTATTTTGTTGCCATCGGTGAAGGTAATGATTTCAGGCTCTTGACCTAATCTTCCAATCAACTGTACTTTGTTTCTAAGTGCGTTCATAATACTAAAATTTAATGTTAAACAATTGATACTATCGAACTTATGTTTCGACGATGCAAAGATGAAACAGGATTCAAATTTTATTCGGTTATTACATAATTACTATCGTTTACTTTCGTTTAGAAACGGTTGTAGTCGTTTGTACTTGTTTTTGTGGTTGATTTACGGGAGTTTAAAAATTTCACTGTCCTTTGAAGAATTATTGTATTTTAGTTGGGAGAAAAATAAGAGATGCGTTTATATGCATGTTGGCAACAAGCTGTGAAATTCGTCAATTTAAGAAAAATTAATAACCAAATTGATAATTTTGTATCTTTGATAAAAAGCTAATAAAATGGATTTACAAACAAGAAAACTGGAACTTATTCATGAGTTTTTAAAGATTCAAAGTGAAGATGTAATTTCGCGGCTTGAAAAAATCCTTAGAAAAGAAAACAAAAATTCTGATAATGGAGATTTTAAACCAATGTCAATTGAGGAGTTTAATTCCCGAATTGACAAATCTATGGAAGACTCAATAAATGGTCGACTAATAGAATCTAGCGAATTAAAAGTCAAAATTGATAAATGGAATTAAAATTATTTTGGACTGATTTTTCTCAAAAAGAACTAGAAAAAATTTATGAATATTATCGAGATAAAGCAGGATCCCGAATTGCAAAAAAACTCGTTAACGGAATTTATAATGAGACTTTAAAACTAAAAAGACAACCAAAAATTGTAGCCTTCCCTAAAAATGGGAAGGCTACATTTACTAAACGACAGGTTTACTAGCAAAACATAACAAATTAATTTATACACCTATTTTGGTGTTCCTACTTATTCTTACTATTATCCGGCTTTCGATGTGATTTACAAATAAATTTCAAAATAATTTACCCTTTTAGCATTGCTCAATCCTAACCCAATACGTACTTTTGCATAACCAATTTTAGAGACCTTTTCATGAAACCAGATTTATTTGAAGCACCTGACTATTACAACCTTGACGCCTTACTAACTGACGAGCATAAATTAGTGCGTGATGCAGCTCGCGAATGGGTAAAACGCGATGTTTCTCCCATCATAGAAGAATATGCTCAAAAAGCAGAATTCCCAACGCAAATCATCAAAGGCTTAGCTGATATTGGTGCTTTTGGACCATATATACCCGAAGAATACGGAGGTGCTGGTTTAGATCAGATTTCTTATGGACTAATTATGCAAGAAATTGAACGTGGCGATAGTGGTGTTCGTTCTACTGCTTCGGTGCAATCTTCTTTGGTAATGTATCCCATTTGGAAATATGGCAATGAAGAACAACGTAAAAAATATTTACCCAAACTTGCCAGCGGCGAGTGGATGGGTTGTTTTGGTTTAACCGAACCCGATCACGGCAGTAATCCCGGCGGTATGACTACTAACTTCAAAGACAAAGGAGATCACTATCTATTAAATGGTGCCAAAATGTGGATATCTAATGCCCCTTTTGCGCAAATAGCAGTTGTTTGGGCTAAAAATGAGAGCGGCAGAATTCATGGTCTTATCGTTGAACGCGGTATGGAAGGATTTTCAACACCGGAGACTCACAACAAATGGTCACTTCGTGCTTCAGCTACAGGCGAGCTGATTTTTGATAATGTAAAAGTACCAAAAGAAAATTTATTGCCCAATAAGTCTGGACTTGGAGCACCTCTTGGCTGTTTAGATTCTGCTAGATTTGGGATTGCTTGGGGAGCCATAGGTGCGGCAATGGACTGTTATGACACTGCTTTACGTTATTCTAAAGAAAGGATGCAATTTGGAAAACCCATTGGTCAATTTCAGTTACAACAAAAGAAACTTGCCGAAATGATCACCGAAATTACCAAGGCACAACTACTTGCTTGGCGACTGGGAGTGATGCGAAATGAAGGTAATGCCACTTCCGCACAAATTTCAATGGCAAAAAGAAATAATGTTGATATGGCAATTAAAGTGGCGCGAGAAGCTAGACAAATTTTAGGCGGAATGGGCATTACAGGCGAATACAGTATTATGAGGCACTCTATGAATTTAGAAAGTGTAATTACCTATGAAGGTACGCACGATATTCACTTATTAATTACTGGAATGGATATTACTGGTCTGGATGCTTTTAAATAGAAATAAATAGCAATAAAATTATTTCACTTTATAAATAAAACCCTGTAACATTTTAAAAATATGACGGGGTTTTATTATTCTTCAGCAGGTGCAAGAGTAACTTTAAGGCCATTGAGATTGGGATCTATATGAATTTGACAACCCAAACGACTATTTTCTTTCACAAAAAAAGCTTCCGCTAGCATGGCTTCCTCTTCGTCACTTTTTTTTGCCAACTTATGGTCACTTTCAATATAGCATTGGCAGGAAGCACACATAGCCATTCCTCCACAAATTCCTATGGTGCCTTCTGGAGCTATTTCATAAGATTTCATAACTTCCATCAAATTCATGTTCATATCAGTTGGCGCCAGTAATTCATGGCTAACACCTTCCCTATCCATTACTGTAATGGTAACATCTTGCATGACTATTGTTTTTTGTTTTTTTTAGAAATAAGAAGTATTAATCAATGGATTTAATAACTGATTTTGGCGCTTCTTTTCTGCTTCCATCAAAACCATCTATACCTCCTACAGTAGTATATTTCATTACATATCTTTTATTGGGAAAAATACGTTGGTATGCACTTTGACACATTAAAGTAGCTTCGTGAAAACCACAAAGGATAAGCTTTAGTTTACCTGGATACGTATTCACATCGCCAATGGCATAGATACCTGGAATATTGGTTTGGTAATCTAACGCATTATCTACTTTAATGGCGTTTTTTTCAATTTCTAGACCCCAATCCGCAATTGGTCCTAATTTAGGTGAAAGTCCAAAAAGAGGTATAAAATGATCGGCTTCTATAATTTCTTCCGTTTGTGTTTCGCCATGCTGAATCAGAACGCCATCTAAATGATCGACTCCACGAAGACCTATGACTTCTGCGGGGGTAATTAGGTTAATTTTACCTAATTTTTTAAGCTCTTGAACTTTTTCAACAGAATCTAAAGCCCCACGAAATTCGTTTCTTCTATGAATTAAAGTTACTTCGGAAGCGATGTTAGTAAGAAAAACACTCCAGTCTAATGCTGAATCCCCTCCACCGGCTAGAACCACTCGTTTATTTCTGTAGATTTCCGGATTTCTGATGATGTATTCTACTCCTTTATCTTCAAACTGTTGTATATTTGGTATAAGTGGTTTTCTTGGCTCAAAACTACCCAATCCGCCAGCAATTGCAACTATGGGAGCTTGATGCCTAGTGCCTTTATTTGTGGTTACTACAAAGGAACCATCATCTAACTTTTCAATCGTTTCAGCGCGTTCGCCTAAAGTAAATCCCGGTTGAAAGGGTTTTATTTGTTCCATTAAGTTTTTTACTAAATCCCCCGCAAGGACTTCTGGAAATCCCGGAATATCATAAATGGGTTTTTTAGGGTAAATTTCGGAACATTGACCACCGGGCTGTGGAAGTGCATCAATTAAATGGCATTTAAGTTTTAATAATCCTGCTTCAAAAACAGCAAAAAGTCCCGTAGGACCTGCACCTATTATTAATATATCGGTTTTAATCATCGATCATCTTCTAATTTAAAAAAATCAAACAAAATTAAAAAATTCTTGTTTGATTTAACCTGATTTATATCAGTTATGAGCTCCTAAATTAATTACGTGTTCAATTTGAGGCGCATACTTTTTTATAGTCATTTCAACACCACTTTTTAGGGTCATTTGATTTACACTACAACCCACACAAGCCCCTTGTAATTGCACAATAACCTGGTTGTCATTTTCTATGGAAACGAGTTTAATATCGCCACCATCACTTTGTAAAAATGGGCGAATTTCTTCTAGTGCTTTTTCTACTTGTAACCTTAACTCTTCTCCTTTCATAGCTTATTTTTTTACGGCACTACATCCCGCCATCGTTGTTATTTGGATGGCTTGCGTAGGCGGAAGGTTTTCGTTCCGATTTACAGTTTCTTGCACGACATTTTGGGTTAATATTTCAAAGGCTTTCTCTAAGGCTGTGCCAGATTGAAGTGCGGCAGGTCTTCCAGCATCACTTGCTTCACGGATGCTTTGCACTAATGGAATTTCTCCCAAAAATGGAATCCCTAAATCTTCGGCTAGGTTTCTTGCTCCTTCTTTTCCAAAGATATAATATTTGTTTTCCGGTAATTCCTCAGGAATGAAATAGGACATATTTTCTACAATTCCTAAAACAGGCACGTCAATGCTTTCCTGTTGAAACATGGCTACCCCTTTTCTGGCATCTGCCAAAGCAATGGTTTGCGGCGTGCTTACTACAACAGCTCCTGTTATAGGTAGTGCTTGCATTAAGGAAAGGTGAATATCTCCAGTGCCTGGAGGAAGGTCAATCAATAAAAAGTCTAATTCACCCCATGCGGCATCAAAAACCAACTGGTTTAGTGCTTTAGCTGCCATAGGTCCACGCCAGATAACTGCTTGATCAGGTTGTGTAAAAAACCCAATAGAAAGTACTTTTACGCCATAGTTTTCTACCGGTTTCATTTTAGATTTGCCATCAACCGTTACAGAAAGTGGGCGCTCTGAAGCTACATCAAACATTATTGGTATGGATGGTCCGTAAATATCGGCATCTAATACCCCCACTTTAAATCCCATTTTAGCAAGTGTTACTGCTATGTTAGCAGTAATAGTAGATTTTCCAACACCTCCCTTTCCGGAGGCAATTGCTACTATATTGTGCATGCCGGGAATGGAATTTCCTTTTATTTTTGGTTTGTCGGGAGCATTTACTTTAATGTTTACTTTAACTTGTGCTTTATCAAAAACCTTTTCATGAATGGCTTTAATAACGTCTGCTTCAGCACGTTTTTTTATATGTAAGGCGGGGTTGGTTAGCAGCATATCCACAATGACCTCATCGGCAAAAGTAACTACATTTTGAATAGCACCACTTTCTACCATATTTTTTCCTTCACCGGAAATAGAAATGGTTTCTAGAGCAGCGAGAATGTCTTTTTTATCTATCTTCATACTTCCTTTTTAATAGCTTAATTAGAATAATTCTAAAGTGCAAATGTACGAGGAAAACTTAATATTAGAAAGTAGTTTTATGAAAATGATTGGGCATCCTTTATCTCATTAAAAAGAGATTGATTAGCTAGGTTTCTTGTGTTTATTGTAATTTTTCTAAAAAACCCTCCTTTTGCCTTTAACTTTTTTTAAATTTGAAGGGTGTGCAACATTGTATTATTCTATTGCGCCGGGTTCCCAAAAGTGTTTTTCAAAATCCTGAATTTGATTGTCAATCACTTTAATTCCTTCATTTTCGAGAAGTTGCTGCATAACATTTGTGCCGTCAAAATGGTGTTTACCGGTGAGAAGTCCTTTTTGATTAACCACTCTATGAGCCGGAATATCCGATTTATTATGTGAGGCATTCATTGCCCACCCTACCATTCGGGCACTACCTGCAGAACCTAAGTGTTTTGCAATAGCGCCATAGGAGGTGACCTTTCCAAAAGGAATTTGCCGGGCTAATACATAAACTTTTTCAAAAAAATTTGTTTCCACTTTAGGCATTACAAATCGTTTAAAATTTTAATTAACATCACCACAGAAATAACTCCGGTAATACCCCCTACAATATAGTTCATATTCACAGGAAACGCTTTGTGTTTTTCTTTTGCATAATTAAAAAATTGCGCATAAAGAATCAACATCAACAAAGTACCAATAACGGAACCTATGACACACATTATAATAAATGTTTTTGTAAAATTAAACCAGCCAAAGGAAGAGAAAGTAATGCTCATGTACACCCAATAGGGTAAAGGAAAAAGGTTGATGGAAGAGAGAAAAATTCCTAAGAAAAAGCGTCGTTTTTTCGATTTATAGACTTCTTTTTCTTTTAATAGTCTGGTATCTTTAGCAATCCATAAAAAATAGATGGTGATACATAAAAAAATGCCAAGTGCTACATTTTGTAGCAATTGGATAAGCTCAGGGTGCTTGTCTAAATATCTAGCAAAAATCAGAGAGAGATAGGTTTGAAAACCTACAATTATAACAACTCCTAAAGAAAATAGGAATGCATTTCTTCGGTTTTCCTGTACCGTTATTTTTGCCGCCGTCAAGTTGAGCAATCCTGGTGGAATAACACCTATTAGTGCAACCATAAAACCAAATAAAAAATAGAAGAAAACATGCATCAATTTTTTTTATGAAGTGAATATACTTAAAATAAATTAACTTACTTTAAATTGAATGTAAGTTATTTTCTTACCCACTTCAAGATATTGCTTCTCATAAAAGGTCTGGATATTAGTCACTTCTTTGGGTGAATATTCATTGGCATACACGTTATGATGTGCATATAAAATTTCTTTTTTAAGTCCGTGTAAGAGTCCTAAGGTATATCCGTGCATAAATTCACTGTCGGTTTTTAAATGCATGATTCCTTCTGGTATAAGTACTTTTTTGTAGGTTTCTAAAAAGGATTCATTGGTAAGCCTATGTTTGGTTCTTTTATATTTTATTTGTGGGTCCGGAAAAGTAATCCATATTTCAGAAACTTCGCTTTCAGCAAAAACATATTCCAGTAACTCAATTTGTGTTCGTATAAAAGCAACATTGGGCAAATTTTCTTCAAGAGCCGTTTTAGCTCCTCGCCAAAATCTGGCGCCTTTGATGTCTATTCCTATAAAATTTTTATCTGGGTTATTCTGAGCCAAGCTTACTGTATATTCTCCTTTACCGCATCCTAATTCAAGAACAATGGGGTTATTATTTTTAAAAAAATCCTTTCTCCAATTTCCTTTTAATGGGAAAGTAGCATCTACAAGATCTTCTCTTTTTGGTTGAAGAACATTTGAAAAAGTTTCGTTTTCTTTAAATCGTCTTTGTTTGTTTTTGCTTCCCACAACAATTATTTAAGGTTTTGACAAAATTAAGGAAATATTGGCCAGTACTAATTATGTTTATCTTTGTTTTATGCAAAATCAGAAAACAATTTTAGTAGCCCCATTAAATTGGGGATTAGGTCATGCCACACGATGTATTCCTATTATACATGCTTTGCAAAAAAGTGGTTTTATTCCTCTTTTAGCTTCTGATGGTTCGGCATTAGAGTTACTAAAAAAGGAATTTCCGGAGTTAGAGTGTTTGGAATTTCCTTCCTACCAGATTACCTATGCTAAAAACGCTAAGGCTTTTAAGTGGAAATTACTTTTTGATAGCCCAAAAATGTTACAGGCGGTTAAAAAAGAAAAAAAAATAGTAAGGGAGTTAGTTGCTGCTGGCAAAATTCAAGGCATTATTTCTGACAACCGTTTGGGCGTGCGAAATAAAAAGGTGCCCTCTGTTTTTATTACCCATCAACTTAATGTCCTAACTGGAAATACAACGTGGTTAAGCACAAAAATACATTTGGATATTATTAAAAAATATGATGCTTGTTGGGTGCCGGATATTGAAGGCATAGGAAACCTAAGTGGTAAGCTTGGACATCTTGTCAACGTTCCTTCAAATGTTACCTACATTGGGCCATTAAGCAGGATGAAAAAAAAATCGCTGGAAAAAAAATATGATATTTTAGTTTTACTTTCCGGTCCGGAACCACAACGCACTTATTTGGAAGAAAAGTTAATGCTTGAACTTCACAACATAGATAAAAAGGTGCTTTTTGTTTTAGGAAAAGTTGAGGAACAACAACATTGTTATAACCAAGACAATTTTAGAGTTTATAATTTTATGGGGAGTAAAGCTCTTGAAAAAGCTATCAATGAAAGTGAGATAATCATTTCTCGGTCTGGCTATACAACAATAATGGATATTGCCGTTTTAGAAAAAAAGGTGTTTTTTATACCTACACCGGGACAGTTTGAACAAGAATATTTAGCAAAGCGATTAAAAGGGTTGGGAATTGCTCCTAGCTGCAAACAAGAAAAGTTTACCGTAAAAGAACTGGGGATTTTGTCTTTTTATAGAGGATTAAAAATAAGTGAAAAACCAAAAGATTTAGTTTCTTTTTTTGGACTTTTCGATGGTGAATGAAAATTCAGACCCAATGCCAAGATGGCTTTCTACATAAATTTTTTCTTTATGAGCTTCAATAACATGCTTAACAATAGAAAGCCCTAATCCAGAACCTCCTTCGCGTCTGGAGCCACTTTTATCTACTCTATAAAATCGTTCAAAAATTCTAGTAATATTTTCCTTAGCAATGCCTTCGCCATTATCGGTAACCCGAACAATAACTTTATTTTTGATGAAGTCTTCAATACTTACTTCCGTTGTGCCTCCTTCTTTTCCATACTTTATAGAATTTACAATTAAATTGGTAAGTACTTGTTGAATGCGTTCCCTATCTGCATTTACAAAAATGGAAGCGCTATATACCTTATCAAAAGTTAGTATGATGTTCCTTTTAATGGCTTTCATTTCTAATAAGTCAAAAACATTTTGTACTAATTCAATAATGTTAAAATCTTCTTTATAAATATTAAGATCTCCTAGTTCTAATTTCGTAATCATATCTAAATCCTTGACAATATAAATGAGTCTATCTACTCCCTTACTTGCTCTTTGTAAATATTTTTTTCGAACGGTCTTGTCTTTAATCGCTCCATCCAATAGAGTAAGAATATAGCCTTGAACTGTAAAAAGAGGGGTTTTAAGTTCATGGGATATATTTCCCATAAATTCTTTTCGATAATTTTCTCTAACCTTTAGAGTTTCGATTTCCAACTTTTTGTTTTCGGCAAATTTTTCTACCTCTCGTGTAAGAGTTGCCATATCTGTAGTTATGTTTTTTGGAATTAAGGTAGTAGCGTCTAGCAGGCTTACATTATCATATATTTTCTTAACCTGTTTAAAAATAAATCTTTTAACTCGATATTGAATTATTACAAAGCTGAAAACATAAATAAAGATAAAGGAAAAGAGTAGGTATAAATAGGAAACACTAGCATTTTTATAAAAAATACTAATTAAAAAAACAGTTATTAAAAGAGATAAATAAAGGGCGGTTAGTGCAGCAAAATGATATGTTTTTTGAACTTTCTTTGCCATTAAACAACAAATTTATATCCTACTCCTTTAATGGTTTTAAAACTTTCATCTCCTATTTTTTCTCTCAATTTTCTAATATGTACATCAATGGTTCGACCACCAACAACTACCTCATTTCCCCATACTTTATCAAGGATATCCTCTCGTTTAAAAACTTTTCCCGGTTTAGATGCCAAAAGTGAAAGTAGTTCAAACTCCTTGCGAGGAAGAACAATTTCCTTTTTGTTTTTTATAATTTTGTATTCTTCTCTGTTAATAATAAGGTTTCCAAGATTTACATTGGGAGTCTCTGAAGCGTTTTCTTTAAATCTTCTAAGAAGTGCTTTTACCTTACTTACTAATACTTTTGGCTTAATAGGTTTAGTGATATAGTCGTCTGCCCCAGCCTCAAATCCTGCAACTTGGGAGTAATCTTCGCCTCTAGCTGTTAAAAAAGTAATAATTGTATCTGACAATTCAGGAATGGAGCGCAATTTTTCACAAGCTTCTATACCATCCATCTCAGGCATCATCACATCTAAAATGATTAAATGCGGATGGTATTTTTTTGCTTTTTTTAGGGCTTCTAGTCCATTTTCCGCAGTAATAATCTGATATCCTTCTAAAGTAAGATTGTAACCAACTATTTCTAAAATATCTGGTTCATCATCTACTAATAATATTTTAATGTCCTTTTTTTTCATTTTTTAAAGGTTTAGAAATGATTTTCTAACCGTAAAGATACTCTATATTCTAATTTGGTATTCATTCTTACAAGTAATAATAACATTAAAGTAACATAATAAAACCACGATTTACAAAAACCTAACATACAATAATTTACAAATATAATTATTTTATTTATCGATTTTTAAACGATGTTATTTTATAGTTAAATGGTTTTTAAAATTGCGCATTAATGGTCTGAAGCAAAAGAATTTTATATATTTGCAGTATAAATTTAAACAAACCTAAAATGAAAAAAATTACTTTCTTATTATTTTCTGCTTTAATCTCTTTTGGGATTTCAGCACAAGACATGGTTTTGACCGGAGCTTTTGACGGTCCTCTTCCTGGAGGTCTTCCTAAAGCCGTTGAAATATATGTAATTAATGATATTGCAGATTTAAGCACGTATGGCTTTGGATCTGCTAACAATGGTGGCGGTACTGATGGTATTGAATTTGTAATGTCCGGATCGGCTACTGCGGGGTCTTACCTTTATATTGGTACTGAAGATATTGAATTTTTAAACTATTTTGGCATCCCGCCAACCTTTGTTTCTGGTGCAGCTTCTATCAATGGTGATGATGCTCTTGAATTATTTGATAATGTTGTAGATACTGGTGGAGGTGTTTTTACAGGTAACGTGATTGATACTTTTGGTGACATTAATTTAAGTGGCACAGGCCAACCTTGGGAATATCTTGATGGTTGGGCGTACAGAAATGACAATACTGGTCCTGATGGTGTAACTTTTGTTTTAGCAAGCTGGACATTTAGCGGCATTAATGCTAATGACAATGAAACTTCAAACAGTACTGCAGCTACACCTTGGCCACTTGGTACTTATGTGAGAGCACTTTCTGTATCTGATAATGATTTGAATGGTTTTTCTATGTATCCTAATCCAACTTCTACCGGTGTGGTTACTATCCAAACAAAAAACAACCAACCGCTTCAAGTTGCTGTTTTTGATGTTTTAGGAAAAAAAGTAATTGCTAAACAACTAACAAACAATACCCTTAATGTTTCTTCATTAAAGGCTGGTATTTATTTAGTTCAAGTTACTGATAACAAATCCACCACTACTAAAAAACTGATTATTAAATAAGTTTTTTAAATAAAGTATGTTCATAAAAGCTTTCACCTTGAGTGAAGGCTTTTTTGTTTTAGTATCTTTACCCAAATTAAAATGTAAGAAAAATTTCAATGCTTCCGGAATCTATTTTTTCAATAACCTCTGCAAGTGATTTTAAATCCAACGCTCTAGAAGTTTTTCAACACCAATTTGAGCATAATGTTGTGTACCGTTCATTTTGCGATTTGTTATATAAAAATCCAAGTGATATTAAGGAAATAGAAGAAATACCTTTTTTACCTATATCCTTTTTTAAATCACATAAAGTAAATTCCTCTAAGCAGCAAGCTGAAATTGTATTTTCCAGCAGCGGAACTACAGGGATGCAAACCAGCAAACATTATGTAACTGATGTTTCACTGTATAAAAAAAGCTACCTCGCCGCTTTTCAACAATTTTATGGAAATATAGAAGAGTATGCTATTTTAGGCTTACTACCCTCTTATTTGGAAAGAGATGGTTCTTCCTTAATATATATGGTACATGACCTCATTGAAAAAAGCTGTAATTCACATAGTGGTTTTTATTTACATCAATTAGATGCGCTTGTTGAAAAAATTCATATTCTGGAAGAAAGTGGTCAAAAAACACTGCTAATTGGCGTGTCCTTTGCACTTTTAGATGTAATTGAAAAACATTCCTTCCATCTAAAAAATACTATTATAATGGAAACAGGAGGCATGAAAGGAAAACGCAAAGAGCTTGTGAGAGACGATTTGCATACTATCTTGAAAAATGGTTTTGGCGTATCTCAAATTCATAGTGAATATGGCATGACCGAGTTACTATCACAAGCCTATTCTAAAGAAAACGGTATTTTTGAATGTCCATCATGGATGAAAGTACTTACTCGCGATCCAGAAGATCCTTTTTCCTTAGTAAAAAACCAAACCGGAGGCATTAACATTATTGATCTTGCTAATAGAAATTCCTGCTCGTTTATCGCCACACAAGATTTAGGCAAAGTATTTCCTAACGGTACTTTTGAGGTTATTGGCCGCTTTGACACCAGTGATATCAGGGGCTGCAACCTGTTGATTCTTTAATATTTCTTCGCAAAAAACTTTTTCTCAAAAAATAATATGTTATATTTTTCTTAAAATTGTAATGAAACACAAGTTCATTAGACTTAGGTCTTATAAAATAGATTGCTTACAAAAATTAAGTAAAAAATAATATTTCCCGAATAGTTACATGCTAAGATGGAACATGATTTGGTTAGTTAGTTGGTAGAAGCCCTAGGAGTAACCAAACGCTCCAGGGTTTCTTTTTTTATACCACTTTTATAATAAAGTAATTTTTCTTACCTCGTTGCAGCAGCACAAATTGATTATTAATCAAATCGCTTTCTGTAATGATATATCCTTCTTCCACCTTTTCTTTATTTACCGAAATTGAATTTTCTTTTAATGCTCTTCTTGCTTCGCTATTCGATTTTAAAAATCCTGTGTTTTCTGCTAAAGCGGCAATGATCTCAACTCCTTTTGAAATGCTTTCTCTTGAAATTTTGGCCTGCGTCACGCCTTCAAAAACATCTAAAAAAGTGGTTTCGTTCAATGTTTTCAAATCTTTTGAAGTAGAGTTTCCAAATAAAATAGAGGATGCTGAAATGGCATTATGTAACTCTTCTTCAGAGTGTACCATCGTTGTCACTTCGTCTGCTAATCGTTTTTGTAAAATGCGTAAATGAGGTGCTTCAGAATGTTCATTTAACAAAACTTCTATTTCATTTTTATTTAATAGGGTAAATATTTTTATATATTTTGCCGCATCCTCATCGCTAGTGTTCAGCCAATACTGATAAAATTTATATGGAGAAGTTCGATTAGCATCCAGCCATATATTTCCTCCTTCTGATTTTCCAAATTTAGATCCATCTGCTTTAGTGATTAATGGACAGGTTAATGCATACCCTTTTCCATTTGCAATGCGTCTAATCATTTCTGTTCCGGTAGTGATGTTTCCCCACTGATCACTTCCTCCCATTTCAAGGGTACAATTATATTCTCTAAACAGGTGTAAAAAATCATATCCTTGCACTAATTGGTATGTGAATTCCGTAAAGGACATCCCTTCTGAAGCATCCCCGGTCAATCGTTTTTTTACAGAATCTTTTGCCATCATATAATTAACGGTAATGTGTTTTCCTACGTCACGAATAAATTCTAAAAAGGTAAAATTTTTCATCCAGTCGTAATTATTCACTAAAACTGCTGCATTTTTTGCATTGCCATCAAATTCTAAAAATCTGGAAAGTTGCTCTTTTATAGCATTTTGATTGTGGTGCAAAGTTTCTTCATCCAGTAAATTTCTCTCTTTTGATTTTCCGGAAGGATCGCCTATCATGCCCGTGGCACCCCCAACTAAAGAATACGGTTTATGCCCACATAGCTGAAAATGGCGCAACATCATTATACTAACAAGGTGACCTATGTGTAAGGAATCTGCCGTAGGATCTATACCCACATAAGCAGAGCGCATAGCTCCCATAAGATGTTCTTCTGTTCCGGGCATCACATCATGAATCATGCCTCTCCATTGCAATTCTTCTACAAAATTTTTGTGCATTTGAATACTTTTTTTGCAAAGATAGATTTATCGCTTAAAAGAAGAAGCACAAAAAGAAAAAAGAGTATTTTAGTGCTATGATTTTAGTAACCGGAGGCACAGGCTTAGTAGGAGCACATCTGCTCTATTCCCTGCTTAAAGAAGGAAACAAAGTAAGAGCTATTCACAGAACAACAAGTGATTTTGCTTCGGTAAAGCAGGTATTTTCTTATTATACCGAAAATTGGGAACCTCTTTTCAATAAAATTGAATGGGTAGAAGCCAACCTTACCGATATTCCAGCATTGACACTGGCTTTTGAAGGTGTTGAAAAAGTGTATCATGCGGCGGCTTATGTTAGTTTTCACCCAAAACATTTTTACAAACTTAAAAAATCGAATATTGAAGGTACTGCAAATGTCGTGAACCTTTCTTTATTCTTTGCGATAAAAAAATTGTGCCACATTAGTAGTGTTGCTACACTTGGAAATAGCGAACACTTGCAGCTTATTCATGAAGATTTGCCTTGGAATCCAGATGCCGAAAACAGTGATTATTCCATAACAAAATATGGAGCAGAAATGGAAGTTTGGAGAGGAGCACAAGAAGGTCTGGCTACTGTAATTGTAAATCCGGGAGTTATTTTAGGCAGTGGATTTTGGAATTCAGGTACAGGTGCTATATTTTCAAAAGTGAATAAAGGGCAACCTTTTTTTGCCAATGGCGAAATGGGTTTTGTAGATGTACGGGATGTAGTAAACATTTGTATTCAATTAATGGAAAGTCCTATTAAAAACGAACGTTTTATTTTAGTTTCAGAAAACATTTCCTATAAAAAATTGCTCTCCATTATGGCGTTAGCTTTTGGTAAAAATCCACCAAAAATAGAACTAAAATCGTGGATGCTAACTTTAGGTTGGAAACTTGATTTTTTAAAAAGTGCGCTAACGGGAAGCAGGCAAAATCTTTTTAAAAGTACTGCCAATGCAATGGTTTCAAAAAAACATTACAACAATCAAAAAATAAAAAATGCCCTTGGTTACACATTTATTTCCTTACATGAAACCATTATAAATACCGTTTCAAACTTTAAAAAAACAAATTTTTTATAAGTTATTCAGACTTTTTCAGCTCTGTAGAAACAGGAAGAATCGGTTTTTCTATTTCTAATAATCGAAGCGAATCTGTAATTATTTTTATGGAATCTTTTATTCTTTTTTCTTTTGCAAGAATGGAGTCTATTTTAGCTTTTTTAACTTCTAAGCCCTCTTTTACTCTACTGTAAAGTGTGCCGTATATTTTAAGATTTGATCCATAATAGGTATTGCTTGTTACAAACTGTAAGCTATCTATATTATGTTTTTCATAAATATAATGGTAAGGAGACAGTCCTGATTTTTGAAGTGGATTTCGGTTGTAGGATTTTGCGGTATGAAAAAGTTGGATATCGGTCATTATTTCAACCATCTTATCTTCGGGAATTAAGTTCTTAGGTTTTTTGGGGTATTCCACATTTTGACATCCTAAAAAGGAAAAACTAATCCATAGGAAAATAAGATGCTTTTTCATATTAGTTTTATAGTTTGTAACCCATTTATCTATTAAATTCAAGCCGTTCTGCATTTGGGGAATGTATGAATTTAAAATTGTTATACACCAATTTTCCATTTACCAAAGTATGTGTTACTCTTGAGGTAAACGTATATCCGTCAAATGGCGACCAACCGCATTTGTACAAAATATTGTCTTTTTTTACAGCCCAAGGCGAATGTAAATCAACTAACACCAAATCTGCTTTATATCCTTTTTTAATAAATCCTCTATTTTTAATTTGAAAAAGGATTGCGGGATTATGGCACATTTTTTCTACAATTTTTTCTAATGAAATTTTACCGCGGTGGTAGTTTTCAAGCATCGCCACTAGTGCGTGTTGTACAAGTGGGCCTCCGGAAGGGGCTTTTGTGTATGTTTCTTTTTTTTCCTCTAAAGTGTGTGGAGCATGGTCTGTGGCAACAACATCTATGCGGTCATCAAGAAGTGCTTCCCATAAAGCCTCTCTATCTTTTATGGTTTTTATGGCAGGATTCCATTTAATTAAAGTGCCTTTTGTTTTATAATCTTCTTCGGTAAACCAAAGGTGATGTATGCATACCTCAGCAGTAATCTTTTTTTTGGCCAAAGGCAATTTGTTGCTAAACAACTTGGTTTCTTTAGCCGTAGAAAGATGAAAAACATGAAGTCTTGCACCCGTTTTTTTAGCTAAAGCTACAGCATAGGAGGAAGAAAGATAACACGCTTCTTCGCTTCTTATGTTTGGGTGACAAAATATAGGGATGTCTTCACCATATTTTTCTAAATGTATTTGAAGATTTTTTTGGATGGTGGCTTCGTCTTCACAATGCGTAGCAATGAGCATATTGGTTTTTGAAAAAATGGCTTCCAAAACTTTAGGGTCATTTACTAACATGTTTCCTGTAGAAGACCCTAAAAACAGTTTTATTGCGGCTACTTTTTGAGGATCTAGTTTTAAAATTTCCTCTAAATTATCATTTGTGCCTCCAAACATAAATGAATAATTTGCCCAAGAGGTTTTCTCGGCTATAGCAAATTTTTCCTCCAGTTTTTCTAACGTAGTAGCTTGAGGGATTGTATTAGGCATTTCAATATACGAAGTGATTCCCCCGGCGACTGCCGCTTTTGATTCACTTTCAATAGTAGCTTTGTGGGTTAGGCCTGGCTCTCTAAAATGCACTTGGTCATCAATTAAACCCGGCAGTAAATATTTTCCTTCAGCATCAATTATTTGTGTGTTAGCAGATTTTGCACTTATAGACTCAGCTATGGCAACAATTAAGTCATTTTCTATCAGTACATCACAATTCGAAATAGTACCTTCATTGACCACATTGGCATTTTTTATTAATATGACATTCATTTTTTAAATTTCATAGCGGTTAAAAAGGCTTTTAAATTTCATGGTTATTACTCCAAAAATTGCCTCAGAAATGATGCTCCCACTCATTTTTGATTCGCCTTTAGTTCGGTCTGTAAAGATTACAGGAACTTCAATTATTTTAAATTTGCTTAAGTAAGCCTTAAATTTCATTTCAATTTGAAAGGCATACCCAACAAAATGTATTTTATCTAAATTTATTTTTTCTAATACCCTACGATGGTAACAAATAAATCCTGCTGTAGTATCGCAAATTGGCATTCTGGTAATTATGTTAACATATTTTGATGCCCCCCAAGACAGTAGCACTCGGCTCATTGGCCAATTCACTACATTTACACCATCGACGTATCTGGAGCCAATAGCCATGTCAAATCCTCTTTTTACACAGGCATTATACAACCGAATTAAATCATTCGGGTTGTGTGAAAAATCGGCATCCATTTCAAAAATATATTGATAATTTTTCTGCAATGCCCATTTAAATCCGTGAATATATGCTGTGCCTATACCCATTTTTTCTTTTCTAACTTCTAGATGCAATGTCTCCGGAAATTCCTTGATAAGCTCCCTTACTTTATCTGCCGTTTTATCGGGTGAATTATCATCCACCACCAAAATTTCAAACCCGCGTTGTAATGAAAAAATATTTCTAATCAAACGCTCTATGTTTTCAATTTCATTGAAAGTTGGTATGACGACAATTGCCTCGGGCATTCCTTAAAATTTTGAGCAAATGTACTCATTTTTATACATAAAAGACTCCCAAAATTTTCCTATTGCTTCCTTAAATTGCTTTAGATTTGCATCAATAAATAGAATCCTTTGGAACAAATCATAAGAAATAATAACACTATGGATTGGATTACCTTAGTAGTAATTCTGTGCTTAATTCTTTTAACAGCTGCAAAATTAATAAACAGCAATAGGTTTAATGAGTTACTTTTACTCCCCATTTCAAATAAATACTTTTTAGTTCACGGCAAAAACCGGACAATTTTTAGCACTTTTAATGTTTTATTGCTTCTAGTGCAAATTCTTTCTGTATCTATTTTTTTGTATTTTCTCATTACCGTTTTTTTTAATGAATTTAAAACGCAAGGAGTCTTGCTCTATCTTCAAATCGTTTCATACTACACCTTATTTTTAGGGGTTAAATTTTATATTGAAAAAATTATTGCTAACCTATTTTCTTTTGACGAGTATTTAGAAATCTATCTATACCATAAATTAAGCTATAGAAACCTTATGGGAATTTTTTTATTAGGAATAAATATTTTATTTCTATATACCCTTCCGCAAAGTCCTCTATTGCTGCTTATCCTTATATTAATACTCCTTTTGGTCAACCTATTGTCTTTGTTTTATACTTACCGAACCAATGAAAAGTTTATAATCGCCCGTTTTTTTTATTTTATTTTATATCTTTGCGCTCTTGAAATTTCACCCTATCTCATCCTTTACAAGGCAATTGTTTAGTTTGAAAATTCAATAATTAAAACCAGGTTTATGAAAGTGAAAACAATTTTGGTTTCCCAACCAGAACCTATAATAGAAAATTCTCCATATTTTGAACTCATTGACAGACAAAAAGTCAAGGTTGATTTCAGACCCTTTATTCACGTAGAAGGGGTTTCCAGCAAAGATGTTCGGGCACAAAAAGTAGATTTACATGACTATTCTGCCATTATTTTAACCAGCAGAAATTCTGTAGATCATTTTTTTAGAATCGCTGAAGAAATGCGATACAAAGTGCCCGATACCTTAAAATATTTTTGTCTTTCAGAAGCGGTTGCCTTTTATTTACAAAAATATGTAGTGTATAGAAAACGAAAAATTTATGTTGGAAAACGAACTTTTTCTGAACTTACCCCTATCATAAAAAAATACAAAACCGAAAAATTTCTTTTGCCCTGTTCTGATGTTTTAATGCCTGAAATTCCGGAAATATTAGACGGTCTTAAAGTAAAATGGAAACAAGCCACCTTTTACAAAACGGTAGTGAGTGACCTTTCCGATTTGAAGGATGTGTATTATGACATTTTAGTTTTTTTCAGTCCAACGGGAATTAAGTCCCTTTTTGAAAATTTTCCTGATTTTGAACAAAATGATACTCGCATTGCGGTTTTTGGAAGCACTACCGGGCAAGCTGCTATTGAAAGCGGTTTGCGTATTGACATACAGGCACCTACACCAGAAACCCCTTCCATGACTATGGCTCTGGAAAAATACATCATAGAAGCCAATAAGAAAAAATAGGTTTCTACCCTTTATTTAAAAGCAACACTGTAATAAAGTAGCCGCTTTTTTTATGTGTTAAACATTTTTTAAGAGTTAATGCTTTTTACATAACCCTCCGGGGTGGGGAAAAACTGTAGTACATGGTCAAAATAGGGAAAGCCGTTTCTATAATGGGTGGTGGACAAACTGTCTTGGTTTTTAATAAAAAATGGTATTCACTTCGTTTACAATTTTTTCCGCGCGGCAGGCTGGCTCGTTCGCTAAAACAGCCCACTGGGATGTTTTTTAACGCTCCGCCCTGTATTTTCTCGCCTGTGGCGTTATAAAGATAGGAAATATATTGGTTGGCATTGTAAAATAAAAGAACAGTATCCAGTTTATAAAATGCAGGAACAGCATCATAAGATGCTGATGGCGTTTTGGAAATTCAATAACAATTATGAAAGCTCAAAGT
>MNYN01000084.1 GCA_001873105.1 Flavobacteriaceae bacterium CG2_30_34_30 | reverse complement strand
AGCATAGTGATCCGGTGGTTCCGCATGGAAGGGCCATCGCTCAAAGGATAAAAGGTACGCCGGGGATAACAGGCTGATCTCCCCCAAGAGCTCATATCGACGGGGGGGTTTGGCACCTCGATGTCGGCTCGTCACATCCTGGGGCTGGAGAAGGTCCCAAGGGTTGGGCTGTTCGCCCATTAAAGTGGCACGCGAGCTGGGTTCAGAACGTCGTGAGACAGTTCGGTCTCTATCTACAGCGGGCGTAAGAAATTTGAGTGGATCTGACTCTAGTACGAGAGGACCGAGTTGGACTGACCTCTGGTGTACCAGTTGTTCCGCCAGGAGCATTGCTGGGTAGCTACGTCGGGAAGGGATAAGCGCTGAAAGCATATAAGCGCGAAACCCACCACAAGATGAGATTTCTTTTAAGGGTCGTGGAAGACTACCACGTTGATAGGTCATAGGTGTAAAGGCAGTAATGTCATAGCCGAGTGATACTAATAACCCGTAAGCTTATGTACAACCGTTTCCTTCCATTCGCAAGAATGGAAGGAAGCACACTCTTTTATACAGTTACTAACACACTTTTATATTTTTAGTATTATTTTTTCCTTTATGTTAACTTATTAGAAGTTAGTATGGAGATTTGAGTATAGAGATTTGTCTCATTACTAATGTCTCACTACTTCTTTAAAGCTTAAGGTGGTTATAGCAACGGGGCTCACCTCTTACCATTCCGAACAGAGTAGTTAAGCCCGTTTGCGCAGATGGTACTGCCATCTCGGTGGGAGAGTATGTCGCCGCCTTCTTTTAAAAACCCTTCATCTTTTGATGAGGGGTTTTTTGTTTTAAATGGATTTTATACTCACCGAAAAGTCGCCAAGGACGCTGAGTTTTTTTTTCAAATCTTTACAGTTTCTTCATTCCCACAAAAGCAATAGTAGCGGCATCCTTTTTGCTTTTCGCAAAAAAAGATATAGCATATAGCGCGGTCTTTTAAAACCTTTTTCGGTTTTAAAAGAGTTGCCCAAATAATTCTGCTTATTTTTGATGCTTACTATATAAATATGCGCACGCAAACAGAACAAGAAGAATTTTATAACTGGATTACCCACGGCATCGGTTTTGCCTTGAGTGTTTTGGGTTTTGTGCTTATGCTTATTTATGATAGCCATGAAACCCTTCAAAGCTATTTAGCTATTTTTATGTATGGCATCTCCCTAACATTGCTTTATTTTGCTTCTACTATTTACCATTACGAAAAAAAAGAGATACGCAAAAATAGATACCGGATTCTGGATCATATTAGTATTTATATTTTAATTGCTGGAACATATACGCCTATTGTTTTAATTACTTTAGAGGATAGTTTGGGTTGGGAGCTTTTTTGGACGGTTTGGGGGATTGCTTTTGTTGGGGCAATTTTAAAAATATTTTTTACCGGAAGGTATGAAGTGCTTTCGGTTCTTCTTTACTTTGCGATGGGCTGGCTGATTGTTTTTGACGTACAGGCATTGATAGCTCGCGTTGATGCTTTAGGGTTGGCACTTATTTCCTTAGGCGGATTAAGCTATACGGTGGGTATTTTATTTTACCTCAGGCATAAAGTGAAATACAGTCATGTGGTTTGGCATGTTTTTGTGTTGCTGGGCAGCCTTTTTCACTTTTTATTTATTTTCTTGCGGGTTATTTAAAGCAAGTATGCTAAAAATGTAGCAAAAATAACAACTACTAATTTTGCTAGATTGAATTTATGTCCTTCGCTGCTTTCAAATAAAATTGTTGTGGATACGTGTAAAAAGATACCGATGACTATGGCAGAGGCTTCTATGTAATAGTCTTTTATAAAAGCGATTTCTTCTGCAGCAAAACTGCCTAAAGGGGTCATAAGCGAGAAAAGAAATAAAAATAATAAGGTGTTTTTTTGCGAATATTTTGCTTGTATAAAAAACAGGGTAAGGATAATGGCTATAGGAACTTTATGAATTATGATGCCTAAAAGTAATGTGTCATGGTCGTGAATGGGTATACCTTCTAAAAAGGAGTGAACACTTAAACTGATAAAAAGCAACCACGGAAAGGTTTTGTTTGGCGAGTGTACATGCACGTGGCCATGTTCTGCGCCTTTGGAGAAAAATTCTAAAAATATCTGGAGTAGAATACCCCCCATTATAAAAAGTCCGATATTTTTATTGTTAGATGCATAGACTTCCGGTAGGAGTTTAAAAACTGTTAAAGCCAATAAAAAGGCACCACTAAAAGCCAAAAACAATTTAATGTTGCTTGCTTTTTTTGGTTTAAACAGGATTACAAAAAGATATCCTACTGCAATGGCAATGATGGGTAAGAGATAATTCATTACTTAAAGATAAGGATTAATCTAGGCGAACTTTCGAGAATAAATGGGTCAAGTTTATAATTTCCAAAGGTATCGATTAATTCAATACCTGCTTTTTTAAAATAAGCCATAAAGTCTTCTTTGGTCAAAGCTTTTACTTTTTCGGTAAAAAGATAGTTTTCTTTGTTGTCTATAAAGGAAATGTCTTTAAAAATATAACCGTCCTTAACATACCTATGTAAATGAAAGGTTATTTTATTTACGGTTTTTGTTTCTTTTTCTATGAGAGTTTTAATAGTATAGTCCACATTCATAAAATCCAGGACGGCTTTGCCTCCTTCTTTTAAATTGGCTTTTATGGCAGTGATGGTTCTGTAATTATCTTCTTCTTTTTCGAAATAACCAAAACTGGTAAACAAATTAAAAACAGCATCAAATTTTTTGGGATATGGTTTGCACATATCGTGTACATCGAAATGTAATGTTTTATTTTCAAAATCTTTGGCATAAAGAATGCTGGCTGGAGATAAATCAACACCGGTAACATCATACCCTAAATTGTTTAAATTTATAGCATGTCTCCCTTTTCCACACGCAAGATCCAAAATGCTTTGCCCTTTTTTTAAAGCAAGCCTTTTTGTGATTTTTTTCATAAAAGTCTGTGCTTCCTCAAAATCCCTGTCTTGATATAAAATATGATAATATGGGGTATCAAACCAAGAGGTAAACCAATTTTCTGTTTCTTTTTGCATTGCGATTCTTTAACCCCCCAAAATTAGCGTATTTTTGCGCCATACAGAAGTTGATTTATGGAAAATAATTTTAAAATGCTAGCCAAAACCCTTTTTGGTTTTGAAGAACTTTTAGCAAAAGAATTACGTGACCTTGGTGCTCAGGACATTGTAATTGGCACCCGTAATGTAACGTTTAAAGGGGATACAGGTTTTATGTACAAAGCAAATTTATGCTTGCGTACTGCAATTAAAATTCTAAAACCTATTCATACTTTTAAGGTAAAAAACGAACATGACTTGCACCGAAAAATTTATGAAATGCATTGGGAAGAGTACATGTCTTCTGAAGATTCGATTGCGATAGAAGCGACGTTGTTTTCAGAGAATTTTACCCACTCGCAATATGTGGTTCATAAAGTGAAAGATGGCATTGTAGATAAATTTAGAGATACCACCGGTGTTCGACCCAATATTGATACCAATCATCCCAACCTGCGTATCAATATTCACATACAAACTGATGTTTGTACCGTTTCTTTAGACAGCTCCGGCGGAAGCTTGCATTTGCGCGGCTACCGAACGGTTACTAATATTGCGCCAATCAACGAAGTTTTAGCAGCAGGGTTGATTTTACATTCCGGATGGACAGGTCAATGCGATTTGCTAGACCCGATGTGTGGAAGTGGTACAATTTTGATTGAAGCCGCCATGATTGCGTGTAATATTCCGCCTAATATTAACAGAAAAGAATTTGGTTTTCAGCACTGGGTAGATTATGATGAAACGCTTTTTGCTGCTATTGAAGCCTCTGTTTTAAAACGTATTCGCAATTTTGATTTTAAAATAATAGGCTATGACAAAGCGCCATCAGCGATAATGAAATCGAAAGAAAATATAAAAAACGCAAATTTAGAGGAATTTATAACGGTTCATGAACGCAATTTTTTTGATACCGAAAAAGAGGGCGAGGAGCCATTATACCTTATTTTCAATCCACCCTATGACGAACGTCTTTCCATTGATATGGAAGATTTTTATACGGATATAGGTGATACCTTGAAACGTGGCTATCCTAACTCACAAGCATGGTTTATTACTGCCAATCTTGAAGCATTAAAATTTGTGGGCTTACGACCTTCCAGAAAAATAAAAGTGTTTAATGGTAAGCTGGAAGGGCGTTTTGTAAACTATCAAATGTATAGCGGTAGTAAAAAGGCTAGCAAGAATTAATGATTATTGGATGGTAAGATGATTTAATGGTATGATGGGTTTATTTTTTATAAATAGGTATCAAATAAGAAATACCATATCCAAAACCAGCACCAAAGTTACTGCCTTCGTAGGTTCTTCCGAAACCAGGAATGTATAAATTTTCAAAGTTTTCGGGTTGTTTTTCGCTAACTCTTCGCTTTAATTTCAGATGGATGGAAAGATATAAATTGCTTAAAATTTCTGTTTTAACCCCAAATAGAAATTCTACCCATTGTGCATTTAATCCATTAAAAGAGATGGGGTCTTCTCGTATATCCGGAGGAAAAAAAGGAGCTGCCGTTGCAATGGTATAGCTTAAAAGCTCTTGTTTAAAACTGGAGATACCATATCGCAACCCTCCGTGAATGGCATTATGCAATCCTACCCAATTGTTATGCGAGTTATAATCAAACCCAATTTTTATATAACTTCCGTTTCCTTTTGAGGTGAGATTATCATCAAAAGTTGTCTTTTGTTCATTGCCCAACTCTACTGCTGCATAATATTTTTTATACACTCTATAATCTCCCATTATTTCAAAACCGGTATAGTTTTCATCCAATAATGTCCGTGCTGGTTTAGAAATGTCTATACCCAATCGCAGTCCATATTTTTCGCGATAATCTATGGTGTCGGTTGCTATTGCACTAGTGGTTTGTGCAGCAATAAATTGTATTCCTAAAAGAAAAATACTAATGATAAATTTTAATGTGTGCTGCATGTTGGTTTCTTACATTAATACTATCGGTTACTAAAACTATGTTTTCTATCCAACTAGTGGAAGAGGTGGTATCTAAAAGGAAAGAAAAGTCATTAAAATTTGTTCTAAAAGAACAGGCTCTGCTTATAAATTCGTTTGCTCGTGTATAGTTGAAGGAAATAAAATTTATATCTGGAACGGTTTCTGTAGCATTATTTACAAATAAATAGTTGGTAAAGTCTTCCGAAGTTGCTAAGGGTATAGCAATAGAATCTATAGATACAGGAGCAAAAAGCGCAACTTCTTCCCCTTCTTTTACAACGGTAAAATTTGTGGTTGCTTTAAAATTATCCGGATTTTGTGCATCGTAAAAACGAACGATTAATAAAGGGGTTTTAGGAATTTCTGGGATACAAATGTCGTCTCGAGTGCATCCAGAAAGCATCGTCAGCAGCAAAAGTAGATGTAGAATCTTTTTAGTCATATTTATTATTGGCATCAGAATTATGCTTTACTTCTTTTTGTTAAAAGTACAACATTTTCTACGTGATAGGTTTGCGGAAACATATCTACAGGTTGTACTTTGGTAACTTTATAATCAGCATCCATCAGCGACAAATCTCGTGCTTGTGTAGCACTATTGCAACTTACATACACTATTTTTTCCGGAGCAATGTTTAAAATTTGTTCCACCACCTCTTTGTGCATTCCATCTCTTGGTGGATCGGTAATTATTACATCCGGAATGCCATTTTGTTGAGTAAAAGCAGCGTTAAACACTTTTTTCATGTCACCCACAAAAAAGGCTACATTGTCTATCCCATTTAATTGGGCATTTACTTTAGCAGCTTCAATGGCATCGGGTACAGATTCAATGCCAACCACTCTTTTTGCTTTTTTTGCGATAAATTGTGCTATCGTTCCTGTACCGGTATATAAATCATAAACCAACTCTTTTCCTGTTAATCCCGCAAAATCACGGGTTACTTTGTATAATTCAAACGCTTGTTCTGAATTGGTTTGGTAAAAGGACTTCGCATTTATCTTAAACCGCAGTCCTTCCATTTCTTCAAAAATATGATCTCTACCTTTATAAAGCAGTATGTCTTGATCATAAAGCGTATCGTTTCCTTTGGAATTGATAACATATAGGAGGGAAGTAATTTCCGGGAAACGGTTAGCTATAAACGTTAATAATAACTCTCTTTTTTCTTGGTCTTCCTCAAAAAATTGTATCAAAACCATTACTTCCCCAATAGAGGTATTTCGCACCATTAAGGTGCGCAATAGGCCGTATTGCTCTCTGGAGTTGAAAAATGTCAAATTATTTTCTATTGCAAAATTTCGCACGGCAAGCCGAATACTATTGGAAGGTTCGTCCTGCAAATGGCATTCTTTTAAATCTAAAATTTTATCCCACATACCTGGTATGTGGAATCCCAGTGCATTTTTATTGAAAATTTCATCGGTAGAGCGTATTTCGTCCAGACTTAACCAACGGCTGCTGCTAAAAGAAAATTCCATCTTGTTTCTGTAATAGTATTGCTTTTCAGAACCTAGAATGGGTAAAATTTCTGGCAATTCCATTTTACCAATGCGCTTGAGGTTGTTTTCTACTTCTTTTTGTTTATAAAAAAGTTGGTCTTGGTACTGCATATCCTGCCATTTACAACCGCCACAAACGCCAAAATGGACGCATTTGGGAGTAGTTCTTTTACTGGAAAGTGTATGAAAAACAATAGCATCCCCTTCATAATAAGCACTTCGCTTTTTTGTGGTCTGCACATCTACAATATCTCCGGGTACTGCATTACTAATAAGTATAATTTTACCGTCGGGAGCTTTTGCGATGCACTTTCCTTTAGCTCCTGCGTCAAGTACTTCAATATTTTCAAAAATTTGGTTGTTGTTTTTCTTTCTTGCCATAAAGCAAAAATAATCTATTGGATAGGAAATAAGAATATTTATTTATTCAATTTTATATTTAAAATCATTTTGTCCAATAAGAATTAATAAAAACTAATCTATCTCAATCTAAATTGGACTTGACAAGCAGGTCGCCCTGATGTGGCTTGTGTTTTTAACGAAAATCTATATTTTAAAACAAGGCGTCTAGATGGGTCTTAAAACAGCTCTGTAAGAGCGAAATGTTTGTATAATATGGTGAAAAGTAAGGTGTAAAGCTCCAGTGGGGCGACCTGTTTATTTTGAAAAATGTAACCAAACAATAATGATTAAAAGTGAAAAGAAATATCTAAATAAAGTGAATGAAATATATTCTTGTCTCCTTCCTTAGGGTTATTACAAGAATATTGGTTAATTTTGCAAAAGTTTTGGATGATTTCTCTCCTTCTGAAATACCTACCATCAGGAAAGCTAAGGAATAACCAAGTACAAATTATAACAATTCAAATTATGCCGGTTTTAGACAAAATCACATCACAACAAGCTATTGCTTTAGAAGAAAATCATGGAGCGCATAACTACCACCCACTTCCTGTGGTGTTAACACGGGGCGAAGGTGTTTATGTATGGGATGTGGATGGAAAAAAGTACTATGATTTTCTTTCTGCTTATTCCGCAGTTAATCAAGGACATTGCCATCCAAAAATTGTAGATGCAATGAACAAACAAGCGCAAACCTTAACGCTTACTTCCAGAGCATTCTACAACGATATGCTGGGCCCCTATGAAAAATACGTGACAGAATACTTTAAATATGATAAAGTATTGCCGATGAACACCGGAGCCGAAGCAGTTGAAACGGCTATAAAAATTGCTAGAAAATGGGCGTATGAAGTAAAAGGTGTTGCCGAAACGGAAGCACAAATTATTGTTTGTGAAAATAATTTTCACGGCAGAACCACTACGGTAATCTCTTTTTCAAACGATGACAATGCCAGAAAAAACTTTGGTCCTTTTACGCCGGGTTTTATAAAAATTACTTACGATGATATAGAAGCTTTAGAAAACGCATTGCTTAACAATAAAAATATCGCCGGATTTTTAGTAGAACCTATTCAAGGGGAAGCAGGAGTTTATACCCCTGCCGATGATTATATGCAAAAAGCTAAAGCATTGTGCAACAAACATAATGTTCTTTTTATGGCTGATGAAATTCAAACCGGAATAGCACGTACCGGTGCACTACTTGCCGTTTGTGGCAATTGTTCTTGTCAAGGTCATTGTGAACGTCAAGAATCTTATAGCCGTCCGGATATTTTAATTTTAGGAAAAGCTCTTTCTGGAGGCGCATATCCGGTTTCTGCCGTGCTGGCGGACAATGCTATAATGAATGTCATTCATCCTGGACAACATGGTTCAACTTTTGGTGGAAATCCTGTAGCTGCTGCTGTTGCTATGGCAGCTCTTGACGTGGTGGAAGACGAAAATCTAGCGCAAAATGCCCGAACGTTAGGCATCCTTTTCCGAAGTGAAATCAATAAATACATCGCTACAAGCAAAACGGTTAAACTGGTGCGAGGTAGAGGTCTATTAAATGCCATTGTTATTAACGATGCGGAAGATAGTACTACTGCCTGGGATATTTGTTTACGACTACGTGACAATGGCTTATTAGCAAAACCAACTCACGGTAATATTATCCGTTTTGCACCTCCTTTAGTGATGAATAAAGAACAATTACTGGATTGCGTTTCTATTATCATCAAGACGCTAAAAGAATTTGAAAAATAAAAAAAACGCCCAAAATTTTCTGGGCGTTTTTTCTTTTAATAGGACTGGCTATTCATAAACCCGAACATTGCAGCTCCAAAAAGCATAAAGATAAGCAAGTAAATTACCAGCAAAATAGCATACCATATAAGGAGTGCTTTTGCCCAATTTGCTTTGTTTGCATTGGTATCACTTCCAAAAGCCCATACAAAAAGCATAATCAAACCCACTAAAGGAATAGCGGTGATTAGAAGGGTAATTACCCATTCAGAAGTTGTCATTACTTGGTTATTCTGATTTTCCATAATAAAAAGGTTGTTGGTTATTAAATTAAAGGTAATAAATTAATCCTTAGATAGATACATTTTTTAAAACAAAAAAGCGGCAATTAGCCGCTTTATGATTTTATGGATGGTGTCCACATGTTTTACATGCCGTAGTTTTTAAGTATTTCTTGTTGCAATTCTTCTATTCCTATGAATCCTATTGTTGCTATATAAAAAATAACAATAATCAAGTAAATAGCATTCAAAATAACGCCAATAATAGCCAGAATTTTTCCTGTTTTTACATTGGTATAGCCAGAATATAATTCTGGAGATTGCAAGTAAACTTTAGTAGCTTTATTTGCCAATACAATAGCAATGATACCAAAAACTAATCCGATAATGCCATAGCAGCAGCAAGTAACGATTGAAATAATGCCAAAAACTAAAATTAGTGTGGAGTTGGGTAAGGTTTGTTTTTCCATAATAAATGGTTTGGTTGGTTAACTGTTTTTATGTAAAGTACTATTTTTTTATATCATAATGGTTTTTAAAATAAAATCTGCATTTTATGCAAATAACTCACAACAACAATAAAGAGAGTGATGATAATAAGACCCACTTTAATTTTAAAGTCGTGTTTAAATTTTACAAAAATATTTACTAGTAAAAAGAGTAGAAGAAGAAGTAAAGGATAAATAGCCGGATACATTTTAAAGGCAGCAAGAAACTCACCCTTAAAAAGAAGGACTGTGGCACGTTGTATGCCACAGCCCAAACATTCTATACCGAATAATTTTTTGTTTAAACAAGGTAGTAAATAGTCTTCCATACTGTAAAAGTAGAAAAGATATTTTTAATTTTTGTTGTGAACGGTTACTTTATAGTCGATGACAGCATCATCAGTAGTAATTAGTTTTACGAGATAAATTCCACTGCTAAGATTGGCAGTAGAAAAGGAATAGCGTTGTTGCTTGCCTAAGTTTTTTTCGTTAATCACTAATTTACCACTCATATCATAAACCGAAGCATTTTTAATGTCGATTACTTCCGGGTTATACACTTCTAGTTGCGAGATACGGTTGTTTTGAAATACTTCTACTTTAGCAAGTACTTCTTCTTTTAATTCTTCAAGTTGGGTTAAAGCGCGATCGTTAAAGTCCACAAAACTGATATAAAAACGATTTTCATACGTTCCTGCCGGCAAATTAAGTTCAACATATTCCCAAAGAGGGGCGTAAGTATTTAATAATCGATCAAATAAAAATACTTTTTTGTTGAAATTCATAAAATCAACAATTTTTATTTTGAAGATGGTAGGCGCATTTGCAGTGATTCCAAAAGGAATGTACTCGTTTAGGTCAAGTGGTAAGGTTTGAATTACATATCGTGCATCGGTTCCTCTCAAAATCCAGAACGTATCACCACCGGGAATCACTTTGGGATGTCTTGAGTCCCAACCTCTATCTTCGCCCCACGTAGTTTCATCAGAAAACATGAGTACCATATCCCGTACATAGGTGTCATTGATTTCGGTATGAATACGAATGCCGGGTGTGCTATATACAGGCTCTTCTATAGGGGTTGGTGAATCTCCAACTTCGCTTACCGATGCTGCATTTGGTGTTCTAAATTCGCTATATGTACCGGCACCTTGTGGAATAAACTTGCGCATTGCATTAGTAAATGTTGCCACTTGACCGGACTGGCCATCTATACTAGCATTTCCTTTAATCATAAACCCTTGCCCTATGGGAGCAAAGCGACGTTGTTTAGGGTCACCATTGCCATAATTTCCTCCTATAGGAACACCAGCACCATCATACATAATATACGTTGGGACTGTGTAAATGCCAACATCACCATAAGTAGGATCATCAAATCCTCCATTAGGCTGCCATGTAC
>MNYN01000039.1 GCA_001873105.1 Flavobacteriaceae bacterium CG2_30_34_30 | reverse complement strand
ACATCCTGGATAAAAACACACTCAAAGCCTACCTAAGAGGGCTTGGCCATTATTTTTGGGATTTAAGAAGCCATTTTAAGACCATTAGAGCCACTTTTTTGACTATCATTTATTTACACTAAATCACCATTACAACATAAAACAAGGACTTAAAACCAAAATATTTACCTATTTTTAGCTTGTGGTTCGGTAAGAAAATTGGTTTTTAGACGAACTGCCGTTAGGCAACATTTGAGAAAATCTGTTACAAATTAAAATATTTTACTTATCTTTGACGTTAGTAACGTAAAACAAGCATATGATTATTTCCTTTGGCTCGAAAGAGACCGAACAGATTTGGAACGGAATCCGAGTTAAAAAAATGCCGATTGAAATTCAGAACATTGGACGTCGGAAATTGAGAATGTTGAACAACTCGCAAGATATTGCTGACTTAAGAATACCACCCTCAAACCGACTGGAAAAACTGACTGGAAAATTGGGCGAATTCTATAGCATTCGGATTAATAAACAATGGCGGATTATCTTCATTTGGGACAAAGGAAACGCAAGCGATGTAGAAATAATCGATTATCATTAAAAAAATAAAAAAAATGGAAAAGTTAGCAAATGTACATCCTGGAGAAATCTTGAATTACGAATTTCTTGAGCCATTGGAAATCACCGCATACCGACTTTCCAAAGACTTGAAAATTCCGCAAACTCGAATTTCAGAAATCATAAAGGGAAATCGCCGAATTACGGCGGACACAGCTTTGCGATTAAGCAAATATTTTGGGAATTCTGCAAAATTCTGGCTCGGACTTCAAGACGATTTCGACATCGAGAAGGAAAAGGAATCGAAAGAATCGGAACTGAACGAGATCAAACACTACGAAAATAAAAACGTTGCCTAATAACTAAGCGTTCGTGCGGTCGGTACGACCCAGCATGAACGCTGTGTTGACTGAACTGGTGGGATTGTCAATTGCCTATGGGGATTGGTCTGTTGCTTTTAGGCTTATTAAGGTTTTGCTACCGTACTACTTTTTGTTTGGAGCCGTATTTGGAAGAGTCTTCTTGACGGTTTAGCCTTCCCTAAAAATGCAGGGCATTTACCCCTGCCTTGACGCTCTTGTTGGTAAACATCAGGTACTTCTTCAAGTTGTAAGCAATCGCAGCCAGATGCATCCATTTATTGACCTGTTTAATAGCAATGGTATTGACATTGCGAAGTCCCATAAACTCCTTGAGCGTTCCAAATACAGGTTTCACGGTGCTTTGCCGTTTGCCTTTCATATATCTACCGTTAGGGCTGTTTACTCTTTCAATGTTGCGTTCATATTCTTCCCGGTAAGCTGTGATATGGATTCTCTTTTCGTGGCTTCCATTCATTTTCACAAAATCCCCATCGCAAGTTAAAACAAAAGCTTATATTCAAAATATTTGTTTATTTTTAGCTTGTAATTCGTTTTGAAAATTGATTTTTAGACGAACTGACGTTAGCGGTCAGTGAAAAAGTACAAAATGAAAAAAATAATCATCTATTTATTAGCTTAGTGCATTATTATACGAAATTAATTTTAAGGTTGTTGATATTTCTGTTAAACACAAACTTGTTGAGGTATTGGATGGTTGTAAGGGTTGTTATTTTAGTTAAAATCCGAGTTTTAAATCCCTCAAAAGTTTTAGCGTAATTCCTTCTTATCATAAACTGATCACATAATTGTGAGAACAAGATTTCAATACGGTTCATGTATTTTTTGAACTGATAGAATTGTGGTTTGTTGTCTTTCTGATTTGTTCTTTTTGGTGTTTCCAATTGAATATTCAACTCATTGAACAAATCAAGCGGAACCCTTTGAGATAAATATCCTTTATCTCCAAGCAACACACAATCTGAAAGTTGCATTTTTATATCCTGCAAATAATGGAGGTCATGGGCCGAAGCCGGTGACAAATCAAAACTTTGTAAAATCCCATTAATAGAGCAAACAGCATGAAGTTTATAACCAAAGAAATGTAAATTTTGTGAAGCACAAAACCCCCTGTCCGGTGCAGCATAATTCGCTTCTTTGCAGATTTTACTAAGAGCAACTTTGGATATTTTACATACTTCCAAAGGCATGCTGTCAACCACAAAGTAGTTCTCACAGGCATTAAAATTTTTAACTATTTTCATCCTGATATCTTCTATAAAAGGGAACAGTTTTCTTTTGCTTCGGTTGTAAACACTTCTATCAATTTTCCCTTCCAATACCGTCCCGTTCAATTCTCTAAAAAGTTTATGTTCAGAGTATATAGATTTAAAATCGGCCAATATTATTAAGCTAATCAATTCAATATCAAATAGCTTAGGATTAATAGGTTTAAAATATAAATTTTTCTCCCGATGAAATTTTTCTTATTTCCTTTAAAATTAATTTGTAACTTGCTTCTAAGTTGCTCATAGTTGTATTTGTTTGGTAACCAATACAATATACTAATTTTTAGTATTTCGAATATTTTAAAATATTCTTACATATTTTTATTAAAAACTGCTTTTCAACAAAATTGATTTGTATTTTATCCTTTACTTTACAAAACTTGTAATCCCCACATTCTATGCAAGATACCAAATTGTTATTCTTTTTTTTCCTTACAGGAAGTATGTTTACCCTTCAAGCACAAAAAATGAATGCCCCTTCTAGTCAAGCTGATAAACCTATTGATATAATAAAGGTATATGAAATGGTTGTTGCTGAGGGGTATGAATCCTCTCAAATTTTTGAAACCCTTGCGACAGAAAACTTTTATCTAAGCAACTTTGAAGAGGCTAAAAAATGGTTTGAAAAATTATTTGCATTGAATCCAAATCCGGAGCCATTGGCATACTACCGTTATGCAAAATCATTAGAGGCTTTAAAAGATTTGGAAAAGGCAAATCAGTATTTGGCACTCTACAATTCTAAATTAAACAAATAAATTATACCTTACTGTGTCTAAAACATTCCACTAAATGGTCATTAACCATTCCAGTGGCTTGCATGTGGGCATAAACTATGGTACTTCCCATAAACTTAAAGCCGCGGGTTTTTAAATCCTTACTTATTTTATCAGAAAGTGTTGTAGTAGCCGGCGCTTCAGACATTGATTTTACATGGTTATTTATGGGCTTCCCATCAACAAAACCCCAAATGTAGTTACTAAAGCTGCCATATTCTTTTTGCACTTTTATAAACTCCTGTGCGTTGGTTACAGCTGCCCTAATTTTTAATTTATTGCGAATAATCCCTTCATTTTGTAGGAGTTCTTGGATTTTACTTTCAGAATATTTGGCAATTTTTTTGTAATCAAAATAGTCAAAAGCAATGCGAAAATTTTCACGTTTTCGCAAAATAGTAAGCCAGCTAAGTCCTGCTTGAAAGCTTTCTAATATTAAAAACTCAAAAAGAATGGAGTCATCATAAACAGGCACTCCCCATTCTTTGTCGTGATACGCAACATATAAAGAGTCGGAACCGCACCAAGGACATCTATTTGTGATTTTAGTCATATAATAAAGTTTGAAATAGAATTACTTTAGCCTTTTAGTTAAAGATAAACAAAAGTAAGTTATCTATTTGAATGCCGTCTTAATTATGATAAAACGAAATTTAAAAATATGCAAAATATTCAAGTAAACCCAAATGAAGTTATTGAAAAAGCAGTAAAAAATAGTTTTTCCTATGAGGAATATATGCTTTTGATGCAAAAACTAGTTTCTGAAAAATCTACTACAGGAATTTCTAAAACCGAAGAATTAATAAATTACACCTTGCTAAATGCGCATAGGATGAAACGTTTAAATAAAACGTTGCTTATTCCAAATGATATTAAAGAAAGTGTTGGCGCCTTCACTCGAGAAGTGCTATGGCTGGTAATTTCTGAAAGTTGGTGTGGAGATACAGCACAAACATTGCCTGTAATCCATAAAATAGCATCCATAAATAGTGCTATCGATTTGAAAATAGTTTTACGCGATGAAAATCCTGAGCTGATGCAAGACTTTTTGACTAATGGAGCACTTTCCATTCCAAAACTTATAGCCATTGATAAAGAAACTAATGAGGTTATAACCACTTGGGGACCAAGACCAAGCGTTGCTACAAAAATGGTAATGGATTATAAAGAGAAACACGGCAAGCTTACCCCAGAATTTAAGGAAGAACTGCAACTTTGGTTTACCAAAGATAAAGGTATTAGCACAATGAAAGATTTATTGAAAGTAATGCTTTAATTTTTTCCTTGTCCTGGAAAAATATAAGTAATTGTTCCTAATTGTTCCAAAGAGGAAGAATTGGTAAACAAGGCATCTTTGGCATATTCCAAAGCACTATCAATTAAACAACCGTTTTCTGTGGTCGAACTTCCTTGGTTAAAACTGGTTTGAATTACCCTTCCAATATTGTCTACAGTAATGTTTATAACAATTTTTCCTCCAGAAGGGCAAGTATAAATGGGGTTTGGAAATATTTTTATTTTTCTTCCTGGCAAATTATAATAATTTGAAGAATTTTTATTTACAGCAGTAATAATCGCTAAATTTTTTGTAGAAGTATCGGCATTTGATGGTTTTTCTTTTTTTGGTTTTGTGGTAGGTTTGTTAAAATTTGCCGGGGAGGTATTGCTTTCTACATTATCGCCATTTTCAGAAACAGACAAAAGCATTCGTTCCTCTTCTAATTCTTCTAATAAAAGTTCATCATATCTTTTTTGACGTTCTGCAGTTTCTGATTTTTTTCCTTCCTTAGCTTCAGTTTCGGCGGCGTTTGAAGGTGATTTTTCTGAGGGGTTATCTGCTTCGTTAAATGCTTTATGGGTTTCTAATGTGGTATTATTTGCAATTTCCTGAAGTTCTTTTTCCAGAATTTCTTGCAAGAGTTCTTCATCAATCAGGTTGATTAGTATTCCTTTTTCTGCTTTAATGGTTGTGGAAAGTTTTAGGCTTAAAATAGATAATGTAAAGATACCCGTAAGTAATACGGTTATAATTAGGGCTTTATGTGCATCAATAAATCGCATATAATTAAAAACCGCAAGTTAGGATTTTAACTATACATGGAGTAACTTCTTAGTATAAAATTAAGATAGTGAGCTAGTTAATTCTTTCTCAAATGTTTCCATAGTGATGGCATTTTTAATGGAAAAGTCACCAATTTTTGTTCGTCTTAGCGCAGAAAGGTATGCACCATTATCTAATACTTTTCCAAAATCTTGCGCTAAAGAGCGAATATAGGTGCCTTTACTACAACGCACTTTAAAATCTATTTCCGGCAGTTCTATTCTTGTTAGTTCAAAAAGAGAAATTTCAACGGTTCGGAATGCCACTTCAACCTCTTCACCACTTCTGGCATATTCATACAAGCGTTTTCCGTCTTTTTTTAAAGCCGAAAAAACCGGAGGTTGTTGTTGAATTTCTCCTAAAAATTTAGGGAGAACTGTTTTAATTTTTTCTTTGGTAAGATTAGCAATGTCAAACCTTTGATCAATTTCGGTTTCCATATCAAAGCTTGGAGTGGTTGCGCCAAGGATAAAAGTACCTGTGTATTCTTTTTCCTGTCCTTGATAGGTGTCAATTTGTTTGGTGAATTTTCCGGTACAAATAAGTAATAATCCCGTTGCTAAAGGGTCTAATGTGCCAGCGTGGCCCACTTTTATTTTCTTCAGTTGGAATTGCTTTCTGATTAGCCACCTTACTTTATTGACCACCTGAAAGGAGGTCCAGTTTAAAGGTTTGTCAATTAATAGGATTTTGCCTTCTTGGTAGTTTTCTTTGCTAATCATCTTTCAACTATAATACCCAAAAATAATAGAAATCACCCCTACCACAAAGCAATATACGGCAAAGTAGGACAATTTGCTTTTCTTAACGATGGCAATCATCCACGTGCAGGCAAAAATACCAAAGACAAAAGCTGCGAGAAATCCGGCAGTTAATAAGCCTAAGTGAGAAGTTTCTGTGGAAATATTGCCACTTAAAATATCTTTAGTAATTTTTCCTAAAATTAATGGCACAACCATTAAGAAAGAAAAACGAGCTGCTCTAGCTCTGTCTATTCCTAAAAGAACAGATGTTGCAATGGTAGCCCCACTTCTGGAAATTCCCGGAAGTATGGCAATGGCTTGTGCCACTCCTATCACAAAGGCGCTTTTAAAAGATACTTTTTTAGTGGTTTTTTTAGCGCGGTCTGCCAGCCAAAGTAACAGTGCTGTTATAATGAGCATAAACCCAACAAAGAGAATATCGCCATTAAAAAAGGCTTCTAATTGGTCACTAAATGCTAAACCAATGATTACCGCAGGAACCATAGAAAGTAGAATTTTTAAAGAAAACTTAAATTCTTCATTCCACTTCCATTGAAAAATTCCTTGTACAATTTCAAAGATATCTTTTCTAAAGACAACTATAGTGCTTAAAGCAGTAGCAAAATGGACAACTACGGTAAACAGAAGGCTTTCTTGTGGCATGCTTTGATCGCCTACTAATACTTTTCCAATTTCTAAGTGCCCACTAGAAGAAACCGGTAAAAATTCGGTTAATCCTTGAACAGCGCCAAGAATAAGCGCATCTATATAGTTCATTTATTTTTTGTTTGGGTTTAAAAGAATGGCATAGATTTCAAAGGCAAAACCTATTAAAATTAATGCCGGAGCTAAACGAATGCGCCTCCAGTTATAAATTTCGGGATTGAAAATATTGGAATCATCGCTACCGCCTCCTATCATTAAAATAAATCCTAAAGCAATAAAGCCCAGACCTATAAACATAAATTTATAGTTCTTTTTTTGAAAGATATATGCTTCTTTGTTTTCCAGTTTTCTCTTCTGCTCACCCATAATTTGAATTTGTATTTTTAATCTTTAGAATCGATTCGTTTTTTATTATTTTGTCTGTTATCCCAGAATGAAAGTATTTCGATTTTAGAATCCATTACTTCATAAAAAATCAAATAAACTTCCATTACTACCACTCTGCTTCTCCTATCTGATGTAAGCCTACCCATTAATTCATTTTCAGATAGAACTTTTAATATATCTTCTACTTCATTGAGAATTTTTGCACTGTAATAGGTGTTTCCATTTCGCTCATTAAAAAACTCAAGAACATTGACCAATTCAGTATTTGCCCTTTTTGACCAAATTATCTGTTTTTTAGCCATTCTTTGGTCTTTGACATTACTTCCTCATTAGCAACAAAATCCCCTCTTTTAATTTCTTCCCTACTTTCATTTATAGCATTTTGCTGTTCCTCAGTAAGCTCATACGTGGGTTTTTCAGAAGCATCAAATAGAACTTGTAATACTTTTAAAAAACCAACGTCTTTTGAATTTTTAATTCTTAAGATCAAATTATCCTTAAGTTTAGCTGTAGTATCCATCTCTAATAATTTAAAAGAAATCCTCGTTATATCTGATATCTCAAATCTTATATCTATTGTCTAATAATAAAGTTCATCCGTTCTTAAATTTAAAAACCGTTGTGTAGCAAAAAAAGTGCTTAGCCAGGTGATAAAAATACCCATAAATAATATACCGGCAAAAAGGGCAATTAATAGCAAATAGTCTTTTATCAATTGCAATTCAGGAAAGGTAGCGTTAAGATAATAAAGAACCACTCCCATTCCTGTAAGTGCTAAAAGAGCCCCAATAATGCCTAATTGCACATTTTTTAAAATAAATGGTTTTCGAATAAATTGCTTGGTAGCGCCCACCATTTGCATGGTTTTGATGATAAATCGTTTGGAATATACCGCAAGACGAATAGAACTATTAATCAATAAAACAGCGATAAAAGTAAATATACCACTTACTACCAAAATCCAAAAACTTATTTTCTTTGCATTGTCATTAAGTAAAGCTATGAGTGGTTTGTCATAAATTACTTCATCCACAAAATTTTTGGAAGAAATTTCTGAGTAGATATCATCTATTAATTCTGGCGTTACAAAATCGGCATTCAAATATACATCAATAGAATTCTGTAACGGATTATATCCTAAAAACTCCATAAAATCTTCGCCAATGGCAGCACTGTGCTCTTCTGCAGCTTGTTCTTTTGATATGAATTCGGCAGTTTTAGTATATTCAGCTAAGGACAGACTCTTTCTAAGTTGATTGATTTCAACCTCCTTGGCATTATCTTTTAAGTAAATAGTCAGTGCAATTTGTTCTTTAAAATGGTCGGCTACTTTTTTTGTGTTTAACACAAGTAAGCCCAATAAGCCTAATAAAAATAATACTAAGGAAATACTGATGACTACCGAAAAATAAGAAGAAATTAATCGGCGTTTTTGATATTTTTCAAAAGAAGAACTCATAAATTTATGGCTATTAAACGATGTAAAAATACTAAAGTTGGCGAAACTATTTTCATAAATTAGGAAAGACTTTCCATTCTTATTTCTAAATAGTTTACTTATCAACGCGCAAAGTTTTGTCTTTCGTACTTTAAGCGTATTTTTGCAACAATTTTTAAAGCCTAAGTAACAGCAAGAGATGAAATACCACTTTAACGAGATAGAAGCCTATTGGCAAAATTTTTGGAAGGAAAACAAGACTTTTCAAGCGGAAAACAACTGCAACAAAAAGAAATACTATGTGCTTGACATGTTTCCTTATCCTTCTGGAGCCGGCTTGCATGTGGGCCACCCTTTAGGATATATTGCCAGTGATATTTATGCGCGATACAAACGCCACAAAGGTTTTAATGTGTTGCACCCAATGGGCTATGATTCCTTTGGACTTCCAGCAGAACAATATGCTATTCAAACAGGGCAACATCCCGCAATCACAACGGAAACCAACATCAACAGATACAGGGAACAACTAGACCGTATTGGATTTTCTTTTGATTGGAGTCGTGAAGTACGCACTTCCAATCCAGACTATTACAAATGGACCCAATGGATTTTTATTGAATTGTTTCACTCTTGGTACAACAAAGAAACCGATAAAGCCGAATCTATTGACACATTGATCTCTGTTTTTAGCATAGAGGGAAATAAACACGTAAACGCAGTTTGCGACGACAACATCGATGCGTTTACTGCCCACATGTGGAATGCTTATGATGAGGAACAACAGCAAAAAATACTCTTGCAGTACCGTCTCACTTATCTCGCCGAAACCGAAGTAAACTGGTGCCCCGCACTTGGGACCGTTTTGGCCAATGACGAAATAGTAAATGGCGTTTCCGAACGCGGGGGGCATCCTGTATTACGTAAAAAAATGACCCAATGGAGCATGCGCATTACCGCTTATGCACAACGCTTGCTTGACGGCTTGCAAAAAACAGATTGGCCGCAGCCGTTAAAAGATTCACAGACTAATTGGATTGGGAAGTCAGTAGGAGCTGAAGTAAAATTCCAAATTCCAAATTCCAAATTCCAAATACCCGTTTTCACTACAAGGCCAGACACTATCTTCGGAGTAAGCTTTATGACTTTAGCTCCGGAACATGAACTTGTGAAAAAAATAACCACTCCCGAACAAAAAGAAGCGGTGGAAGCATATATCGAGCAAACAGCAAAACGCAGTGAGCGCGAGCGTATGGCCGATGTTAAAGCCATTTCGGGAGTGTTTACCGGAGCCTATGCGGAGCATCCGTTTACTAAGGAGCCTATTCCTATTTGGATTGGGGATTATGTGTTGGCAAGTTATGGTACAGGCGCCGTAATGGCGGTTCCTTGTGGTGATGAAAGGGATTATGCTTTCGCGAAACATTTTAACATTCCGATTCCCAATATTTTTAAAAGTATCAGTTCCCCTCCTTTGGAGGGGCTAGGGGAGGATTTTGCCTTTTCTGAAAAAACAGGCTTTGTTTATAAAAACTCTGATTTTCTAAACGGGCTTAGCTACAAAGAAGCTACTATAAAAGCTATTGAAGCACTTGAAAACATGAAACAAGGCACTCAAAAAACCAACTACCGATTGCGCGATGCTGTGTTTAGCCGTCAACGCTATTGGGGGGAACCGTTTCCTGTATATTATGTTCACGGAATACCTAAAACTATTGACTCGAAATATCTTCCCATTGTTTTACCTGAAGTAGAAAAATACCTTCCCACAGAAGATGGTCAGCCACCTCTTGGTCGCGCTGAGGTGTGGGCGTGGGACACTTTAAAGTGTGAAGTAGTAAGCAATGAACACATCAATAACAAAACTGTATTTCCATTAGAATTAAACACCATGCCCGGTTGGGCAGGAAGCAGCTGGTACCTCTTCCGGTATATGGATGCGCACAATGACAACCAATTTGCAAGTCAGGACGCACTAGATTACTGGCAAAATGTAGATTTGTACATCGGCGGCAGCGAGCACGCCACCGGGCATTTGTTGTACAGCCGTTTCTGGACCAAGTTTCTCTATGACCGTGGATTTTTGAAAGTGGACGAACCTTTTAAAAAACTCATCAACCAAGGGATGATTTTGGGGGAGAGTGCTTTTGTAAAAAGAGTTGAAGCTATTAAAAATGAGTTTGATAATTATTATGTTTTTCAAACTCCTTCCCTAATTTTTATTTCAAATTCTTTAGTAAAGGATATTAAAAATAATGAGGTTGATAAAAACTTAAACTCGGACATTCATATTTTATTAGAAAAATATTTTCAAAGTCTTGATGCAACAATAATTACTGAGGGTATAGAATTTCATTTAAATCAAATCCACTCAGATGTCACTTTTGTTGACACTTCAAACAAATTAGATATTAAAGGTTTTAAAAACTGGCGAGAAGAATTCAAAAACGCTATTTTCATTTTAGACA